>MHMT01000014.1 GCA_001819435.1 Candidatus Portnoybacteria bacterium RBG_13_40_8
AAATTGCCAGCAAAATCCGCCAATTTGCCATTGTATCAAAAGTATCGGTAATCGGCAAAGCCACGAATAATGGAATGGAGAGAATAAACAAAATCAAACTGTCCTCTGCTCTGCTAAAAATAAAATAAAAAACTACTATACCGGTCATCACCAAAACAGCTTCGCGCGGAAAAACGCCGATGCTTGTAAAAATCACGGTTAAAATCTCAAGGACTAATATAATATAAAATGAGACTTGATTTTTGTCGGAAAATACTTGACAAACTTTCATATATATGATAAAATTAACAATGTCCTGAATTAAGGATAATTTAAAAATTTAAAAGGAGGTAGCTATGCATCCCAGAATTAAGGTCCTGCTTATCGGTATGATTTTCGCGTTCATTAGTGGGGCCATTGGATTATGTCTTAATGGCGATTGGCGTTTTTGGTTCCTTATTCCCGTATATTGGGCACCGGTATTGGCTATACCTGTACACTTTCTCTTAAACTTCGAAAAAAACTTTCAACGATGGCAGAAAGAAACAGACCTTCAAGATGCAGATGCCAGGTATGACGAAATGATTCACTACCAATGCAACATGATACGATCCGGACGAGAAATTTCTAAAAATGACAACGAAATGGCGACCGCATTTATAAAGAGCGCATTTTGCCAAAAACACACCAAAAAAGAATTTGCAGAATGGATCCTTGAAATGTCTGTCTTTACTATACTAGCCAGTTGGTTCCTTATATTCCTTTCTCATTCCTTTGATGCGGAGGCCTAAATATCTCCAGGGGACTCGTTCTGTTAAAGAACGCGTCCCCTTTTTCTATTCCAAGAGAAGCCCAAAAGTAATCTCTGCTGTCTTCTGCCAGGAAAATTTTTGCGCCTGCTTTAAACCTTCTTGAATTAACCAGCTTCTTGTTTTTTCATCGCTCAGCACTTTATAAATTTTATGGTTTATCTCATCTATGTCTTTTGGATTTTCAACGAATAAGGCTGCATCACCAACCACTTCTGGTAAAGAAGCCATTTTTGTGGTTATTATTGGCGTACCGCAAGCCATTGCCTCCAATGGTGGCAAACCAAAGCCCTCGTAGGATGAAAGCCAAATAAATAAATCAGCTTCGTTATAAAGATTAACCAAATCCTTATCGTTCACGTAATCGATATAAAGAATTGCCTCACGGCCAATTTCCTGATTTATTTTTTTGATTAAACTAGCAATATCAATAAAGGGATGAGTATAATTCGGCCCGCTAATCAAAAACTGATATTCGGGTAATCTTGTGGTAGTTTTCTTAAATGCTTCAATTATTTCTGGAATAAATCTGCGGTTAAAAATCGCACCTACATAAAAAATAAACTTATCCTTAATTCCATATGCCGTGCCCTCATCGGAATTACGAGGAGCAAATTCTTCTCCGACGCCCAAGGGAATAATAAAAACCTTTTCGGATTCAACCTTATAATATTTTAGTATTTCATTCTTAGTGAATTCCGAACAAACAAAAATCATATCCGCTTTCTTGGCTGATTTCTTGGAAATCCATTTCAACAAAATTCTGTTCTGCCAAGAATACCATTCAGGATGAGCTTCGTAAGAAATATCGTGAATCGCCACTACGGTCTTGATATTCTTAGGAATTTTTAATGGCAATACATAAGACGGTGAGAAAAAAATACCAATTCCATCTTTTTTTATTGCCTTTAGTAATAAAATATGCTCGAACCAAAAATTACTTCCGCTTTTCAAAATTTTCTTCTGAAAATTTTTACTCTCGGGAATATCGTCTGGGATTTGATTTTTAAAATACAAAATAAATTCGGCATTCGCCTCTGCCCAATATTTTAATAAATTCATCAAATATCTTGCTGCTCCCGTTCTCTTTCCTTCCAAATTATGACAATCAATTCCTATTTTCATATTTACCAAATCTCCCTCTATAAAAATCTTCTATCCCTCTCATAATCGCCTTTGCCCAGATACGTTTTTGAGGGAAAAACAACAATTTAATTACTTGCTTCAAATAAATCAAAAAACTGATCTTATAGGCCAAAAGTTGGATAAAAATTGAGGCATTTTTCCTGGCTAAAAGCAATCCGTTCCTGGTATGGTAATAGATATAGGAAAATGACTCGATTTTTGCGTTTTTAGACACCTTGTGGCTTATCTTGCTGTCTAGGACCACTAAGCAGGAGAAACCTCTTTTACGGGCTTTTAAGCACCAATCTACATCTTCGCAATAGAGAAAGTAATCCTCATCCATTAATCCGATTTCCTCAATCACTTTCCGCTTTATTAAAAGACACGCACCAGTTATATAGTCAGTGGCCCTGGTCACGTGTCTTCCTTTTGTATAAAGCCAATTTATCTTGCCGCCAGCGAAATGAATTTTATCTGTTCCGTACTCATAAATCAGTGGTCCTAGAATTCCCGCTCTTTCATTGTTCTCACCCGCCCCAACTAGCTTTCTTAAAAAATCCGGTTCAACAACTGTATCATTGTTTAAAAGTAAAATATAATCCGCGTTCTTTTCCATCGCCTTTTTTATTCCGAGATTATTTCCGCCGGCAAATCCGCGGTTATATTTATCGTTATCAATTACTATTTTTTCAAAATTAGGATAATCCAATTTTTCCAACGATTTTAAGCATTCATTGGTATCGCCCCAATTTTGATAATGTAAAACTATTATAAAAACTTTTGGAAACATTAATATATTTTCTTAATTTCAATTCCCGGATAATAATATTTCAAAATTTCCTGATAGGTTTTTCCCTGATTGGCCAATATTCTGGCTCCGGTTGCACTAATTCCGACTCCATGACTGGCTAAAATTGCTGATTGAGTATGTTCTGTCCCGGCTGGGTCTTTAATCCCACCCCTCAAATATCCATAGTCACTCCCGCAAAAGACACCGCCCCAGACCTTACAGGCATCTTTGGTTATGCCACCGGAATCAGAAGAATATAATCCTCGCATTGTTTTATTATTATAGGTTATAACAACTCCACTTATTCCTCCGGCCACTTTTACTATATTCGGGGCCCTTTTCTCAAATCCATATCCTTTATAAAGCTGATCATTAGACCAATTGCGAATATGGAATATTTCATTCTGATATTTACCGCCATTTTCTATATGAAAAATAGCATAACTTCTAGCAGCAATAATTAAAGCTTTCAAATATTCATCGGGATGTTCGTCCAATGCTTCGGCAATTCCCCTAAGATAGTTTTCTAAATTAAGCTCGTTAATCACCCAGGTTTTTTTAGAAATATTTGAATATTTAACTTCTATATTGCCCCTGAAAAGATTATCATTTAAATCCGAATTCCATTGGGGAATATCCTGATAAGATAAAAGTTCAAAAATAGTGTTATCTGTTTTGGGAACAAATTTAAAAATATTTTGGCTATCGGTTTTTAATTCAAAAACCTCATCTTTATTTTTAAGAGTTAAAAATTCTCCGTTTTTATAAATTTCATAAGGACCGTTGGCTTTTATTTTAAAAATCTTGCCAACCTCATTTGAATAAATACCAACTCTGATTATCGGTTCTTTGTTAGCTTCTTCTTTTTTAATAATTTCTTCTTTATCTAAATTATTAAAATCATCAACCGATCCAATAGCCGCGCCGAGGGCATATTGATTAATTTCGTTGTTCGATATTTTAACTACATTTTGCCATTTAAAACCGAGATTCAAAAAAACATCCACGCTTTTTATCCAGTGCTTTTTCTCGCTCCTTATATAATATATTTCCGGACTCGGCCCCTTAGCCAATGTGCCGTCTTTTAAAAGAACTGCTTCGCCGATAGGATGACTCAATAATTCTTCATCTGTGATTTTTAGAACATTATTCCATTTAAAACCTCGATTATTAAAAATCAACTGGGAAGTAATTAATCTTCTTTTTTCTTTTTCAATCAGATATACATCCGGCGCCGTCCCCTTAATTAAAGAGCCGTCCGGATAAGCAACCGCTAAAGATAAGGGATAGACGGCCAAATCTCTGTCAGACAAAGAGACTACTTTGTTCCATTTAAATTTTTTTAGATTAAAAAGTCTTTGAGATAAGATTGGCCTACGTTTATTGTTTTCTATTAAATAAACCCTATCCCGGCTGAATGATTTTACCAAGGAATCATCTATAAGTTTGGTAACTGTAATATTTAAAAAAGAATCTAATTGATTTTTGTTTAAAGTGACAATATTATAACTTGAGCGGTCAGCTGTAAATTCCTGGAGTTGGCCGTCTTTTATTGTATAAAATTTAGAATTGCCAGCGTTTGTAAATAAATAATTTTTGTAATTAGATATTGTCTGTTTTGCTTCTTGACGAATTCTACTTAAGTCAACTTTTCCGGGATCAGGATTACTGACTTCAATCTCTTTATGACCAAGTATTACCGGGCCAGTAAAGATTGAAAAAAGTCCCCCCTGGGAAGTATCACATACCTTACCATTTTTGGGTGCATTCCAAACTTCCGAATAATGAGCCAAATCAGTCGGATCTAAGGAGTTTGTATGGGAAAGCCAGGCTACTAATCTGACTAAGCTTTTATACATTATTTCTGGAAGTTGTGAATTTTCATAATTTCCCATTAAAATAATACCCACTGTTCCAACGTTAAAATTGTCGCATTTTTTATCATAATAAGTATGAGCTCCCCTGACTCCATTGCCCCCATAACGACCTTCGTAAATATTGCCCCAATAATCGATAATGTAATGATAACCAATGTCTCCCCATCCTTTGGTTATTGTGTGATAACGATAAATTCCTTGAATTAATTCAATGGGATCACGTTCTTTATCGTTGCATCCCAAATCATTTACGTCACAGCCCATATCATGAATAATAATTCTTTCTATATTAAAATAATCCGGTGGAGCATTTTCTTGTTTTTCTTCACCTGGATACCAAGTCATTAATTTTTTTAAACTCTCATCGTTCTCCCAAATTGACCGAGTTAAAATTTTTGGTATTTCGGTATTTTGATAAACTAAATCCTTAGACCAATTATCAGCTAAAAAGGCTTGTGTTGGTATCGCCAAGTTTAAAAAAATCAGCATTATTACTGATATTCTTATCAGCTTCTTCATAGTTAAATTTTATCAAACCTATGTCCTCTTATCAAGACGATAAATCCCCCACCAAAATTTGGTGGGGGATAAATTTTAAGACGCGCTTATTGCAATGGTTGATTTTCGTCTGTTGATGTTAGGTCCTCTTCATTGCTGGGCGTTTCTTCTGACGGAGTTTCAATCGGCTCCTCTGTTGTCTCTTCGGTTGTCGGCCCTGAAACTGTTTCAGCAGGAGGCTGTTCTTCTTTTCCTTCCCGTATTTCTGTTTCACTTGCTTTCGGCTTTCTTTTACCAAGCCAAAAAACTAAAATTACAACTACAATAACTATTCCACCAATAATATACCACATACTTATTATTTAAATTAATAATTATTTTCTACTTTTTAATGATAACATATTTTTAAATGTCAACAAAATTAAACCAAAAACTCCAAGAAAAATTCTTTTGACTCTCCGTGGCTCTAGGATTAATCGCCACAACCACTCCATTCCGATTTTTTGAATGATTTTAGGAGCACGTTTAACTTGTCCGGAAATAAAATCAAATGCTCCTCCAACACCAATTGCCAATTTCACGCTCGACATTTTAGATAAATGATTGTAAATAAATTTTTCTTGCTCTGGACTACCCAAACCAACCAATAGAATTTCTGGCTTTGCTAAATTTATTTTTTCAACGACTTTATCTAAATCCTGATATCCGTGTTCAAAACCAATAACGCTATCCCCTAATTTCTCTGCTGTTTTTTTAACTATATCCTCTTTTCCGCCAAGGAGAAAAAGTTTTGAGTTTTGACTTAATTTATAAATCAGTTCAATGCCATTTATATTCTGCTTAAATCTTCTGCCCAACAGCCGCGCCATAAAATATAATCCTCTCCCCTCACACAAACAAAAATCCGCTTTATTCAAAATATTTCTGAATTCTTCGTCTTTTTGCGCCCTGACCACGAATTCCGAATACGGCAAAACCACAAAACCTCGAATATTCTCCAGGGCTTCATTCATGGTCAGATTATCAAACTTTATACCAAATAATTCTACTTTCATATTCCCAATTCCACTGATTCTAATACCACATATTCCGGGCCGGTACGACTAAGATTGCTTTGCATTAATTCAATGGTTTCAACCGGAATTTCGATATTTATTGGTTCGTTAATCTCGCCTGCTTCTTTTATCTTCTTGGCAGCTTCGTATTTGAATCTGGCTAAAGTAATGTGGGAACTATACGCTCTGCCCTCTTTTTTATAATAAGTTCTGCCGGCAATCGAATCTTCCAAATCTCTTTGTAATTCTGCCAATCCCTGACTTTTTGCTCCTTCGACCCAAAACATTCTCGGCGTGGCTTTAGGAGGGCCGACAATGATTCTTTCCAATTTAATAGAAAATGGCTCGTGCCGCTTGACCACATCTTTCATAATCTGACAAATCTCGTACATCCCGTCATCGGCCATATATCCGAGAAAAACCAAAGTAATATGCAGATTGTCCTTTCTTACCCAATTGATGGATTTCGGCTCTAAATCATACCACTTGTCCCGATATCTACTCAATTTCGTCTTCACATTCTCCGGCAAATTTACGGCAATAAATAATCTTCGCCTATTCATACCTTTATTATAACATCCCAAAATGATAAAATAGAAATATGGACGCTGCGTGCAAAGGAAAGAAATTCGGTCATAATTTCCCTGTTGTTGGTGGGCTTTGTTCAAATTGTGGAATTAGCCAAAATGAATTGTCGGAAAAGCCAAAACCGAAAAAACTGAAAGAAACATTGCGTCAATCACTTAAACCAATAAGAGGCATACACTCGGTGATCCATTCTTTAACAAAAGACATTAGTGAGTATTGTGGGGAGCCAAAAAAATTTGCGTTATATTTAGGGATAATAAAAAGAATAGGCCAAGACAGAGCATATCAAATATTTTCGGAAATTAAACAATCAAAGACCATAAAATCCCGAGCTAAAATCTTTATGTATCTGTCGAGAGATAAAAAAAGCAAAAATGATTCTACAAATCCAAAAAGGAGAAAATAATCCCGTTTTAAGAAAAAAAACTCAAACAATAGATAAAATTGATGAGGGCATTTTGCAATTGGTTAAAGATATGATTGAGACGATGAATAAGAATAGTGGTGTGGGATTATCTGCTAATCAAATAGGTAGAAATATTCGACTTTTTGTGGTACATCCAAATTTGTCCAAAAAAACAGTGTTCATTAATCCGAAAATTTACAAAGCATCTAAAAAGAAGATTATTTCTGAAGAAGGATGCCTGAGCGTTCCAGGGGTTTATAAAAAATTACAGCGTGCTAAATCATTAAAAATAGAAGCCGTTGACGAAAATGACAAGCAATTCAAACTAAAAGCAAAAGATCTCTTAGCCCGTGTTATTCAACATGAGCTCGATCATTTAAACGGAATTTTGATTATAGATAAAAATGAATAAAATCAAAACAATTTTAATGGGCACGCCGGAGTTTGCGGAAAATATTTTCCGCAAATTTTATGATGCCTTAAAAGATAAATTTGATATTATTGCCATAATTACTGCCCAAGATAAGCCCGTAGGCAGAAAACAGGTCTTAACCCCCTCCCCAGTCAAAAAATGGGCTGCGGAAGCCAATTTAAGCGTTCTACAGCCGGATAAAATCAGAAATCCGGAATGGATAGAAAAAATCAAAACATTGAATCCCGAACTAATTATCTTAACCGCTTATGGCCAGATTATTCCCCAAGAAATATTGGATATTCCCAAATATAAAGCATTAAATATCCACCCCTCTTTGCTCCCCTGTTATCGCGGGGCCTCGCCTATTCAATCGGTAATTTTAAATGGCGAAACCGAAACCGGTGTTTGCTTAATGATAATGGATGCGGAAATGGACCACGGGCCCATTCTGGGAATCTCTAAATTCCAAATCCTAAATCCTAAAATTACCTATAAAGAATTGGCCAAAGAATTAGCAGATTTTGGAGCAGAACTTTTAGTTAAAATTTTACCCGATTGGATTGAAGGGAAAATAAAAGCTCAACACCAAGACCATGAAAAAGCGACATTTTGTAAATTAATCAAAAAAGAAAACGGAAAAATTGATTGGAAGAAATCGGCAGAAGAGATTGAACGACAAATCAGAGCATTTGCCGAATGGCCGGAAAGCTATACGGATTTTAATGGTAAAATTCTCAAAATATTAGAAGCAGATTTTGAAAACCTCTCGACTACGCTCGGGACAAGTAAAAAAATCGGTGAGGCCTTTCTCACCGATAAAAAAGAATTAGCAGTCCAAACTGGAAATAGAATTTTAATTTTGAAACAACTCCAACCCGAAGGCAAAAAACCAATGTCAACCCGCGACTTCCTCAACGGCCATCCGGAAATTATCGGTTCTATTCTTCGATAGATACCAATTTCCAATTATCGTCTTTTGTTTTCTTAATATTTAAATTCGCATCATCGGCGAGAGTGTTTTTGGAAAGCAGTTTAAAATTATAAATCAAATTTTCCGCAGTGATTTCTTCTCCGTGTTCGGAAATCGAACCGAGTTCTATATCGATTTTCGAAACTTTTTTAAAACCGTTCTTCTGCGCGTATTCAAGAACGGTTTTTAATATTTCATTTGCCAAATACCAGTCATGCATATTAATGAACACTACACGTCACGCATGGATCGTAAGCGCGAATTAACATTTTGATTTTTTCCGCTCGTTCTTCGCGTTTTATGTTCTTGAATCCTTCAATATGCTCAAACTCCTCTAAATCCGCTTCCAAATTAGCCAAATTCTGGGCAGTGGGAGTGATAATATTTAAATCTTCAATAACTCCTTCTTTCGCTTTAACACTGTAAAATAACGTGCCTCTTGGCGCCTCGATCGCACCAGCTCCCTCACCTGTTCTATTGGTAATTTTTGGTTCGGATAATTTAATCTCTCCGGTTAATAATAATTCCAATAATTTTATACTTTCTTCAAAACAATGCACTACCTCGATTGCCTGAGCCAAGATATTATAAAAAGGATTATATAATGGAAATTTCATCCCCGATTTTTCTAATAGTTTCTTGGCTTCCGGATTTAATTTATCAGAATTATTATGTAAACGCGCCAAAGCGCCGACCATATAAGTATTTCCCGCAAACTTGGTTCTTTTAGCCACCATATCAGGTCCTTGAAATTCCTTAACCAATAACAAAAACTCTTCTGGTTTAAGGTTTAATTTTCCGACTTTAACATCTCCATCGTATATTGCGTACTCTCCAGAATTAGACAGTGAAACATAACTGGTTTCCCGATAAAATTCGGGATATTTTAAATTAAGAAATAAATCTCCCAGTTTAATTGCCAATTCCAAATTATTTCTCAAATCATTCAATAATTCTTTTAATTTACCCGGATCTGGTGCCTTTCTTAGACCGCCTAAACTTGGCGTTAATGGATGAATTGAGCGACCGCCAATAATTTCTACTATTTTATTACCCACATCTCTGACTTTTACTGCATCGTGTGTACTTTCAGGATAAGCATTAATCAATTGCAAATCAGTTTTATATCCAAAAAAATCAGCCAGAGAGAAAAAGAATAAATGCAGGGCGTGACTGTTAATCAGCTGTCCCAACATCATTAATTTTCTTAGAACGATTGCGGTTTCATCCAATTGAATATTATAAGCATTTTCCAATGCCTTGAAACCGGTCAAATTATGCACAACCGGACAAACTCCGCAAATACGACTGGCGATTTCGGGCAATTCCTCGTCTTTTCTGCCTCTTAAAATTCCTTCGAATAATCTTGCTCCTTCCTCAATCTTAATTCTGGCGCCTTTTATATCGCCTCTGACAATATCAGCGGTAAAACTCGCATGTCCCTCAATTTTAGCAATATGGTCAATACGTATTCTCATTTTTTTATGCTGTTTTTAATTATCTCGTTTTTCTCTCCGAATCTTTCCATAATCATTTCTATTTCATTATCGTGTAAATGGGCTTTGTATTTCAGGGCTTTTTTCATTGCCTCTAAATTGATTTTCTTCCTCGGGCCGCGACAACCATCGCAGGGAAAATTATTAGCTGGACAGGGCGCCCCGCAACCAGCCAAACTGATTGCTCCTAAACACGGCTTTCCTAAAAGCAAAAGGCAATTTTTATTTTTTCTCGGACACTCTTCACAAACTGGTTTTTGTTCAATCTCCGCTTTTTCTCCTTTTAAAATTTTATTTATAACACTAAAAAACTCGTCCTTATTTATTGGACAACCCGGAATTTCAAAATCAACTTTAACCAATTCTTTTACAGATTTAACATTGGGATTATCAATGCCTCGAATATTGGGATAGACATAACGCAGAAGTCGATTTTTATCGCCTCGATAATCTTTAATTTCCTGAGGACCGCCAACGCAGGCGCAAGCACCAAGAGCAATTAATATTTTTGATTTTTTCCTGACTATTTTTAAACGCCTTAACTGTTCTTTGGTAATGGCCGTTCCTTCAACAATGGCAATATCGTAATGTTTAACGTCTGGTAATTCTTCGGCTAATCTGAAATCGCCAATATTCACTTTGGTTAAAAATTCCAAAAATCTTTCCCCCAAATCAAAAATCGCCACCTGACATCCCTCGCAACAGGTTAAAGATAGAATTGCAATAACTGGTTTTTTTGGCTCCTTATTCATAAAGAATTTAAAGTTATTTTTGTATATTTTTCTAAATTTTTCACATCTTCTTTTCTTAAAACTTCAACTGCCTGATTCCAGTGAAACGAAATCCAATCTCCAACCCTAATAACATTGGATAATAAATCTCTATCCCAATCAATATCTTTTCTTGTCAGCTTTCCCAATTTTAATTTTTTCTTTCCAGCTAATGGTTGATATTTAACAATAATTTTTGCGCTTTGCGTTTTGCATTTTACGCTTATTACCCTTCCCCATCCTATTCTACACAAATCCAATAACTTCCCCTTAAGCACTATTTTGCCGGTTACTGAGCCCACAACCAAAACGTGATGGCTATGATGAGATTTTGCTCCTCCTGCTTTTGCTAAAAGTTTATTACCAATCCAATATGCCCTGACTACTCTTTCATCAAATGGATCTTTAATATTATTACTCTTAGCAATCGATTCATAATATGGATAAGCTCCTTTAAACTGCTCTAAAATTTTTCTTATTTTCTTCTCGGAGATATTTTCGCCGCTTAAATATTTCAAAAGGATTCCCTTATCCCTTGGTCCGCAAAATCCCAAACTATGCGGCTTTATCCCATAAAGAGCGGCTAATTTTAGTCCTGACATAACTTTTTCTCTTGCGGTTTAATTTTATAAATTAATTTTAAAATCAAGATTACTCCCACAAGAATAAGCCCTGCTCCTAAAATCTCTATTCTACTGATAATGCCCGTGGATATAAAAGTAAGCAAAGTAGTTATTGGCGCGCCTAAAAGTAAAATTGTGGTTGCAAGAGAAACTGGCATGTGTTTTAAACCCGAATACCAGGTCATCACATAACCAAAAAGAAGAACCGAAGTAACCAACACCCAGATTATCTGATTGCTATTTATATTTATTATTAAACCCACTTGTCCGGTTATAACTAAAAATATCAGAATAAAAGCCGAGCCAAAAAACATCCTACCCCAAGCAACAATTCGTGGCGGTAATTCTTTTAAAACGTGTTTGGAAATTATATTTTCAACCGCCCAAAATAAAGTAGCCAGAAGTATTAATAAATCACCTTGACTCAAACTATGTGGAATAAATTTTAATAAGAAAGCATTTCCCAAAAGTAAAAACAAACCGCCAAATAAAAGTTTTTTGTTAATTCTTTCCTTAAAAAACAGTGTGGCAAAAACCATAACATAAATAAACATGGTTTTATGGATAAAAGAACCCTGAGCTGCGGTAGTTAAAAATAACCCCTTAAAAAATAATAAAAACGGGATTGAACCACCTATCAACCCAATCACCAAAAGTAACAGCCACTGTTTTTTCTTTAAATCTTTTAATAATCGACGTTCTTTCATCGCCAGCAACAAACAACCCAACATCACGGCAACAACAATATTTTTTAAACCCGTAAAAACATAGGGATTGATCACCGAAACTCCAAATTGATTAATAAAAATAGAAAATCCGGAAATTATTGCGGTTAATAAAACCAATAAAATGCCTTTTTTCATAAATTTTTTAAAATTTTTAATATTTCTTCTGCTTCTTTTTTGTTGACTTTTTTAATTATAAAACCATTACTAACCATCACATAATCTCCAACCCTTACTTTAACAAGTTGAGTATCGACTTTTTGTTCTTTTCCTGAAAAATCAACCATAGCTTTATCTTTTTCTAAAGAAATAACTTTAGCCGGGATAGTTAAACACATAATAATTTTATTATATCATAATCATAACTAAAAAAACAAAAGCCCCTCTTTCATAAGGGCTTTTGAAATTATCCCAATAAGTTTTTAAAACATTACAAGTGTTTATCTGCTAAAGTAGCGGCGGCAAATGCCTCCGGCTTTATCTTCACAAAAAATCCACTTCCTTTAATCATTCCGACTATTTCTTTAATCATCTCTCTGGTTGGGCCATTCTGACCAATGTCCACGTGAATTTCTAATTCATTTGAAAAAATAATTTCCCCAACTAAACCATTTGAATCGTTTTCAAGGGTCTTAAATATATCTGTAATCGACTGACCCATATCTATTTTAAATTCGCGAAGTTCAAGCTCTTTTTCTAATAAAGCTCCGGCTAAACCCAAAGAGATAACCGCCTCTTGATAAATCCTGCTTCTTAGATCTAATTTTTTTTCTTCGTAAATCCTTGACCAAAAATATCTTCCCCCTCTCCCAATTCTATGAACTGCAACTACACAGACAAATTCTATTCCTTTCTCTCTTACTTCGGAATCGGTCCCAACAACAATTTTATATTTTGCTCCAGGATCCTCTTTTTTATAATTAATCAATTCGATAATAACTTCTCCCAGGTCTAATACGCCTTTACTGGGGCTATGAAAAATTCCCTCCTTTATCAGGTTTTTAATATCTTCAAGATTCATACAAAATTTTATTAAGGTCTCGGCTCCGTATTTTCTTCTTTCGGCTTTTCTTCAAGGGGAACCTGTTCGGGTTGTTTTGGTGGACCCAATTCTGGCGAGCCCAAAGCCGGAAGACCGGCTTTCAAGTTGGCCAGAATCTGTTTAATCTGTTCGTTATCGGGATTTAATTGAGCGATTCTATCAAATTGATCAATGGCCGACTCTTTATCTCCTTCTCTATCGTAAAGTAATCCCAAGAAATAACGAGCATTGGAATAATTATCGTCTATAACAATTGCTCTAATAAATTCGCCTTTAGCTTGCGGATATTTCTGCGCTTTATAATAAAGCACGCCCAACTGAAAGGCTATACCACCATCGCGCGGTAAAAGCTGTCTGTTGATTTCCATCTTGGCAATTGCTTCATTTAACTTCCCTTGCTGGTCATAAATTCTGGCGCTTTCAAAATGAGCGGGGGCATAATCCGGTTTGACGGCAATAGCTTGATTAAATTTTTCCAAAGCTTGATTTAGATAGCTGTTTATCGCCTCCTGGGTGGCCTTATCTTTCTTTCCCTGGGCAACCAAAAGAGCGGCCCGATTTTCAAGCACTCTCCCCCATTCCGTATAAGTAAATGGATTGGTTGATTCAAGTTTAAGCGCTTCTTCATAAGAGCTTTCTGCCCAGTCCTCGGCTCCATTTACAAATCCTATGACCTGCCTATAAACTTGTCCTCTAACCAGCCAGTTGGCAACGTTTTGAGGAGAAAGCGTAGTTGCCCGAACCGCTGAATTAATGGCATTAATCGCATCAACCTGAACAAGATTTAGGCGCTGTTGAGAATTAAGATTGGATAATTGTGAGTCTCGATTCATTTTCAGAATAAAAAGCTGGGAAAGAATTTGATATGTTCTGTCTTCATAGGGATTGATAACGGTAGATCTTATCACCTTATTAAGTCCATTATCCAAATCGCCTCTTAATTGAATCAAATCTAATCCATCTTTATAAACTATTTCGGATACAAATCTCGTTCCTGTAATGTAAATAAAGCCAACCATTAAAATAATTACTACCACAAAAGAGAAACTGCCCACCAAGAGAATTGTAGGAGACTTCCTCAGGTTATATATTTTTTCTTTAAAGACCGAACTCTCGGCTAAATATATACTAAATAATAACCAAAAGACAAACATCAGGGTTATGTTCTGAGGATAAAGAAAGAAGGCCACGGCTAATCCCAACCAGCCTGCGAATAATCCTATTTCCAAGAATTGCTTTAACATATTATCTCCCTCGCCGACCGTTCTGACAAAATTCCTTACGGCTAAAAATATAAACCAGATTAATATTATCGCAAAAGCCACCAACCCGGCGAATCCCAAGTCAGAAGCTAAGGTAAAAATTTCAGAAGGAGGATTGGCAAACCTAATATTCCAGAAAGCTGTCTGATTAATTATTTGTGGTTTGTATTTAGAATAATTTATAACAAAACTCTCTGGACCGGTTCCCAAAACCGGCTTATCTTTTAATATTTTGGAAACCACCTCCCAGCCTCCTCTATAATTCAACCCTACCTCGACTGGTAAATCCGGCCTGAATGGAATAATTGGTCTGAAAAACATAAATATCAAAGCAATAGCTAAAACAGCTATTGGCCAAGCAAGCCAACTAACGCTTTCTTCAAGTTTAACTATTCTCATTAAGCCAAATATCAAAATTACTGCCAGACCGATTATCAAAACCAGCCATAAAACCCAAAAATTCAAATTAATCAAAAGAACCAAATTAATCAAACCGAGAATTATCAAGAATATCTTTACATTTGCTCTCTTTACAACAAATAGCAAGGCGGTTACCAAAGTAAGAATGGTGGCCGAAAAAATTCCTAAGGTGTTTACTGTTCCCAGAGTGTTAAAAGAAACTGATTTGGTAAAATCCCAAGGAAGAATAAAACCGCCCCAAATTTGAATTAAACCAAGAACAATTGTAACGGCAGAAGATATCAGAAAAACAAACAGAAGCCCAAAAGTATCTTTCAGTCCTTTAAAGTTATTTATAATCAAGATATATAAACCTATAAAACACAGGATATTAACCAGGCTACCGCTTAAATGAGTTGGCCATCCGACTAAACTACCATAGGCTCTGACTGAAAAAATTGTTGCTAAAACGTAAATAACTATTAACGCACCAAGAAAAATATTTAAAACATTGCTTTTCCACTGAATTTCTCCTTGGTTAAGAATCTTTATCAACCAAAGAATAATGGTAATTACTACCAAAAAAACCAAAAGTACCTGCTTATTGAACTCTACAGCATTAATTGTTACGGGCAAAAACCAAAGAGGCATAAGAAAAACTAACGCATAAACTAATCTCTGGACAACTTTCTCCAAAGTTATGCCTCCTTTGGAAAATGCCCATTTAGAAAAAAATGATTTTATACTCATAGATATTAAATTTTATTTAATTATTAATTATTATGTTATAATGATAACATAAAAAATATATTGTAAACAACTAATTTGTCAGTATAGCACAAGTGCAAAAAAAATACTATACAATTAAACAAGCAGCGAAAGTTTTGGGAGTCACGCCCTTAACTCTCAGAAATTGGGATAAAGGCGGAAAACTTAAAGCCTATCGTCATCCTATTAATAATTATCGGGTTTATAAATCGGATCAACTTGAGTTATTTTTAAGAAAAATGGAAATTAGTCGTGAAAAGAAGAAAAAAAGGAAGATAGATATATATTATATTTAAATATAAAAATTCCCGCAAGTATTCGCGGGAATTTTTATATCAATTTTTTATTCATTACCAATATACTTTTTTAAATCGCATTAGTTTAACTGTAAAAATAAGCTTAAGCTTAAAATAAAGTTCAATCAACCAACAATAAAATCTGTTTCCCTTTTTATTGTTAAGAATTTCCAATAATTTGTTCTCTCTAAATCTACAATAAAATATAAAGGCGATAAAACAACTAATTATCATCAGAAGAGCCAAAGATATAGCATCGGCACCAGTCTTGACATAGGTCGCTGTGCCCAAAACTTCTCCGGATCTGTGAATAATGATTGAGGCCTGATCCGAAAGTTGAGATACATTATCGGCGCTAACATAAGCGGTATTGACTAAAGTCGTGGAACCGGAAGCAAATTTATCAACTGAAGCAATTTTGGCTCTGAATTTAATTGTTTTTGTCTGACCCTGAGACACACTACCCAAAACCAGGCCCGCGCCAATTACATCTCCGCCCCAAGAAATTCCATCAATAGTTGTACTACCGGAAATGATTGATACATTATTTGGAAGATTGTCCCAGATTTTTACGTTAGTCAATTCGGCATTACCGACATTAATAATCTGGATTGAAAATTCTACTTCTTCACCGGGATCAGCTAGAAAAGAATCAAGCAAACCAGCCTGTCCTTTGCTGATATTTCGACCCAACTTACTTATTGAAATAGCTATATTGGTTGTTTGCTGCTTAGTAACAGTAATCTGGGCAGAGTCGCTAATTTCGCCACAAGTCTTATCAGCCCAAGCATAAGCGTAGTTGATTAAATTAGTGGAAGAGAAAGTAAATTCGCCGGCTGAAGAAATCTTAGTTTTAAATTTAATCTCTCGAGAATCGCCAACAATTAAATTTCCCAATAATATGCCGTCAGAAGAAATTATCCCATCTGTTCTATAAGAACCATCAACAGTAGTGCTTCCAGAAATATAATTTAATTTAGCCGGCAAAACATCTTTAATCTTAGAATTATTAGCTGTTTCATTGCCGACTGAATTTATTTCTATTAAGACCTCAATTTCATCACCTGGATTTGCAAAAAGAATATCTGTCCAATAATTAGAACTCTGAGTAATATTTCTTACTTGTTTATTAATATGAAGAGAGGGAGAACAGCCACTATCCTTTTTGACATTTACCGTAGCTGTATCATTAGCCGCAGTAATCCCACTTGCATTGGCATAACCATAATTAGTTAGAGTGGTTACCCCAATATTAAACATACTGTCCGCGGCTGCCTTTGCTTTAAATTTAACTGTCTTGGTTTGCAAGGCTCCGATATTGCCAATATATATTCCTCCAGTAATTATGCCGTCGCCAACAGAAACTCCGTCAACAGTAGTGCTACCGGTTACGTAATTTAATCGTACTGGCAAACTATCCCAAACTTTAACATTATTTATAGTATTACTGCCAGTTGAATGAATAGCTAAAGAAAATTCAACCTCGTCTCCTGGCCTAACTTCAATAGAATCGGAAAAAGCTCCACCGCCCGTGACATTTCTTACTAATTTATCTATCGATAATCCAGCGCCACCACTTACAAACGTAGAAACATAATTACTATAAACAAGATTTGTCTCATTGCTATCAATAGTTGCTCTGTTTTTAATTTCTGTATTCCCAGAAGG
>MHMT01000015.1 GCA_001819435.1 Candidatus Portnoybacteria bacterium RBG_13_40_8
CGTTTTTACACCAAATGATCAGTGCGTTTGTGACCCCAATGTAGAATTAGTTACCAACGGCGGATTTGAAACTCCTGAAGTTATTCATTCTGCTTTATGGAACATCTTTAATAATTCAAACGGACTTACCGGCTGGTCAGTGGAATGGAAATCTCTACAAGATGTGTTTCAAGAAATTTCCCGACCGTTTGCTGCTTTTCTGGAATTACAAAAAGGAGTTGCCGGTGACCCGAAAACAGGATTACAGTTAGCCGAATTGGATTCTGATTGGTTTGGTCCCGATAATCCCTTGAATGGCGAACCTGCTTCTGTAAAAATCTATCAAGATATTTCAACTATTACTGGTAAAAATTATGATATTAGTTTTTGGTTTTCTCCCAGACCCAATACAACTTTAGACAACAATAGATTAGAGTTTAGCTGGAATGGAGAAGTCAAGGATACGATTACTAATGGCGCAGGAGAAAATAATACAACTTGGAAAGAATATACATACAGTTTTGCCGCAACAGGAAATACAACCAGAATTGAGTTTGCCGATTTAGGCGTTCCCTCTGATTCATTGGGAACTTATTTGGATGATGTGAGCGTGAGATGTAACCCCGGAGAACCTGGTTGCGATGAGCAATCAAGAAATTGGGCAGAATTGGATAAAGCAAATATCGGAAATTCCGCTTCAGAATTAGCCCACGCGATAAATGGTTGGAGTTCTGCAAATATACTGGGAAATTACGGCGGTTGCCAAAATGGAATCACTTGTGATTACCGACAAGTTTTAGGCGAGGGTGATTCGTGTGCGGACAATCAATCTAACCGCGAGGCAACCGTTATCTTACACGTCGGAACAAACACAATAAAGAATTTAGTTATTAGACACTTAGACGGTATAAGTTTATTGGATAGCTTTGATATTTATATTAATGATCAACTTATTGGAACCTGGAATGATTTAACCCAGGTTGTAAGTGAAGTTTGGACAACCACTGAATTTGATATTTCCAGCTATGGATTTACCGGTGATATAACCGTAAAGCTTTATGCTAAAGACGCTGTTTGGGCAAGTTGTCCTACCTACGGACAAGTTTCAATTGATTGGATGTCTGTTTATGGATGCGGAGATATATGGCAGCCGTTTTGTGGCGACGGATTTGTAAATCAGCAATCCGAAACCTGCGAATTGCCGGATACAACCGATAATCAATATTGTCAGCAATCAACCACTCAGTGTGCTGACGGAAATAAAACTCAGACCAGAGATGCTTTTGGTGGTTGTAATGAAAATTGTGGTTGCGTGGAAGATAGTTGGGGCGAACCGGTTTGTGTAAAAGATAGTTGTAACGCCGCTTGTGCAATTGATGCCGATTGTAATGATGACAATGAAAATACAGCCGATACTTGTAATTTAACCACTTGTCTTTGCGAGAATACACCCCACACCTGCGGAAACGGAATACTTCAGACAGGTGAAGAATGTGATTACGGTGCTCAAAACGGTCAAGCTTGTAGTCCTGCTTGCGGAAACAGCTGTTCATATTGTTCAGCTTCCTGCCAATTAGTTACAGTCCAGGGTTCATTGTGTAGTCTTACCAATGGCGGTGGTGGTGGCGGCGGCGGTGGTCGCTTAGTCGCTTGCGGTGACGGAATTAGTGAATTGGGCGAACAATGTGATGATGGAAACTTGATTGATGGTGATGGCTGTTCTTCAATTTGCAAAACAGAAGAAGTGAAAGGAGAAGTTTTAGGTGAGGCAACTACTCGACTTCCGGAAACCGGCAATACTTTAATGTTAAGCTTTTTTGCCTTGATTACGGGTATGATTTCTGCCGTAGGCATAAAAAGATTAAGGGTTAAATAAATTCATATTAATTCAGATGAAGGATTCCCAGAAAAGAGTTTTGAAATTGGGATTGATATTGGTGATTATTATTGCTGTTGCTTTGATTGTTTATCCATTTTTGCCTCTTATAAAATACAATCTTTTCTATAAGCCAGAACAAATTGGTGATGTTAAATTATTGCCCGGCGTAGAAGAGGTGAACGATGAAAAGAGTGAGGGAGCAGCAGTAATCACAGGCGAGATTGCCTCTGAGTCTTCTCAGATTGGCAATCTTTTAATTATTCCCAAGATTGGCGTAAGAATTGCGATTGTTGAAGGAAGAACCGAAGCAACCCTAAACAAGGGCGCTTGGCGATTGCCCGAAACTTCAACTCCGGATAAAGGTAACAATACGGTCCTTACCGGTCATCGTTGGAAATACAGACCGCCATCGGAAAAAACTTTTTATCTTTTGGATAAATTGAAAGCAGGAGATACATTTCAGATAATCTGGCAAGGCAAGGAATATAATTATAAAATAATTTCGACTTTTATTGTTGAGCCGAAAGATGTTTGGGTATTAAATCCCACTAAAAAATCGATTGCTACACTTATAACCTGCACTCCGCTTTTTTCCACCGAGAAAAGATTGATAGTAAAAGGAGAACTTGTTGAATGATTTTTAAAAAAAATTGCGGATTTTTATTATCCACAATTTTTTTATTTTAAAAATAAGATTATAATTAAGAATATGCCCGGTACTACAACTTTGATGGTCGCCAGCGGCGACCACATATGTAGTATCGTGGCAGAATAGATAAACAAACATTTTTAATTTATAATCTACAATTTTGATGAACTCAGTATAAAAATCGAAGTTGTAGTACCGGGGATGAAAATACTAATTTTAACAAGGAATATAAGTTCTAATGGCGATAAGGAATCAAACGCCTACGGAAGAGAAAATATCAGCGATGCCTTGGATATAAAAAGAGCGCTCGGCAATGTTCACGATATTAAAATTCTTCCGTTGGGTGATGATGTTTATTATCAGATTAGGATTGAAAAACCTGGTGTTGTTTTTAATCTTTGCGATGATGGATTCAGGGGGGATTATAATTTAGAGCCGCATGTCGCCGCCTTATTGGACATTTTAGATGTTCCTTACACCGGAAATAATTATTTTACTTTGGCGTTATGTCAAAATAAGGCACGAGCAAAAGATATTTTGACTTTTAATAATATCTTAACCCCCAAATCTCAGGTTTTTACCGCCTCGGAAAGAAAAATTGATCCGGAATTAAAATATCCCTTGATTGTGAAACCGATTCGTGAAGATGGAAGCGTAGGGATTAGGGAACGCTCGGTTGTTAATAATGAGGAACAGTTAAAAGAAGAAATTGATCACGTGGTGAATATTCACAAACAAGAAGCATTAGTTGAAGAGTATATTGACGGCAGGGAATTTACGGTTTCTTTAATCGGAAACAGGAGGCCGATTGCTTTACCGGTGGCCGAAATTGATTTTACGGGTATGCCCGAGCACTTGCCGAAAATCATAAGTTATCGGGCAAAATGGATAAAGCAAAGTATTGCCTATAAAAAAAGCAATACAATTTGTCCGGCAAATATAGACGAGAAAATGACAAAAATGATAGAAGAAACAGCTAAAAAATGCTATAAAGTTTTTGGTTGTCGGGGATACGCGCGTATAGATTTCCGCTACAGAGAGGATGAAAAGAAATTATATACCCTGGAGGTTAATCCAAATCCGGATTTATCCGAAACAGAAGATACTGTCAAATCAGCCATTGCCGCAGGAATGAGTTATGCGGATTTGGTTTTGAAAATCATTGAATTTGCCATGGAAAAAAGATATTAACCCGATTAAATAATTTTAAAAATGAAACTACATTACAGTAAAACTGATTCCTATACAAAAAAAGCGAAGCAGGAAAAATATCCTGCTCGCTCTGTTTATAAGCTTGAAGAAATCGATAAGAAATATCGTTTGATTAAAAAGAGCGATAAGGTTTTGGATTTGGGTTGCGCACCCGGTTCGTGGTTAATCTATATTGCGAAAAAAGCGGAAAAGGTTGTCGGAGTCGATGTTTTGGAGATGAAAATAAAAATTCCCCAAAATGCGATATTTTTGAAAAAAGATATTATGAATTTTGATGTTTGGGGAAATTATGATGTGGTGGTTTCGGATTTGGCTCCCTCAACTTCAGGCATTGAATTTGTTGATGAAGAAAGGTCATTGGAATATTGCGAGCGGGCACTTCAAATTGCCCAAAGAGCCCTGAACAGAGGCGGGAATTTTGTTTGTAAGATTTTTGAAGGCGAGGGGACTGAAGAGTTTTTCAAAAAAGTAAAAGATAATTTCGAATTTGCCAAAAGATTCAAACCCAAGGCATCGCGCAAACAAAGTCGGGAGATTTATATTGTTGGGAAAGGGTTTAGGGGTTAGGGGCTCAGATTTATTTTACATGTCGACACGTGTCGATTACTCCAGCGAGCAATCGCACTAATTCTCGGCAAAATTCCGCCTGCGGCGGAACCATGCATTTTGCCTGCGAAATTGTCTCAGTGTAAAACAAATCCTCGCCAAAAGTTTGAAAATTAAATCATTAAAAATTCATTAGAAATTAAAAATTGAAAATTGAAAATTATGGACAACTGTCCAAAGGAATATAAACGGGGTTTTAAGAGGTTTTTGGGATGTAAGGTAGACTTATCCCAAAAGCCGATGATACCCCGCCTAGAGACCGAATTTTGGCTTAAAAAGGCGATAAAAACCATCAATCAGGAGAAGAAGAGAGTGGTTTGCTTGGATATTTTTGCCGGCTCCGGGTGTATTGGAATTGCGGTCTTAAAAAACTGTTCAGAGCTTTGCCAGAGGATGGATTTTGTTGATATTGTAAAAGATTTTTTAAAGCAAATTAAAATAAATTTAGACATAAATAAAATCAGCCCTGGGAAATATAAAATAATCCATTCGGACATTTTTAAGAGCATAAAAGGGGAGCTTGCCCTGCATCGAACCGAAGGTTCTGGTGCAGGGTACGATTACATTTTTGCCAATCCACCGTATGTGGGACTGGATAAAAGACATCTGGTTCAGGAATCGGTTTTGGACTGGGAGCCAATGATTGCGATATTTGGCGGAGAGGACGGATTGTTTTATATAAGGAAATTTTTAAAAGACGCGAGAAAGCATTTGAAAAGGGGCGGAAAAATTTATCTGGAGTTTGACCATATGCGTAAAAAGGAAACCGAGGAATTGTTAAGACAATTAAAATATAAAAATTATAAATTCCACAAAGACCAATTCGGCAAATGGCGTTGGGTAGTGATTCGCCAATTCTAATGCTTATTTTGACCGACGAAAATTTCAAAAAGGAAATTCAAAATGCCGAAAAACCAGTGTTGGTTGATTTTTGGTCGGCTCATTGCCTGCCGTGTTTTATGCTTTCTCCGGTTTTGGAAAAGTTGGCTGAAGAATATAGAGATAAAGTTACCTTTGCTAAACTTAATATAGACGAAGCCCCATTTACTGCTAGAGAATATGAGATTGACAGAATACCTATTGTTTTACTGTTTAAAAAGGATAAGGTGGCAGCCGGATTTATGGGGGTTCAGCCAGGGGGAATAATCAGAGAATGGTTAGAGAAAAATTTAAAATCATAAAATAGATGGAAAATATCGAGAAAATAATTGAAAATTATCAAAACTACGCCGAGAAAAATGGATTTAGGTTAAATCCGGAAAGAAAGACGGTGGAAAGGGTGATTAAAGGTTTGTTAGAAAATGAAAAGAAGTATGGAAAAAGATATTGTCCCTGCCGTAGAGTTAACGGCAATCCGGAGGAGGACAAGTTAAAGATTTGTCCCTGCGTTTGGCATCGCGAGGAGATTGAGCGCGACGGGCACTGCTATTGTGGACTATTTGTGAAAGTGGAGATGGGTGATTATTGGTAATTAGGAATACCGAATTATGAATTTTGTACGAAAAATAATAGTTCAACTCTACCATGCGACCGCAATGTATAGTTGAACCATTGGATTTGCAAGAAAAATTTCCATAGATTATAATATTATCCATGACCACAGAACCAAAAGAAGAAAAAACAGTAGTATTAATCAAACCCGATGGCGTAAAGCGCGGATTGATTGGCGAGATAACTTCTCGTATCGAGAGAAGGGGACTTAAGGTTATTGCCTTGGAAATGATATGGGCAACCAAGCAGCAAATGGATGACCATTATCCCAAGGACGAAAAATGGATTAATCGTTTGGGAGAAAAAACAAAGGCCAATTACGAGAAATATGGATACGAAATCAAGAAAGAATTGGGCACGGACGATAATATAAAAATCGGAAAAATGATTCGTGAATGGTTGATTGATTATATGACTTCCGGTCCCTTGATTAAAATGATTGTCAAAGGAATTCACGCAGTGGATATGATTAGAAAATTGGTGGGAGATACTTTACCCGCTTCAGCGGAAATGGGAACGATAAGGGGTGATTTTTCCGTTGATTCATCTGCGGCAGCTAATCGCAGCAAAAGAGCAGTGCATAATATTGTTCACGCCTCCGAAACCATAGCAGAAGCCGAGCACGAAATAGAATTCTGGTTTGCGCCAGAAGAAATCCACGATTACAAAAGAGCGGAGGAGGATATAATGTTTTAGCGGTTTTTTCGCGTGCCTCTTGACACGCGGATTTTTTTAAAATACTATATACCTATACCTATGGTAGAGGTATAAATAACAATTAATTAATTCACCCCGTTAAATATCCCGCGGTGCGGGATGCCGCTATGCGGCATTTAACAGGGTAAATCTATGGCTACGCAAAAACAAAAAACTCTTATTAATTTCAAGAAAGCCCAGAGCTTGATTTCCAAGATTGTCAAAATGATAGAAAACGATGCCTACTGTATTGATATTATGCAGCAGGACTTGGCGGTTATCGGGCTTTTGAAATCCGCCCATCAAATGTTGATGGAGGGACATTTGGGTAGTTGCTTCAAGAAAGCAATGGCAACAAAGAACGAGAAAAGAAAACAGGAAATGATAAGAGAAATTTTAAGAGTGACAAAATTGTATAATAAATAAAATATAAGTAAATAAAATTATATGACCAAAGCAAAAGAGCATATTTATTTTGTCAGGGGAATGCATTGTGCTTCCTGCGAAGTTTTGATTGAAAAGAAGTTATTGGAATTGAAAGAAATAAAATCTGCCGAAGCCTCGGTGGCGAAGGAACAGGTTTTAATAGAATATGAAAACGGAAAGCCGGCAATTGAAAAATTAAATGAAATTTTTAAAGAAAGCGGATACGTTTTTTCCGAGAAACCTACCCAGATTAAAGGAATTCAAGAAGAAACCGGTAAAAAGGAACCTTTTATAATTATTGCTTCTGCATTATTCTTGGTGGGTATTTTTCTGTTTTTGAATAGATTGGGATTGGCCAGAGTACTTGATGTCAGTTCTAAATCGTCTTTACCGACCTTTTTTGTTTTCGGGCTTTTGGCAGGGGTTTCAAGTTGTGCAGCCTTAGTGGGGGGATTGGTGCTTTCTATGTCCAAGCAATGGACAGAATTATATTCTTCATCCCAATCAACCGTTAAAAAACTCAATCCTCATCTGATGTTTAATATCGGTCGGCTTGTTTCTTATTCTCTACTTGGGGCAATATTGGGAATAATCGGCAGCAGATTGCAGGTTTCTCTGAAATTTACCTCAATTTTAATTTTGGGAATTTCGGTGATGATGATTTTCTTGGGTCTACAAATGCTGGGAGTAAGGGCTTTCCGAAAATTCCAGTTTACCCTGCCTAGGTTTGTCTCAAGATATGTTGCCGATGAGTCTAAATTTAAGGGTCGTTATATGCCGTTTTTAATGGGTGCTTTGACTTTCTTTCTGCCCTGCGGTTTTACTATCACGGTTCAGGGATTGGCTCTTCTTTCCGGCAGCGCTCTTCAAGGGGGGTTGGTAATGCTTTTCTTTGCTTTGGGAACGATGCCAATGCTTTTGGTTATTGGCTTGTCTTCCGTTAAATTATCCAATCGTCCTCATTTGGCTTACCGATTTGCCAAAGTTGCCGGTATCTTGGTTTTATTTTTTGCCTTATTTAATGTTAATAGCCAATTAAATGTTTTGGGCGTGAGAAGTTTAAGCGACATAAAAACAAGTTTTGCCAAGCCGACAGTTGAGAAAACTGATAAAGTTGATGATAAGGATTTAGCTCCTGTTGTTAACGGTAAACAGGTTTTAAAAATGAATGCTTCCGCTTCCGGCTATAAGCCGAATTATTTTAAAGTCAAAGCCGGAATTCCTGTGCGTTGGGAAATTACCGATACCGGCACAAGTGGATGTACCAATGCGGTTATTTCCAGAAATTTATTTGACGGGCAGATTGATTTAAATCCTGGACAGGTTAGCGTTAAAGAATTTACTCCGGAAAAAGCCGGGAAATACAAATTCAGCTGCTGGATGGGGATGATTTCCGGGGTTATAGAGGTGGTTGATAAGAAGGAGGGTTCAGCCATTACCAATGCAGCAGCAGCAGCAGATTCTAATGATTCGGCCAATGATGTTATTCCCTCGGGAGTCAGTGGTTGCGGATGCGGTGGAGGCGGTAGCGGCACTTGTGGTTTGTCAAATTAGTCAATGAATATGAAAAAATTAATTTCAAAAATTAAAGGTATTAAATGTAAAATCAGTAATCAGAATAACGATAAGAAAGAAGAAGTATATTGTTATGGCAACAATAAATGCGAGACTTGTTGTGGTTTGGAAATTTGCGAATGTAATAGTAAATTAATAATACAAAAAATATGATGTGGAATTTTTCTAACAATCCAATGGGTTGGTTTGGCTTCGGCTTTGGCTGGATTTTTATGATTTTGTTTTGGGGACTTATTGTCTGGGGCCTCATAGTTTTTATTCGCTGGATTGGCAAACAAGGGGAACGCGAAGATAAAAGCAGGTCTGTCTTAGAAATTCTTAAAGAACGCTATGCCAAAGGCGAAATCAATAAAGAAGAGTTCGAAGAGAAAAAGAAAGACCTATTATGACCCAGAAAACCATTTTAAATATTTCAGGAATGCATTGCGCTTCCTGTGCTGTAAATATTGAAAATGCCCTGAAGAAAGAAAGGGGCATTTTTTCGATTAACGTAAATCTTGCTTCTGAAAAGGCGTATTTGGAGTATGACCCTATTGAAATAGATATTCCAAAGGTTAAAAAAACTATTGAAAAATTAGGATATAAGGCGACAGAAAAAAATATAGAGGAAGAAATGCACGACCACCATAAAGATGCCGAGGAAAAAGAAATTAAGAAATTGAAAAATACTTTTATTTTTTCTCTTGTTTTGGGTTTGCCTATTTTTTATTTAGTTATGGCAGAAATGATTGGACTACCCATGCCCATGCTATCTTTAAAAACCAAGATCGTGATTCAATTCTTGATTACAACAGCCATTATGACGGTAAATTATCCGCTTTATGTATCCGGTTTGAAAAAATTGATTCAAAGAAATCCGAATATGGATTCTCTTATTGAGACCGGTACGCTTGTTGCTTATTTGTATAGTTTGGTTATTTCTTTATTAATTTGGTTTAAACCCAACTTTACCGGTAATCATTTATATTATGAAAGTGCGGCTTTAATTTTAGTTTTTATCTCTTTAGGCAAATATCTTGAAAAATTAACCAAGGGAAAAACAAGCGAAGCAATTAAAAAATTAATCGGCCTTCAACCAAAAGAAGCGACGATTATAAAAAATAATGAAGAAATAAAAATTCCTATCTCCGAAGTAAGGGTTGGGGATATTATTTTAATTAGGCCCGGAGAGAAAATTCCTGTGGATGGTATTGTTATTGATGGCTATTCCGGGGTTGACGAAAAAGCAATTACCGGAGAAAGCATCCCAGTTGAAAAGAAAAAAGACGATGAAGTTATTGGAGCAACCATTAATAAAACCGGTGTTTTAAAGTTTAGAGTTACCAGGGTTGGAAAAGATACGATGTTGGCGCAAATAATCAAAATTGTTGAAGAGGCAATGGGTTCTAAGGCACCAATCCAGCTTTTGGTTGACAAGGTTTCTTTTTATTTTGTGCCCAGCGTCATGTTGATTGCTATTTTGGCTTTTATTCTATGGTTAATTACCGGCCAGTCGTTGACTTTTGCTTTAACAATTTTTGTAGCAGTTCTAATTATTGCTTGTCCTTGCTCTTTGGGGTTAGCTACGCCTACAGCCGTGATGATGGGAACTGGTTTAGCTGCTCAAAATGGCATTTTAATTAAAAGTAGCAAGGCCCTGGAAATGGCTCGGGCTGTGAATATAATAATTTTTGACAAAACCGGAACTTTAACAAAAGGAGAACCCACCGTAACCGATATTATTGGAGAAAAAAATAAAATCCTAAAAATTGCCGCGTCGGTGGAAAAGAATTCCGAACATCCGTTGGCACAAGCCGTTGTTCAAAAAGCAAAAGAGGAAAAAATCGAATTATCGGATGTTCAAAATTTCCAAGCCATTCCAGGTCACGGCGTTTCGGCTGATTTAGGAAACAAAAAAATTTTGATGGGCACAAGAAAATTAATGGCAGATAATCATATTGATATTCAATCAGTTGAAAAACAGATGGAGGAGCGGGAAAATCAAGGCAAAACAGTGATGATTTTGGCGCAAAATCAAGAGATTATCGGGCTTATTGCTGTTGCCGATATTCTAAAAGAATATTCCAAAGAAGCAGTAGAAATGTTACATAAATTAGGCAAGAAAGTAGGTATAATTACGGGCGACAACAAAAGAGTTGGCGAGGCGATAGCCAAAGAATTAGGCATCGATTATGTATTGGCCGAAGTTTTGCCTCAAGAAAAATCAGAAGAAATCAAAAAATTGCAAACAGAGGGGAATATTGTGGCAATGGTTGGCGATGGCATTAATGATGCGCCCGCTTTAGCTCAAGCAGATTTAGGGATTGCTTTAGGCTCCGGCACTGATGTGGCAATGGAAACCGGAGAAATAGTTTTAATCAAAGATGATCTTCGGGATGTAATTAAGGCCATTGATTTGAGCAAATATACTTTAAGAAAAATCAAGCAAAATCTTTTCTGGGCCTTTTTTTATAATGTTATTGGTATTCCGGTAGCTGCCGGTATTTTGTATCCTTTTACTGGTTGGCTTTTAAATCCGACAATTGCCGCTGCTGCCATGGCTTTTTCATCGGTTAGCGTGGTTTCAAACTCTCTTTTAATGAAAAGATATAAATAGTATAATTAAATATATGCCCGGTGCTACAACTTTGATGGTCGCCAGCGGCGACCACATATGTAATATCGGGGCATAATAGATAAACAAACGTTTTTTGATGTATAATCTACAACTTTGATGAACTCAGTATAAAAATCGAAGTTGTAGCACTGGGTATGCTGGATGTTTTTTTATTTCAAAGAATCAATGGATTGGCCAACAATTCTAAGTTCTTAGATTTTGTTGGTATTTTTTTTGCTGATTATTTTCAATATTTTTTGGGAATTATTCTTTTAGCGCTTTTGTTTTGGCCCAAGAAGGATATCATTAAAAATAGAGTGATGGTGATTTCAGCTGTTTTCTCGGTTGTTTTGTCCCGTTTAATATTTACAGAAATTATAAGGTTTTTTTATCATCGTGCGAGACCATATGTAATTTTGGAGACAGCCAAGAAATTAATTGCCGAGAGTCAGAATTACGCCTCTTTTCCCTCCGGACACGCGGCTTTCTTTTTTGCCTTGGCAATGGGGGTTTTTCTTCATAATAAGAAATTGGGAATCTGGTATTTTATTGCTGCAATTTTGATGGGTTTAGCCAGGATATTTGTCGGCGTTCACTGGCCATCCGATATTTTGGCTGGTGCGGTGATTGGCATTCTTTCTGCTGTAATTATTAATATGATACTAAAAAAGATTACTCACACAAAGACACGCGTTGGCGACTCCAGCGCGTCGCCACGCTAATTCTCGGCCTCGCTCCCGCTTCGCGGGAACCATGCGCTCGGCCTCCGAAATTGTCTTTTTTAGCGAGTAATCTTTTTCAAAGTTATGGATTTGAAATCAAAAATCAGGGAAATACCGGATTGGCCGGAAAAAGGAGTGAATTTTAAGGATATCACGCCCTTACTGCAGGATAAGGAAGCTTTTAGTTCCGCCATTGATAAGATGGCAGAGCCCTTCGACAATGCTCAGGGTAAACCGGATATTATCGTTGGTATTGATGCCCGTGGTTTTATTTTGTCAGCGGCAATGGCATACAAATTGAAAACGGGCTTGGCGATTATACGAAAAAAAGGCAAATTGCCGCATAAGACAATTTGCCAGGAATATAAATTGGAATACGCCACCAATACCATTGAAATGCACGAAGACGCGATTGAAAAAGGGCAGAAAGTATTGCTAGTTGACGATGTATTGGCAACCGGCGGCACAATGGAAGCAACTTGCCAAATAGTGGAAAAACTCGGCGGCCAAATCCTCGGCATTTCATTCTTAATTGAATTGGATTTTTTAAAAGGGAGGGAGAAATTGAAAAATTATAAAGTTAATTCATTGGTGCATTATTGATTTTTAAGGATAAAAAAAGAGCCCAGCGTTGACTGAGCTCGTTGTATGGGCTAACCCCAAAATTTAATTTCTGTCGAATAGACATGTTTGCTACCCACCGGTCCATATGTGATAGTACAGGGAATAATTGTGATTCTGTTTTCTTTTTCGAGCATCTTCAGAATTGGTTTAATTTCTTTCATTGTGGTTTTCTTGGTTCTTGCGTCAAGATTTAGCGCATCCTTGAGTTCTTCGAGGCTCCAAACAAATTTTTTGGTTTTCTGTTTCTCCTCCTTCATTTTTTGAATGATTCTGTTTTTTAAAGTTCTCAATCTCACCTCCTTGAAAGATATTAACATATTAACATAATTATTAATAATCTGTCAAGTATCTATATGAAAAATCAAGCGGAAATTGGAATAATCGGCGGGTCGGGATTATACAAATTTCTAGACAAAGGAAGATGGATTACAATAAAAACTCCGTACGGAAAGCCCAGCGACCAGATATTTTTTGCGACTTATAAAAATAAGAAAATTGCCTTTTTACCTCGGCACGGCAGGGGACACAAAATCCCGCCGCAGATGATAAATTACCGGGCTAATATTTGGGCATTGAAATCTTTGGGCGTAAAAGCGATTATCGCGCCTTCGGCAGTCGGTAGTTTGCAACCCAATATAAAAAGAGGGGATTTCGTGCTTTGTGATGATTTTATTGACAGGACAAAAAACAGAAAAGATACTTTTTTCGAAGGACCAAAGGTTATTCATATTTCTCCGGCTTTTTGTTATTGCGATAAATTAAGAGAAATCGCCGCCAATGTTTTTAAAAAAAATAAAATCAAAGCCCATACCAAAGGCACGGTGGTGGTAATTGAGGGTCCGAGATTTTCAACCA
>MHMT01000016.1 GCA_001819435.1 Candidatus Portnoybacteria bacterium RBG_13_40_8
AAATTTTCCCGTTTTTTTGTCTGGACCCCCATAATCAATAACAATATCGTTAGGATTACCAACAATTTCATAAGCCGTCAGTCTGCAAAATCCCATTTATATTCCTCCTTTTTAAGAGCAAAGACCAAACCCTCCAGATTTGATTTGGCAAATACATGTTATCAAAAACCCTTGAAAAAATCAAGGGCTTTCCTAAAAATAAGCAGGGTCAGCGGTCAAAGATTGTAATTACCAACCTCTTGAAAACACTTCAAAATCCCGAGTTTATTCAAGAGTTAAGATGGAAATTAGAGATGGTTAGAGGGTTAAAACAGCTGAAATTGGATATTGAAGACAAAAAAAGGAAATCCCTTACGGAACTTCCTCATGAACTGCGAGGTTCGGTTTTAAAAAATGATTAACGTCAACCCCGTTAAGAAACCGAGTAAGAATATGTTAATGACCTTATGCATAACAACAGTAAGTTCTCCTGATGGTGGAAGCGGGCTTGATGAATCAATGTCTCTGAATAATGTTATTTCCATCATTTCATCCTTTCTTGTTCTGGTTCAAACTCTGGTGGGTGACTGGTATACTCGCACATAACACATTCCTGCTCTTCATTAGAATCAAAGCTTTCCTTGTTCTTCCTTACGGCATCAGAATTTTTGGGAACAAATCCATCCCCGGTTACCTCAAAATCTTCTTCCGGGAAAAGTGCATGTCTTTTTTTACAAACAGGGCAAATCATTTTTACCTCCTTTTCTTATTTTATATCAACATATTATCATATAAATAGTAATCTGTCAATATCTGCTGCCTTAAATTAAAAACGATTCAAAATTATTATGGAATTCTTCAATTATCTGCCCAATTTTCTCATTGAGTCTTGTCTGTTCTACGAGATTAACAATCTCGTTTTGACCTTCTTCTGAAAAATTTAATTCTTTGGCAAGACCTTTTCTAACTTGCTTATCTGGCTTACGAGAAAAGTAGTTTTGGAGTATGTTGTGCCACTTTTTAATATCGTCTTCTTTAATATTAAATGACCGTTCTTCGGGTAAAATATCTTCTAAAAATTTGATAAATTCGTCCCAATTGCTAATTTTGTCGTAATATAACTCATCTTCTAAAAGTTTTAAAATCTGGGTCTTGTATTTTGATTCCGGAATCAACGAATAAAGATTCTTAGATTCTATAAATCTTTCTCTAATATCATCAACCAATGAATGAAATTTTAGACCAGCCGTAAATGAATTTTGTTCTTTTTTTACGTCTTCTAATTTGAGTTCTTGCAAGGGGAAATGCGTGCTTTGCCTGTCAACGACTCCAAGGTACCCAATGTCCGAAAAAACTGTGCCAATATAAAAATCTTTTCTCTTTTTATCAGAGAAAAATTTATCAAAAACTTTTTCTGTTAAAACCATGTGTGTAATTGGCGCTGCCATGTCTCTATCTTAACACAAAAAACCCGAGAAAAAATCTCGGGCCTTAGAAATATAGACCCTTAAAAGAATTATTTAACAAACTCAATTTTGAGATCCCGCTCAAAAGCTGAAGCAATTTTTTGAAGAGTATCAGTTGTAAAATTTTGTTGACCAGCTTCCATTCTGGCAATATCGCTTTGTTTTGTGCCTATTCTTTTGGCTAATTCTGCCTGAGATAATCTTTTTTGTTTACGCAATTTCAAAATCTGGTAAGCAATCTCTAATTGCTTGCCGTATTCATTATAATATTTCCTGAATTTAGGATTTTTCAATTTCTCGGCAAGATATTTTTGAAAATCCACTGCTTTTTGATATTTTTTCCTACTCATATATTTTGGGATTTCTTAAAACATTATAATAATTCTCTTCAGCTTTTTTTATTTCAAATATCGGCGTTTTGGTTGTCTTCTTTGAAAAAGCATGAAGTAAAACTATAGTCTTTTTTATAAATACAAAATAGAAAATTCTATGCCTGTTTTTGCTAAAATCAACTCTTAATTCTCTGATTTTCCCTTTAATGTGCTTGGAATACGGTTCTTCTAAATAGCCGTTATGAACTCTCAAAAATTCAATATATTTCAATACTTTTGCTGCTTCTTTATCGTTTAATCTTTCAATGTATTCTAAAACCAAACTTCTCCCTATTTTAATATCTTTATAGAACCTTACTTTATATTTAGATGTATTTTCAGTATATATCATATATGATATGCCTGTCAATAGTTATGGTGTGGATAACTAAAAACCTGCTTTTATTATAGCAGATTTTCAATAAATTACGAACCTTAGGGTCGTTAGGCGGAACAATTCAGAACCCGTTTGACAAAGGTGTAAAAAAAACGAAAAGAGAGGGCTATCTTCCCTCTCTGCGAAATTCTCCCCAACGCCCAAGTTCTGGACGAGATTTGCCACATTTTCTGCATCTTTTATTGTATTGACCGTTTTTCCGACCACAAGAACAAATCCATTTTGAATAATTTAAAATCCATTCTGGTTTTTTCATTTCTTCCTCCTTTGTTGAAAGTCCAAATTTGTATCTCCATTCTACCAAAAACCCCTGAAAAAATCAAGGGTTTTGCACGGGTCGGCAACAGGACTGGATTAGAACCTGTTTGATGATAGTATAAAAAATAGGAGCCATTTGGCTCCTATTCTTCGTTTTTTTTCCTATTTCGGGACTCTCAACATCCCGACGGGTTGCTCGCATCTAGGAGAAACTCTCCTGTGGTTGTCTCCGATCTTATGAACGACAGACATCACGTCAGTTCCTTTTTTAAAAGTCACCTCTCCTTCTTTTTTGCATCGCCCACAAACCCATTTTTGTTTTGTCATTTTCCTTTCCTCTTTTAAGAACAAACTCGCCAAACCCTCCATAGATTTGATTTGGCCAATTCAATCCTATCAAAAGCCCCTGAAAAAATCAAGGGCTTTACGCGGGTCGTAGAGTGGACTGGATTAGAACCTGTTTGGTAGTTTGAGAAATAAAAAAGAGCGTTAGAGCAACCTATCAGGTTGATAACGCTCAAAAGTACTTAGTATTGTCTTGGCTCCCAATCCTTGTAGCCGTTCCAGTCCTTGACATCTCCAGCCCCATACGCATAGATGGTTTTTCTTCTGATACTCCCTCTCTCAGCGAAACAGAGGCACTTGTAATTGTGTTCAACATACCATCCCGTATAAGGACCCCAGATGGGGTGGCCGCCGAGGAAGAATAATCTGTACTCGGAATTGCCAAGCACAACCGACTGGTCTGCCGAAGTTAAACGAAGCACTTCGTCCTTCAGAAAAGCAAGCCATTTGTCGCTAACGTCGAACAAGTGGTCATCCCCACTGAAGCGGAGGCGCAAGATTACGTCTCCGTCGTTAGGGTCAAAGACCATTTCGACCGGATGACCTTCGAACGTTGCGTACTCAATGACGACTTCTGGCAGTTTAGACGCCTTCAGGACCCTAGACGTACAAGCAAGACAAGAAATGAAAAGAACAAGCAAAGAGACAACTAATCCGATTTTTTTCATTTTTAATTACCTCCTATATTATAGTATAGCACTATGGTAAGTTTCTGTCAATATCCTGGGGTGGACGAGTGGACGCTACCTGTCCCGTAGTCCCCGCAAACGGGGTAGTACTGGGATTAGAACCTGTTTGGTTTAATATAAATAAAAACTCGCCGATGGTTCTATTCGGCGAGCTCAATATAAAGGGTTTCACCTTCGTGGGGAACGTATCCCGGGTCGATATTTCTAAGGAATTCATTTTTCAGCGTAAGCTTCCCCTTTTCTAATCCCGCACGTACCTCGTCGGGCAGACACGCCCGAATCCCTTCCGACCAGCTAGGGTGGAATCTCCTCTCAATTGTAAAACCAAGAACCCAAAGAAATAGTTTATACATTTCCAAACCTCCTTTTTTAAAATTTAAGAACTAAAAACAGAATAGCGTATTACTACTATCCTGTCAATATATCGGGGTCGTAGAGTGGACTGGATTAGAACCTGTTTGGAGTATTAAATTATAGTCACAAGAAACAAAAAAGGAGACGCAAATGGTTTAACCATTGGTCTCCCTTGCTTCAGGGATTCTTTTTAAATGCCCCGACTATAATTCTAACTCCCACGCTGGTCCCCAATACTACGGTGAATCCAGCAACGATTGAGCGATTTGCCATAAAAGTGGCAACGGAGCCAACAATCAGAGCTAGCCCTATAATAGCCATAGCGATGTCTCCTAAAGAAATTCTCATTTTTACCTCCAAAGAGCAAATTTTATTCTATTATAATTATACGCCTATATTAATAATTTGTCAATATCGCGGGGTCGGCAACAGGACTGGATTAGAACCTGTTTGGCGGCTTGAGAAAATAAAAAAAGGGCGTCTGATTGGTCTAGCAAACCAATGACGCCCCAAGAGAAAATCAGGTTTTGAAGAATTTTTTGTAAATCGCCTGCCATTCGGGCGTGGCTTCCGTAGTAGTTCTAAGAATGCCCCAACCTCTCGTCATGGGCATCGTGGTTATAATCACGATCTTCCCGTCTTTTGTTTTAACGATTATTGGGTAGGGAATCGTACCCACTTCAAGGTGACCACTTCTCGTTACTCGAACATTCCAGCCATCAATCCTGTACACACCGAGCGTGTCGCGATGTTCGACGACCGCTGCCACGACGATGGTCGTGACGAGAAACACGCAGACAAAAAATAAACCCAACGTCTCCAATTTTTTCATGTTAACCTCCTATTGTCAGTATATCATATACGGTAATTTATGTCAATATCACGGGGTCAGCGGTCAAAAGTTATAATTACTAACCTCTTAAAAACGCTTCAAAATCCCGAATTTATTCAGGAATTGAGGTGGAAATTGGAGATGATTAGAGAGTTAAAAACGGCTGAAATCTAATCTATCTCAATGCTTTCCCCGTTTTTCAAAACTCTAACATTATATCCTCCCATTTCGTTTACAAAATCACTAACATCAACAGGGTAATTCGGGCTGTCGTAATGAATGGGAATGATTAATTTAGGGTTAACTTCTTTAGCAAATTTAGCCGCTTCTCTTGGGTTCATCACCACAGTTCCACAGATTGGAACAAATACAATCTCTGTTTTCGGTTTTTCTTTAAGATAAATAGTGTCTCCGGGATGATAAATTTTATCATCAACCAGAAAGCCAATTACATCTGGTTTTGGCTTGCCCGATGGTAAATCGCCGTGAATAGATTTTACGCCCGTGATTTTTATATCACCAATCTGTCTTTCTTCTTCTGGTTTGATTGTCTCGGAGTTAATATCTGCTTCGTTTTTCAGTTTATCTTTTACTTCTAAATTAGAAAGAATAATTAAATCTGGATTATTCTGTTTTATTGTCTTAATTGCTTCCGATAAACAATGGTCTGAATGGATATGGGTGATTAAAAGAATATCTATTTTACCCCAATCATTAGCTGTAAAGTTCTCATTATAACAATAATCTCCTGGGTCAATTAGGATTCTTTTATTTTTATAATCTTCTATTAAAATTGCTGATTGAGGATATTTACTGATTTTCATAATTTAAAACTCTTAAGCCAGTTTAAGATTCTCTCGGCTAATTCTTGTTCATTTCCCCTCCAGCTATGTGTGGCGTTTTTCACTGTCTTAATCTCTAATCTTTTATTTGAGCTGGCTTTCTCTTCTAAGATTTTCATCATCTTATTCAAGGGCATAAAAAGAATATCATCTTCCGTGCCCACTATTGTAAAAATAGGACATTTAATTTGAGAAATGATTTTAAATTTGTCTTTCGGGTTATAGAAGTTAAATACAGCTGTTTTAGAATTATCACCAAAAATATTAAGATACGACTTAGCAGTAATTGGGTAATCGTCCCAAACCATTCTTGGCATAAATTCATCTCCTTTACCTTGTTTTATCATCTTTTTAGCTGTTGAGATATCATCCTTATATCTGTAAGCAAATTCTTTATCTGCTTTTACCAATCCAATCATATCTGAAGGAGAAATAAGGATTAACGATTTTATTCTCCTATCTTTAGTTTTCCCCAGATAATAAGCTACCTTACTACAACCCAAACTATGACCAGAAAGATGAATATTTCTAAAACCCCGTCTTTTTAAAAATTCTATATAAGCTTTAATATCAATTAGGCAGTCCTCAAACTTTTCTCTTGAATTACCGATTCTAACAAATAGTTCTTTCTTTTTAGATTTCTTAAATATATCCTTTATAAACTCTGCTCCTCTATTATTAAAAACACAAAACGCAATATTGTTATCTATAAATGTTTTAGCAAGGTTATCTAAAAATTTATTCTCATAAAAATTTCCACCCATTCCGTGAATATGAAGAACCACTGTTTTGGTTTTCTTATCTGGTTGATATAATAAACCGCATAATTCTAAATTATCTTTAGTATAAACTCTATGAAATGATATTTTCATATATCTTCATCTTAACACAAAAAACCCGAGAAAAAAATCTCGGATTTTATACAATAATCATTCAATATTATAATAATGTTTTTTCTTTAAAATTCTCAATATCTTTGGGTAATAAAAGAATTGAAAAATCAGCATATTTCTGCATCCCGAATAATGGTGCATGAGAAAATCCAACATATTCCAATCTTTTCTTCTTATATTTGACATACTTGATAGCTGGAATTAAATCTGTATCAGAACTAACTATAATGGCGGTGTCATACAAATCATCAACTGCTCCGATAATCAAGTCGGTAGCAATTTTAACATCCGTACCTTTCTCTTTATAATCTTTATCTGTGTGGCGCATAATTCTTCCTCGTTTAATTGTAAATCCATCGTTTTCAATCCGAGAGAGAAATTTTTGTTGACCCCTAACCAATTCTTCGCTTTTTCTACTGCCGTCTATATTTCTAAAAATACCAACATAATATCTCTTTGAAACACATTCTCGCTCATTTAGTAAAAATTTAACAAAAGCACTAAAATCAAATTTTACTCCTTTGGGAAAACTTATTTCTTTATCTTTTAGATAATTATAGAAATTGCTTCCATCGATATAGATAGCAACTCTTTCTTTTTTATTCTGAGGAATATCATTCATATAAATACATTATAATACTATTCCAAATAGAAAACTACCCTTGCCGAAGCAGGGGTAGTGTTCATAGTAATTCCATCTTATTCTTTTAAAAAACCCTTGTCAAGTCCTTTTGTGGATAATCAGGATTTTTTGGGTCGTAGAGTGGACTGGATTAGAACCTGTTTGGCTTTAATATAAAAGAAAAAAGGTAGAACTTCTGCAAGTCTACCTTTTGGAGCAAGGAACAAGGAGCAGCAACGCTAGTACGGATCGTTCCGCCTGACCAGGACCTGGACGACCTCCCCCAGTGCGTCCCTTAGCGATCCGCGAACAAACCCCCGGAACGTGTTACCCACGACAACAGCGTAGAGAGGATCACGCGTGCCACAGCAGCCACCCCAGTCAC
>MHMT01000017.1 GCA_001819435.1 Candidatus Portnoybacteria bacterium RBG_13_40_8
ATTTTTGAGCGAAGCGAAAAATTTATGTACGCCGGGAGGGAATCGAACCCCCGACCGTCTCGTTAAGAGCGAGCTGCTCTGCCTAGCTGAGCTACCGGCGCAAAAACGTCTTATCTTTGACTATTTATTAATCCTAATAACATTTTAGAAATGATTTCAAATTTATTGTAAAAGCTCTCGAATAATTCTTTACTAATCTGCCTCTCTTCTGATATTATTTCAAACAATGAAACGCATTCATAGGTAGAGCCTCTTGCTGTTGTATAAAAATTCCTCTTGTCTGCTTTTGAAAATTTACCGCTTCCTTCGGCAATATTGATAACCATACTTATCGAGGCTCTACGAAGTTGATCTTTTAAATAAACGTCTATTTGCTTATTTTCTTTAAGAAATTTAAGAACCTCTTTATTTAATTCTTTTGTCTTTTTATAAACATCTAATTTTTCAAAATCAAACATAATTATTTTGTAATTTGTGTGAGTATTTTGTAGTTAAGAATAAAATTTCCGCTTTTTGGTAATAAAATATTCCTTGCTCAAATTACTAATTACAAATTACTCAAAATTTCTGCGAAGCGGAAATTTTATGTGCCCCCGGCAGGAATCGAACCCGCAACTTTAGTTCCGCCCCGTAATAATTTGCTTCTGCCCCCAGAGAGATTCGAACTCCCAATTTTAGTTCCGAAGACTAACGTGATATCCGTTTCACTATGGGGGCAAATTATACGGGGTAAAAAGACTAAAGAGATACTTGCCCCGTTAAATTTTGCGAAGCAAAATTTTTTCGGGGTCCGTTTCACCACGGAGGCAATAATTATAGAATAGCTTAAAATTATTTTACAGTCAATCAAGCCTTATTATTGACAACGTTTTAAATATATGCTATTATCAAGTCTTATCCCGAAATAAGGAGGATAAAATGAATATATGCGGAATTGAAATTTCCGAGAAAGCTCGTTGCAAAATTAAAAATTGGCCCTATGGTCCTGATACTTCCGTAATTGCTCGCCTTTTTGTTTTTAATGGCGGATACCCTAAAATAATCTCCATTACAGAACTTTCATCGGATTTGGGAAAAGGAAGAGAAGAAGAATTGCTGACCGAAGAATTCTCGGTAAAGCTTTTGGAAAAACTCGGAACAGACCAAGAAGACGGTACCTTTGCAGAAATATCATCCGGAAGATTTAAAGGCACATTGATCTTTATAAAATTCAAATGGGGAGAATTCTTATGAAAATCCTCAAGAAAATCTCTAAGAAATTGTGCCAAGTCGCAAGGTTGCTGCACTACATCAGAGAAACCAGAAAAGAAAACCAGGAACTATCTCAACAGAACGAAGAGCTCAAAAAAGATAATTACCGACTCACAATCGAAAACAAGCACCTTATAAACCTAAATGAACAACTCCAAAAAAACCTCTATGAGTGTCTCGAAGAGATGCCAAAATAATTTAAGCCCCTCACGCCAATAATCGGTGCGAGGGGTGATTTTTATCTTAAAATTATTTAAAAAACTCCGATCAAATAATAAACCCCCAAAGCGAAAAGCACAATCGCTTCAATTAAGCTCAGCCAAGTCATGGCTTTGCTTGAAGCAATTTTAATATTCATCGTAAAAACAGCAATCAGGAAAATAATAATCTCATCAATCATGTAAAAAAGAATATACAGAATAATATATAGCACATAGAGAAAACCGGAAATTTTTGCCTGAGCCAATATCCCGGCAAATAAAACCGGGATAACCGCTGAGCAGGGAAATTCTACAACCGTAATTACAAAAGAAAAAATAAAAATACTGATTAGAATTGCCCGGATCCCGCCTGATTCTTTGAATACATTTTGAATTTTTAAAGAAAATTTAGCCACCAATCCATTGCTCTTATTCATATCGCAGGCTGGTCCGAACTTTTTATATTTAATATACTGCCTTAAAAAATAAACGCCACCGGCAATGCCTAAAGCGCCAACAAAAATATTCATTACCTTAAGAACCGGGGCCAAATAATAGAAAAGATGGTACCAAAGAACGATTAAGATTCCATAAACAATGGCTGTGGTTAAAATATAGAGTCCGCCGAAAATTAAAATTTTCATTCGGGAACGCAGAATTAAAACAAGGCCCAAAATTAAAACCAGAGCCCCCAAAGAACAAACGTTGAAGCCGTCAAAAAACCCCAAAACCACTGCCTGGGCAGACAGAGAATATTTACTTAAATCAATATCGCCGATTATCGGCAAATGAACTTTATTTTTATCTCCTTCGGGCTCCGGATTCGGTTGGTCAAGTTGTCTTTTGATAGAGTCTTCTATTCTTTTTCCTACGCTGGTGGCGTTATCAAACCCGACAATCAAGTCTTTGCCAATAAAAGTTATCGGCACTAAGCCAATATAATTTTCAGCATCATGTTTTCTCAATAAATCTATTAAAACTTTTCTTGACTCTGAATCACTAGCCAAATATCTATTGATTTTAACTTCCGGGTATTTTGTTTCAATTCCGTCTAAAAATTTCTCTTCAGCAGCGCAATGGGGACAAGTTTTGCTATAGAAGAAATTAATTTCCAACCGCGCCTCTTCGACGGGTAAATTCTCCTGACCAAAAACCCCTGCCTTGCCGGCAGGCAGGGGGATAAAAATAATTACCCCGATAAAAATAAAAAATATTGCCATCAATATCTTTCTCATTGGTTTTAATGATAAAGAATAAAAATTAACTTGGCAATAATTTAATTATGTAGTATAATGATTTTAATATGTTGACCAAGCACAAAAAAGCAAAAATAATTGAAAAGCATCGGGTTCACAAAACCGACACTGGCTCGGCTGAAGTTCAAATTGCTATTTTAACCGAGGAAATTCAAAAATTAACCAGTCATCTCAAAAAACACTCCAAAGACAACCATTCAAGAAGAGGTCTTTTGGGTATGGTTTCCAAAAGAAAAAGATTATTAGGGTGGCTGGAAGCTGAGAATGAAACAAGATATAAAAAATTAACCAAAGAATTAGAATCAAAAAAATAAATGACGATAATAAAACATAGAGATCAAAGAGTGGGTGTTTTGATAGATGTCCAAAACATGTATCACTCGGCAAAAAACCTTTATCAGGCAAGGGTTAATTTTCGGGAAATTTTAAAAACCGCAACCGCTGGCAGAAAGCTAATCCGGGCAGTTGCCTATGTCGTGACAACCGAAAGTGGCGACGAAAAAGCGTTCTTAGAAGCCCTGGAAAAAGCCGGCATAGAAATTAAAAGCAAGGAACTTCAGATTTTTCCGGGCGGAATGAAAAAAGCAGATTGGGATGTCGGAATAGCGGTAGACGCAATTCAGTTAAGTAAAAAACTGGATAGCATTGTTTTGGTTACCGGCGATGGCGATTTTTTGCCGCTGGTAGACTACCTTAAAGCTCAGGGGCAACACGTGGAAGTAATTGCTTTTGCGAAAAGTGCCTCCGGTAAGCTTAAAGAATTAGCCGATGATTTTATTGACCTCGGTAAAAATCCGGCTAAATATTTAATGCAGCATTCAAAAAGGTAATTATTAATCGTCGCTGGTCTACAAACAGATAGATTGGCTAAAAGCTAGTCTGTAGTTTGTAGATCAGGGCTAAATTTATTATGGATGTTAAAAAGTTTACGACTGAAATTGAAGGCAAGGAGCTCTCGGTGGAGTTGGGTAGCTTGGCCCAGCTTTCCAATGGCTCTGCTCTTGTTAAGTTTGGACAAACTGTTGTTTTGGCAACAGTGGTAATGTTAAAAAATCCCGGCGAAAAAAAATATCTGCCCCTAACTGTCGATTATGAAGAAAGATTTTATGCGGCTGGAAAGATAAAGGGCAGTCGCTGGATTAAACGAGAGGGCAGGCCAACTGATGAGGCTATTTTAACCGGTCGATTAGTCGACAGAACTATTCGGCCGCTTTTTAATAGTAAAATCAGAAATGATATTCAGGTAATATTAACCGTTTTATCTTTTGACGGAGAAAATGACCCTGCTATACCGGCTTTAATTGGCGCTTCTACGGCTATCTCTATTTCGGACATTCCCTGGAATGGTCCGGTAGCTGGTATTTCTATTGGTCAAAGCGGCAAAGATTGGATTATTACTCCAAACCTGAGCGCTAAAGCCAACTCTGGTTCAGAAATATTTATTGCCGGAGTCGAGAAAGATAAAGAAACCCTAATAAACATGATTGAAGGACAAACACCGCAAATAGCAGAAAATGATATTTTGGAAGGAATTGAATTCTCTAAAAAATATATAAAAAATCTTTTAGATTTTCAGAAAAAAATTATTGGAGAAGTGAATCCGCAGAAAAAAGATTTAAAGATTGAGGAAATCGAGGAAGAATTCAAAAAAGAAATTGAGAAATTTTTAGAAGACAAATTAGAAAAATCGATATACGTATCAGCCAAAAAAGAAAGACTGGAAGGACTGGGAAAATTACAAGAAGAATTAATTGAATTTGTAAAAGGAAATTATCAAGACGATACTAAAAAAATAAATCAAGCCTGTGAATTATTCGAAGAAAAGATAGACAAGATTATCCACGAAAATATTCTCAAACACAACAAAAGACCCGATGATAGAAAATTGGACGAACTTAGAGAAATCACAACAGCAATAGGAATTTTACCAAGAACTCATGGTTCGGGACTATTCAAAAGAGGAGATACTCAGATTTTGTCTTTGGTCACTCTCGGCTCACCGGGCGCGGAGCAATACCTTGACCAAATGGAATTAGAGGGCAAGAAAAGCTTTATGCATGACTACAATTTTCCGCCTTACAGCGTTGGCGATATCGGACCAATGAGAGGACCCGGCAGAAGAGAAATCGGACATGGCGCATTAGCTGAAAAAGCGCTTTTACCAATAATCCCCTCAAAAGAGGAATTCCCTTATACTATCAGAATTGTCTCCGAAGTTTTATCTTCAAATGGTTCCTCTTCAATGGGATCGGTTTGCGGTTCAACATTGGCTCTTTTAGATGCGGGCATCCCCATTAAGGCGAATGTTTCTGGAATTGCTATGGGGCTGATGAGTGATGGTGAAAAATATAGGGTTCTTACCGATATTCAGGGACCCGAAGACCATCACGGCGACATGGATCTAAAAATTGCCGGAACAAGAAACGGGGTAACCGCTCTTCAAATGGATGTCAAAATCAACGGCGTTACCATCGATATCTTAAAAGATACCTTTAGACAAGCGAAAAAGGCTCGGTTAGAAATTCTTGATACAATGGAAAAAACCATTAAAAAACCGAGGCCAGAACTTTCCCCTTTTGCGCCGAGAGTTTATACTCTGCAAATTAATCCCAGTAAAATCGGATTAGTTATTGGGCCTGGTGGAAAAACCATAAATGAAATTGTGGCTGAAACTGGCGCAGCAATTGATATTGAAGACGACGGAAGAGTATTTGTTACTTCTGAAAATGCTGAGTTGGCGAAAAAGGCAATTGGGAAAATAAAAACATTAACCAGAGAAGTAAAAGTCGGGGAGATTTTCCAGGGAAAAGTTGTCAAAATTACTGATTTTGGCGCTTTTATTGAACTCTATCCAAAACAAGATGGCTTACTACATATTTCGGAATTAGGACACCAAATTAAAAATGTAGAAGACGTTATAAGAGAAGGGGACGTCATAGATGTTAAGGTTAAAAAAATAGACGCAAATGGTAAGGTTGGCCTAGCTCTAGAAAAAAAGCCAAAAAAAATCTAAAATATTAATATGCCCCGTTACTAGAACTTCGACTGGTCCCGCATTGCGGGACCGCAATCACGGGGCAGGAATAAACAAAGCGCTTAATCATAATTGTTAATTTATAAAATTTCGACAATCAGCATTTTACTGTCGAAGTTTCAGTACGGAGTATGGATATAAAAATCCCAATGACAAGAGGCATAAAGAATGCCAAAAAATCCTTGCCTTCCAATCTAATCAAATCGTCGGAAGACGATAGACCGATTAATACTCTGCCTGATTATGAAATTAGGACAATGAAAGACGATATAGCCGAATTGGGGTTAAAAAAATTGCAGAGAGAGGCCAGTGGCATTCCAACGCCTGAAGAAGAAATTGAAACTCTGTCAAAGCCCGCTCCAGCGCCCGGAAAGGAATTGCCGAAAAAAATAGAAGGAGAACTTATGCCTCAAAAGGAAATCCCCGCGCCGCCCAAAAAATCAACCTTACCAGGAACCGAGGAACTGGTTGCGCCAAAAGAAGAATTATTTATTCCGCCCAGACCCGGACCCGAGAGAGAAAAAGAAGAAATGCCGCCCCTCCCCCAAATGGAAGAAATGAAGGTTCCGCCAGAATTATCTTATGAGGCGCCCCTTCCCAGTCCTAAGAAAAAAATACTATCTTTGATTCTAATTATTGTTATAGCAACAGGATTAGGAATTGGCGGATTTTTTCTAATCAAGGCATTCAGCAATAAAGGAGAACCGACTCCGCCAACTCCGACTCCGCCAATAACCACTCCAAAATTATCTCCCGCCTTGATATCGGTAAATGAAACAAAAACAATATCATTGGCTCCAGACAAATCACTTTTTGAATTATTGAGGGAGGAAGCGATAACGAATCAAGAAAATAAAACATTCAAAAGAATCGGGGTCTTAAAAAATGAAAAAGAATTCATGTCATCGGTTGAGCTTCTGCAAAATTTAGAAGTAGCCATCCCTCCTTTTACCTTATCTTATATCAAGGGAAACCATAATCTCTTAATATATAACCAGCCCAACGGAAAAAGACTGGGATTAATTGCCGAAATAGAAAATCCGGAAAATTTCAAGGAACAACTTAGAATCTGGGAAGGAACCATGCTTGATGATTTCAAAAATTTCTACCCCATTCAGGTCCCTGGCCCAAGAGCTAGCCAAACCTTCCTGAATGATGTCTATCTAAATGTTGCCATTCGTTATGTAAACCTGCCAAAATCTGATTTAACCTTTAATTATACAATCTTGAATAACCTCTTTATTGTCGGAACCAGTAAGGAAACAATATATACAATCATTGAAAAACTTTTGGGATTTTAATTGGTTGGATTTATTTTAATAATTGTTAATAACCTGTTAAAAAGTCTCGAATTATACAATTATGATTAAATCAAGTCAAGAATAGATTAAGCTAATTTTCGTCTCAAAATCAGGATAAAAAGTAAAATTAAATATCTTGGGGGAGATATTAAAGTTTTCCACAAGCTATGAATAAAGTATTTTCAGCGGCCTTGATTGGCCTAGAAGCTGAGCTCGTAGAAGTGGAGGCAGACCTCACCAGTGGGTTGAGGTTTTTTAGTATTGTTGGCCTGCCCGATAAATCCGTGGAAGAATCAAAGGAAAGGATAGCGGCGGCCATAAAAAATAGCGGGGCTGAACCGCCGCACAAACAGAACAAAAGAGTAATCATTAATCTGGCTCCGGCTGACTTGAAAAAAGAAGGAGCAGGTTATGACTTGCCGATTGCCTTAAGTTTTCTTTTATCGTCTGGTCAGATAAATTTTGAATCTAAGGATAAATTATTTATCGGTGAATTGGCTTTAAATGGCGACATTAGAAAAGTGAATGGCGTCCTGCCAATCTGTATACTGGCCAAAGAAAAAAATATTAATAAAGTTTTTGTGCCAAAAGACAATTCTCATGAGGCCAAATTGGTTGAAGGCATTGAAATAATTCCGATCCAATCTTTGGCTGAATTAATCGGCTATTTGGAAAATAGAATCGAAATAGAACCCCTGGTGCCGTTTTCTAAAGATCTCTTGGAAGAATTTGAAACAATTTCTTATCCCATAGATATGGCTTATATCAAGGGTCAAGAAAATGCCAAAAGAGCCCTGGAGATTGCTGCTAGCGGCAATCATAATGTTCTTCTCAGCGGCCCGCCCGGTTCTGGAAAAACTCTTTTAGCTAAAGCCTTTGCTTCAATTTTACCCAAAATGACTAGAGACGAGATATTGGAAGTAACTAAAATTTATAGTGTGTCTGGAAAACTTACAGATAAAAGACCATTAATCGCTCGCCGACCCTTTAGAAGCCCCCATCACAGCGCCTCTGAGGCAAGTTTAATCGGTGGAGGCAGTTCAGCCCGGCCAGGAGAGATTACCTTGGCTCATCGCGGCGTACTTTTTGTGGATGAGTTCCCCGAAGTCCATCGCGATGTTTTGGAAAGCTTGAGACAACCATTAGAAGATGGCTTGGTCAGTGTGGCTCGAGCCAAAGCCAGCTATGTCTTTCCGGCAAGGTTTATTCTAATTGCTGCCATGAATCCTTGTCCTTGCGGATATTATGGCGACCCAGAAAAAGAATGCACCTGTAATCAGCGCGATATTAATCGCTATCAAAGAAAAATTTCTGGTCCAATTATGGATAGAATTGATTTATATGTGGAGGTTCCTCATGTGAAATATGAGAAATTAACCGACGAAAAAACAGAAGGCTCAAGCCAGGAACTCAGGCAAAAAGTAGAAAAAGCTAGGCAAATTCAAATCGAAAGATTCAAAAATGATAAAATTGCCACCAATAGTGAGATGAGCATTCCCCTGGTTAAACAACATTGTAAAACCGATGAGGAAGGAAATCGTCTTTTAAGAAATGCGGTGAACAATCTTCATTTATCGGCTCGCGGTTTTCATCGTATTTTAAAGTTGTCTCGAACAATCGCTGATTTGGAAGAATCGCTAAGCCTAAAAGCTCATCATATTGCCGAAGCCTTACAATACAGACCAAAAACCGAAATATAATAACCAAAAACCAAAAAAGAAATAAAAATGGGACACCTTTTCAAGATGTCCCGTTTTGTTTTTCTGAATAGACATAAACATCGTATCTTCCTTTCGGAAGATAGTCATTGAGAACATGACGATTGTAAGTTCTGAATTCTCGATAGGTCAACCGGGGATATCGGCTTTTAAGTTTTTCGACAATCTCCTGGATTGTTGCTTGTTTCTTTTCAATGGTTAACTCTATTTCTTTTACTTGCCAAGTCTGGTACTTGATTTTATTAATCGACTCCGTTCCGGGATAACCGTATTTTTCCGGATTTTCCATTATTAATTTAATCGCCAATATCCTGAAAACAAACTTCTGGGTTTCTGTGGGAATTCCTTTTGTCTCATAAAAATCAGTAGCTCCCTCTCTTTTCATTGCTCTCTTAAGGGCGTCTTCGCCCATATTGTACCCGGCCAAAGCCTCTGACCAATTCCCCGACCCTGAATAAAGATCGTTTAAATGTCTAATCGCGGCCTTAGTTGATTTAAACGGATCATATCGTTCATCGATATAATAATCCACTCGCAAGCCATATTTGCGGGCAATATATTTGGTCAATTGCCACATTCCTCTGGCGCCCTTGTTGGAATTTGCCTCATAATTAAGATCGCTTTCAACAATCGGGACATATCGCAAATCTATTGACGTTCCAGTCTTTCTCAGTTCGCCCTCAATAAAAGAAAACCAGCGACCGCTTCTCAAAAAAATCAATTCAATCGAGGAATTCCGGTTTGCTTCAATAATCAGGGCCTCTTTTAATCTTTCTTTAACGTAATCTCTTTCAAGGGGGACTTTTTCTCCGCAAAGAATTATTTCCTCCGCAACCCAGGGAAAAGAATAAATGGACTTTTGTTTAATTTCTTTAACCTCTTCTTTTAGCCCCTGACATTCTTCCTTGAGAGCTACTTGGCCAGCTTTTACCTCTTTTACTTCTTCTTTCTGCCCGTTAACAAGCAGCCAAATTACGATTTCACCCAAAAACAAGATGATAAAAATCACCAAAACAATCCGTGTTCCACTTTTCATTTATGTCTCCTTTTTAAATTTTAAAAGGGCAAATCGCCCTCCTTGTTTCAAATAAAAATCTTAATATAATCGCGATAAAAAGTCAAATAAAAATCCCCGCGAAAGCGAAGACTTAGATCAAATATAAATCGGCAATCAGAATAATTTTTAATAAATATACCCGATAATTCTCCAATCGTCTTTGTGAAGAGTGCGAACAATTTTTACGCCTCGACCCAGACTCATTTCCGAAATTGTTACGTATTCGCCATTAATTGCTTCGACATAGGCAACGTGACCATAACGAGAATGTTCTCGGGTTGCCATAATTGCTCCGGCTTTTGGCTCGTTTCCGGTTGCAAAACCATATTCTGGAGCTTTATAAATCCAGGTTTTGGCATCACCGCCCCAGGGAATATATCTTCTTTGGGCAACGTACCAAGTACACTGACCCCAGGGAAATTTATGACTTTGGTCGGCATAAGGCCTCGGAAAGCTGCTTCCCACGGTAGTGGCATAAGAACGAGTTCCCGATTGAATATAAACCGGCTTTTGGCCGTCGGGAATAATTATTTCTTGGCCAATGGCTAAATTACCATTAGCCGGCAAACCATTAAATTCAATTGTCTTCTGGGCATCGCCATTATATTTCTTAACAATCTGATCTATGGTTTCTCCTTTTTGAACCGTGTGTTTGATGCCGGAAACAGGTAAAATAACAAGCTGCTGTCCGGGCTTAATATAATCCCAAACGCTCAAATTATTGGCCCAAAGCAGGGTATTGGTAGAAATACCAAAAGCAGCAGCAATTTCTGACGGCACATCTCCTGATTGGACCTCGTAATTGGTAACTCCGCTTCTTTCCTGACCAGGAATTATTGGTGAAGGACAGGAAGCGGCTAAAAAAGCGCTGTTACTTAAAATTATATTCTGATTTTCAGAAAATTCACCATTAATATAAGCCTCTTCAATAACCAGTTCTTCCGGGTTTAAATACTGGGTAGCATAAAGGAAAGAACCTCTTCTCACAATATCTTTTTCTTCATCAGAGGAATAATTATTTAAACTGCCTTCAATTGTGTGGGTCAGAATCAATAGGCCAATAACAAACACAATAACTAAACCTCCCTTTATGAAAGGGGGGTTAAAAAATAAGCTTTTTAACCAATTATTTTCCCTAGCCAATGTCAAGCATCGACTCAGGATTGTTTTCACTTTAAAAATAAATCGGTTTTTCTGAAAATAAGCGTCTTAAAACCTTTCTGAATGTGGTATGTACCATACTATCATAGTCAAAAATCCTTGTCAAGGACTTGGTTATTGCCCGCCCGCAGGCAGAAGATTTGGTCATTGGGATTTAAGTTGATATACTTAAAATGATGGAAGACGTTCTAAAAAACCTTAATCCCAGACAAAAAGAGGCGGTTACCATAGCCGATGGTCCAATCTTAATTTTAGCTGGACCGGGCAGTGGAAAAACCCGAGTTTTAACCCATCGCCTGGCTTATTTAATTAAATCCGGAATTTCGTCAACCAATATCCTGGCTGTCACTTTTACCAATAAAGCGGCCGACGAAATGAAATTAAGGGTCAAAAAACTATTAACTGCCCATAAATTAGTTAATATGCCGTTTATCGGAACTTTTCATGCTTTTTGTTTATCAATCCTGAGAAAAGAAATTGATAGTTTGAGCTACAAAAGAAATTTTGTTATTTATGACGAGGATGACCAACTGAATTTAATTAAAAAAATAATTCAAGAATTAGAAATTAATAAAGACCAGTTTCCGGCTAAAAAAATATCCAGCACAATATCAGCCCTGAAAAGCGATGGCCTAGATTCAACCACATACGAAAAGATGGCTAGGGAATATTTTGAGAAAACCATCAGTAAGATCTACTCTGTCTACCAACGGGAATTAAAAAACAAAAATGCCTTGGATTTTGATGACTTAATCGGGCTTACGGTTAAATTGTTTGAAGAATTTCCGGAAATTCTTAAGAAATATCAGGAAAAATTCAAATACATTTTGGTTGACGAATATCAGGATACTGACCCGATTCAATACAGATTAATCAAGCTTCTTTCCTCAAAATACAAAAACCTCTGCGTGGTAGGAGACGATGCCCAGTCAATTTACTCTTTCCGCAATGCTGATTTTAGAAATATTTTAAATTTTGAAAAAGACTATCCCAAAGCAAAGATTGTTACCTTAGACCAGAATTATCGTTCAACCCAAAATATTCTGGATGCCGCTTCGAAAGTAATTTCAAAAAACATTTACCAAAAAGCGAAAAATTTATGGACAGAAAATCAAGCCGGGCCATTAATTTCGGTGGTTGAAACTCTGAATGAAAAAGCGGAGGCAGAATTTATTGTAAAAAAAATAAAAGAATTTTTAAAAATGGGCCATAAATTAAACGATGTGGCTGTTTTTTATAGAACCAATGCCCAGTCCAGGGCACTGGAAGAAGCGTTTATCCGCTATCATATTCCCTATAAATTGGTGGGGGCCATCAGATTCTATCAAAGAAAAGAAATTAAAGATTTGGTCGGTTATTTAAAATTTATTGATACTAACGATTTGATGAGCTTGGAAAGAATAATTAATGCTCCTCCTCGAGGAATTGGACAAATCACGTTCCAAAAAATCACTAAATACGGACTGGAAAAAATGGCTGAAGAGAAAAAAGAAGTAGAAAGTTTTTATAAATTAATCCAGAGAGTCAAAAAAATGGCCCAAAAAGAATCGTTATCAAATGTCTTAAAATTTATTCTAAAAGAAACTAATTATAAAAATTATCTTAAAAAAAATTACGGAGACAATATTTTACAATCCGGAATCCCCGAAGATGAATTAAGATGGCAAAATATTGAAGAATTGATTAATGTTGCTGCTGATTATGATGACATCAAGCCGCCAGATGGATTAAGCGAATTTTTAGAAAAAACCGCTCTTTTAACTGATGCCGATGAAATAAATGAAAGCAAGGAACTGGTCCACCTAATGACCCTCCATTCAGCCAAAGGATTGGAATTTCCAATTATTTTCATCATTGGCTGCGAGGAGGGTATTTTGCCTCATTCCCGAAGCCTAATTAATCCCCTAGATATCGAGGAGGAACGACGACTTTTCTATGTGGGTATAACCCGAAGCAAAAGTCATCTGCATTTAATTTTGGCAAGATTACGAAGCAACTGGGGATTAAAAGAAGCCAATCCCCCTTCAAGATTCTTAACCGAAATACCCGAGGATTTAATAAAATTTGAGGAGTTTTCTTCCGATGACGATGAGAACGTTATTGATTTCTAAATTATTGAAAAAATATAATATTAAGCCATCCAAACGACTTGGGCAGAATTTTTTAATCGATGAATCGATTCTTAATAAGATAATCGAGGCGGCTGATCTTTCGTCAAATGACATTGTCTTGGAAATCGGACCGGGATTAGGAGTTTTAACCGTTGAATTGACCAAAAAAGTCGGGAAAGTTATTGCCATCGAAAAAGACGAAAAATTAGCAAGAATTTTGAGTAATGAATTAAGAATAATGAATATCAAAAATGTAGAAGTTATTCAAGATGATATTTTAAAAATCCCCGATTACCAATTACCAGTTACCAGCTACAAACTCATTGCAAATTTACCATACTACATAACATCTCCTGTTATTAGAAAATTTTTGGAAACCAAGCAAAGACCCGAGTTGATGATTTTAATGGTGCAAAAAGAAGTTGCGCAAAGAATATGCGCCAAACCACCACGGATGAATTTACTGGCGATTTCGGTTCAATTCTATGCTTCATCCCCACACCAAAAATTTGGTAGTGGGGACGGGCCAAAAATTATCAGTTATGTTGCGAAAGATTCCTTTTACCCCCAACCAAAAGTTGACTCGGCAATAATACAAATAATTCCCAAAGAAACTCCCAAAATTGATACGGAAAAATTCTTTAACCTGGTTAGGGCCGGATTTTCTTCCAAGAGAAAAATGTTAAAAAATAATTTACCGGGAATTGATTTTGAAAAAATTGGCCTTAATCCTAAAATTAGGGCAGAAAATTTATCAATTGATGATTGGTTAAAAATTTATGAAAATTTATAAATATACATTAGAAATAGCGGTTTTCGTATGCGGTGCGGTGGTTATGATATTTGAACTTGTCGGCTCAAGAATACTTGGGCCATACTTTGGGACATCAATTTTTGTTTGGAGTAGTTTAATAGGCATTATTCTGGGAAGCTTAAGTCTCGGTTACTATCTTGGCGGAAAACTTGCGGACAAAAAGTCCGGCTTTTACAATTTGTCTCTAATTATTTTTTTATCGTCAATTTTTATAGGGTTAACAATTTTAATTAAAGATCCTTTGCTTGGTTTTCTACAAACCAATCTCTCAAACATTAAAATAAGTTCGGTTTTTGCATCCCTAATTATATTTTTACCCACCAGCATGCTGCTGGGAATGATTTCTCCTTATGCCGCGAAATTAAGAATAAACAGCCTGAATAAATCCGGCTCAACAGTAGGAAATCTTTATGCAATATCTACTGCCGGAAGCATAGTGGGGACGTTTTTGGCAGGATTTTATTTAATTCCACAATTTGGAACGGATAAATTGCTGATTATATTATCAATTACATTAATAATTATTTCCGTAAGCCTTTCGGCAAAAAAACTCGCAAAAATTAAATTACTCGCTTTAATAATTTTTTTATTGGGCTGGACAGCAATTAACCAGGTTAATCTTATCAATGAAAAAAATGGATTTATAGACATCGATACTGCGTATAATCGCATTTGGATTTATAACTATAAGGACGCCAAAACAAATAAATTGGTAAAAATAATGGGCATAAACAACGAACCCCAATCTTCAATGTTTTTGGATAGCAATGAATTGGTTAATGAATACGCAAAGTATTTTCATTTGGCAAAACACTTCAATCCGAATTTCAAAACAGCTTTAATACTTGGTGGTGCAGGATATTCGTATCCGAAAGATTATTTGCTCAAATATCCAGAATCTACCATTGATGTGATTGAAATTGATCCAATGGTTACCGAGCTTGCAAAAAAATATTTTAATTTAAAAGAAAATCCCAGATTAAATATTTACCATAAAGATGGCAGAGCATATTTGAATACAACACAAAAAAAATATGATGTAATTTTTGGCGATGCCTTTACCTCTCTTTATTCTTTGCCGTATCAACTAACGACAAAAGAGGCCGTACAAAAAAAATATGACATCCTGAATAACAATGGCGTAGTTATTCTCAATATTGCTTCCTCTTTAGAAGGAAAAAAAGGGCAATTCCTGCGGGCAGAATATGCGACATACAAAGATATATTTCCGCAAGTCTATTTATTCCCCGTAACAGCACCGGATGATGGGAAAAAAATGCAAAACATAATTTTAGTAGCCCTGAAATCTGAAATAAGTCCGAACTTTAATAACGATGACGTGGAGTTAAATGAATATTTGCAACATTTGTGGCAAAAGAAAGTTGATATTGACGTACCAATTCTAACCGATGATTGCGCGCCAGTTGAATATTATATTAACAAGGCAATTTAAACTTATCCACATTTTTAGATTATATTGACACTCCAATTTGTGATATAATTAAAT
>MHMT01000018.1 GCA_001819435.1 Candidatus Portnoybacteria bacterium RBG_13_40_8
AATGAATCTGTTTAAAATAAAACTGAAATGGTGGATGTGGGTTTTACTTTCTATTCTTTTCGGCTGCTTAATAATGTTATTGGAGATTTTATTGATAAAATAATAATTAATTCAAACCCCGAACTATAGCAGAGCTAAGTACAGGGTAAATATTATGGAAAATAATAATGAAGAATTTAAGGTTTCCGGCGATGAAGTGGTGAAAAAGGTTAAGGAGCTGATTAAAGCGGGCAATGCCAGAAAAATAATTATTAAGAATGAGAAAGGGGAATCGGTAATTGAAATTCCTTTGACCTTTGGCGCGGTTGGCGCAATCCTTTTGCCGACCCTGGCCGCAATCGGCGCTGTGGCCGCATTACTGACCAAGTGTACGATTGTGGTGGAAAAGAGAGAAGGGGAAAAATAAAAATTAACTCAAAATTATTATGATTATACTGCAATATATCGGAGCGGTGCTGGGAGTGCTTGGAGCATTATTTATCGCATATAAAAACAAGCTTGGTTTTGTTATTTGGTTGGTTGGCAATGCCAGTTGGTTTATTTACGGGATACTGACTAAGCAGTGGGGATTGGCGGTTCAATTCATTATATTTTGGGTAATTGCTTTATTGGGACTAATAAACTGGAGTAAAGATAAAAATTAATCCTCCTACGTCCCGATAAATCGGGACTACGGAAGGACAAGATAAATCTTATGAATAAAAAAGAATTTACAGGTGAAGAGGCAAAAAGAATCGGGGATGAGATCGGCATTGATTGGAACTTGTTTGACTTGGAGCAGTTCAGAATGGGGCTGCGCGTGGAATTGGAACATGGCAAACACGATCTCCAGACCAATGTTACTGATGACGACGAAATGATAACCGGAAAAATCGCTCTGGCCCATCTTAAGGAAATCCCCGATTATTACACACGATTGGACAAAATGGAAAAAGAAGCAGAAGGTAAGAATTGAACAATGAACAAAAAGATTTTAATCGCTATATTTGGCGTTATTCTGCTCGCAGGAGCAGTTTATTTGGTCTTCGCACTAACTACCGGGAATAAGCAAGTCGGTTGCACAGTGGAGGCTAAGATTTGTCCGAATGGTTCGGCCGTGGGCAGAACCGGTCCCAATTGTGAATTTGCCCCTTGCCTGGAAAACGACGATTACAAAAACATTTCTTACGAAATAGAAGGCCAAACAAAGACAATGAAAGACGGGACCAGCACTCGATATTTCGGAAATAATGCCTTTGGCGATTTAAACGGAGACGGGATGGAGGATGTTGCTTTTATCTTAACCCATGATTTTGGCGGAAGCTGGATATTTTATTACGTTGCGGTTGCCCTGAAAAACACAAATGGATATCTGGGAACGAATGCATTATTATTGGGTGACAGAATCGCGTCCCAGACTACGGAAATTCGCAACGGAGAAATAATCGTCAATTACGCGGACCGAAAACTCAATGAGCCGATGACAGCAAATCCTTCGGTCGGGATTTCGAAATATTTCAAGGTTGTGGACGCTAGACTCACTGAGGTGATGAAATAGAAAAATGAATCTGCTTAAAACAAAACTGAAATGGTGGATGTGGGTTTTACTTTCTATTCTTTTCGGCTGCTTAATAATGTTATTGGAGATTTTATTGATAAAATAATCAAAACAGAGGAAAAGCCTCGCGCTCAGCGCGGGGCTTTTAAAATTGGAGATGAATAGTTTTATGTTTATCTCATCAAATTTGGAAATAATTTGATTTTGGGGTATAATAAGTGTATATGAAAAAATTAAAGTGGGTTTTGCTCGTAATTTTAATCGCAGTGGTCGGAGCCCTGCTGAATGAAAATTTCATTCACTATTATACTCCAAAAAGTGTATTTTATTCGATTTTGATTGGCGGGCCGGCATTGGCGATAATCGCTTATTTCATCAAGCCGCTCAGAAAATATAAAATTCACTGCTATTTGCTTTCTTTGACTATCGGAATACTGTCTATTCCTTATATAGGTTTGGTAATTGGCCACTCTGATATTTTTGCCAAAGACGAAGCAGGCATACAGGCAAAGGAAGTGAGATTTAAAATTGTCAAAATTGAATTCAGAAAAGAAGGTACGGATATCTGGGAAATTAACTTAGCCGACAGAGAAGTCACTCTTTATCCGGGGAAAAATTGGGCTTGGATAGGGAGGCAAGAGCTTACCCCTGTTGGTCATGACCTGCAGAGAGGATTAACAGAAATAGAAACCGATATTATTTGGGACCAGAACATAATTTTACAAGAACATCCTGATTGGCAGGTTCCTGCGCCGGAAAATAATCCGGAATGCATAAAATCAATAGATTTGGGCGAAGGAAAATATTTGATAACTTATTTCAGTCGGGATGAGTTCGAGGGACCGATACCAAGGCCAGAAGATGGCAAAGAACCTCTCCCAATTCCTATGCATCCCGATGTGGGTTGGGAGGTAATTATTGGTGAAGATGGACGAATTGAAAGGACCGCGCTTCACATTTTATTTCCCGAACCCTTTGGTGAGCTAATAATAGAAAACCCGGCGGGAAGATAGGAATTCCTTTTGAATAAGATTTAAAATAAAAAATATGGAAAATCAAACAATAAAATCAACCGGGTGTTGCGAACCGTTTAATCCCGAGCCGTGGCAGGATAAGGAGATTATTTGGAATAGTAAAATTTTTGTCAAAGACCACGTGACGAGTTTTTTTCATATTCCGATGAATATGGGAAAGAAAGTCGTCAAGAATATGGGATTAATCGAAAAAGCCGGAGCCAAAGCAGCGTATCAATTGATGCTCATCGACGAAAAATCATCTTGGGGTTCGGATATTTATATTGATGTTGCCAAAGAAGTTCCGGGCGCGCAAATGGCTACTCTTTCCGGAACATTTCTCACTAAAGTTTTCGAAGGACCGTATCAAAATGCCGGTAAATGGGCCAAAGAGATGGCGGAATACGTCAAAAGCAAGGGCAAAGAATTGAAAAAGCTGTATTTTTCCTACACCACCTGTCCGCGCTGCGCCAAAGTTTATGGTAAGAATTATGTGGTTCTTTTCGCCCAGATAAATTAATTCTGAATAAGATATTGACGCGAATTTCTTCATCTGCTATATTAAATTCTCACCTCAAAAGTGAGAATTTTAATTAAAGGAGGAAAAATGGAAGAATTGGAAGAACTTTTAAAAAACAAATTATTTAAAAAACTTCTTGAGGAACTAGCCGAAGCGAAAAAGAAATACCGGGAAGCCGAGGAAAGTCAAAATTCCAGAGACAAGAGTTTTTACTACTTCAAGATCGTTTTGCTCACCACGCAGATTCAACATTTTCTTATCCAATGTTGAAAAATAATTCTTGGGGGCTTTTGGCGTTATAATGCCGCAGCCCCTTTTTTATTTCCCGGCTTTTAAAATCGGGAGATTTATGTTAATATATTCCGTAAGGAGGGAAAAATGCAGAAAGATTTAAAGGTCTTGCAAGAGGCCTTGGAGGAATTGAGGCATTTGTCTGCCGAATTTCGAAGTTTTTTGAACTTTCAGTGCGGTATTTTTCCTTTGGGTTGTTACGAATGCAATACTTGCGAATGTCCGAATCATGTGCGGCTGCGTGTCTTGGCGTGGGAAATCGGAAGAATTTTCCTGAATACGGGCATCAGGCCCGCAGAAGAAATGTTGTTGCTTCTTCTTAAAAGCAGAAACGAGAGCTTGAAAATTAACGGTGTTTTTGCCCTTGAAAAAGCAAGGACTTCGGGTGAATTTCTTACTTTAAGAGCGCTTTTAGAACTGGATAAGTTCAAGCGGAGTATAATTAACTGGGATATTTGCAAAAAAGTGGATTATATTTTGAGAGCTATGAACGCGTACCTTAATTAGGGGGAGAGATAAAAAATATCTCTCCTTTTTATTTCCGGACCCTTAAAATTGGATTATCTTTATGATAGAATAGAGACATGAAAAAAGCATTAATTATTTTAATAATTCTGGTTATTGCGGCCGGGGTTTGGTTTATAGTCAGTAAGCCCAAGTCGCCGGAACCCGTTGTCTGCACAACGGATGCAAAACTTTGTTCCGACGGCTCCTCTGTTTCAAGGACTGCACCAAATTGCGATTTCGCCCCGTGCCCAAAGGAAGATTTGATTGTAGTTGAATCCCCGATAGCTAATGAAGAAATCTCCAGCCCGCTTATAATTAAAGGCAGGGCCCGTGGCTTTTGGTTTTTTGAAGCCAGTTTTCCGGTTAAATTAATGGATGCAAACGGCAAAGTTATTGGCGTTATCGCGGCCACGGCCAAAGATGACTGGATGACAAGCGAGTTTGTGTCCTTTGAAGCAAAATTGATTTTTTCCGCGCCAGGAACCCAAAAAGGATTTTTAGTTTTTGAAAAAGACAATCCGTCGGGTTTGCCGGAAAATGCCGATGAATTGAGAATGCCCATTTTATTCAAGCAGGGAAGAGGGGTGAGTTTATATTATTACAATCCAGATTTAGATAAAGACGAAACAGACAATACTATGTGCAGTCGCAATGGCCTGGTTTCGGTCAAAAGAACCATTCCCATAACCCAGACGCCGATCCAGGATACAATCAAGCTTTTGTTAAAAGGTGAGTTAACTCAGGTTGAAAGGGATAACGGTCTTACCACCGAATATCCCTTGGAGGGTTTTTCACTTAAATCCGCTTCTTTGAGGGAAGGAGTTTTGACTTTAACTTTTGACGATCTTTTAAGTAAATCTTCCGGTGGTTCTTGTCGGGCAGGTATTCTTTGGTTTCAGATTGAAGCCACGGCAAAACAATTTTCCGAAGTCAAGCAAGTGCGTTTTCTGCCCGAAGAACTTTTCCAACCATGAGTCATTGCCGAGGAAAAAGTTTTACGCAAAAGGTTTTGGCCGTAGTCGCCAAAATTCCGAAAGGAGAGACGAAAAGTTATAAAGAAGTGGCGATTGCGGCCGGAAATCCACGAGCATATCGGGCAGTGGGAAATATAATGAATCGCCACAAGATTAAGGGATTACCTTGTCATCGGGTGATTCGTAGTGACGGCTCTTTCGGCGGTTACAGATGGGGCGCCAAAAAGAAAGCAGAAATTTTAAAAAGAGAAATAAAGGTCGCAACCATAATAAAAAGTAAAAACAATAAAATGGGTATAGGATGGGCAAATAAAAAAAGACGCGACAGAAAGGCAAAAAAAAGAAGCAAGAATACAATTAGAGACAAATCAAAGAGAAGATAACGGAAATTCGCAAAAAATCGTCGAAATGGTGAGGCGATTTTTTGATTTGGGGTTGACATCTATCATCTTGTGTGCTATTTTTTAATCAAATCCAAAAAAGCCCGCCTACGCCACGTCTGACGTGGCTGCGGCGAGACAAAGGAGGAGAAATTGATTAAAGAATACAAAAAATTGGTTCGGGACAGAATTCCGGAAATTATCAGAGAAGCGGGCGAAGAGCCGCGGGTGAGAACACTAAGCCAAGAGACTTTTCTCGGAATAGTAAAAATAAAGATAAACGAAGAAGCTCGTGAATTACTTCAGGCAGAAGACAGAGAACAAATTATCAACGAAATCGTTGATATCCAAGAGCTGATTGATACTCTGATTAGAGAAATGGGTATTTCTAAATTTGAACTTTGGGAACTGCAAAAAAGAAAAAACAAAGAACGAGGAGGATTCAAAAAACGGTTGTTTTTAATCAAGACAGAAACCGAGCCCCGACCGTAGCGTCGGGGCTTTTAAAATTGGGAAATTTATGTTATACCTTAACCATGATTAAAGAACGAGAGATAGAAAAACCAATGGAAAATATTCTTATTCCAAATCCGGAAAAATTGAAGGAATTGAAGCAGGCAATTGCAGAAGGTGGGGTAGAAAAACTCCATATTTTGGCTGATTTTGACCGAACCCTGACTACGGCTTTTGTCGACGGAAGAAGCATTCCCTCTTTAATTTCGGTTTTGCGCGAAGGAAATTATTTGGGCTCCGATTACGCGTCGAAAGCTTTTGAGATGTATGATAGGTATCATCCCATCGAAATTGACCCGAATATTTCTTTGGAAGAAAAGAAAAAAGCTATGCACGATTGGTGGGTGGAGCATTTTGATTTGCTGATTAAATGCGGATTGAACAAAAAAGACATAGAAAGCGTGATTAAGTCGGGTAAAGTTAAATTTAGAGAAGGATTTAGTGAGTTTAGTGATTTTTTGAAAGGAAATAATATCCCATTGGTGATTATGTCTTCAAGCGGTCTGGGCCATGATGCGATTTCAATGTATTTGGAAAATGAAGGATGTCTGCATAAAAATGTCCATATTATCTCCAATACTTTAGAATGGGATAAAGACGGAAATGCGGTTGGCGTTAAGCAGCCGATTATTCATACTTTGAACAAATACGAAACCTCGGTTAAGGATTTTCCGGTTTTTGAACAAATAAAAGAGAGAAAAAATGTTTTGTTGTTGGGCGACAGCCTGGATGACGTAGGAATGGTTGAGGGTTTTGATTACGATAATTTGATAAAGGTGGGATTTTTAAACGAAAAGCCGGAAGAAAATCTGGAACATTACAAGCATAATTTTGATGCCGTGATTTTAAACGATTCTTCATTGAATTTTGTGAATAAGACATTAAAAGATATATTTGACAGGAATAGATAGTTTTGCTATATTTGAGAATAGCACTCTGAATAAATTTTTGGGGTCTAGCAAAAGCGCATTTTCGGCTGGGCGACCAGCCAACCATTAAAGGCTCTAGAGCGCCTCTATGTCTCGTGTGAGGAATAAAACGAGAACAGTCGGGACAGGGAATGGATAACGTACGCGCAGCTAGACCCCTTTTTTATTTCAAGGGTTTCAAAATTGAGAGATTTTTGGTAAAATTAAGGCGTAATAATTAAAAATATTTTTATGAAAGGATTTATCGAGTTTATTCGTACCCAGGGAGTAGTAGGTTTTGCAGTCGGCTTTATTTTGGGTGGCGCGGTTTCCAAAGTTGTCGCATCTCTGGTTACCGACATCGTCAATCCAATAATCGGGGCTGTTTTGGGTTCGGCTGCCGGCTTGGATTCCGCATCTTTTAAAATCGGGTCAATCAGTATTCTCTGGGGTCACTTTATCAGCGTGATTATTGATTTCTTGATTATTGCTCTGGTGGTTTATTATGGATTCAAAGCTCTGAAGTTGGACCAGGTAGACAAAAAGCCGTCATAATAATAGTATAGTAAAAATTATGAAAAACTTCGTTAAACTAATCATCAGTGTAGTTGTTTGTGAATTTGCCGGAGCTATCGGGTCGTTTTTTACCACTCCTGCGGTTAGGGGCTGGTATCCGACTTTAATCAAGCCGTCTTTCAATCCGCCCAATTGGCTGTTCGCGCCGGTCTGGACAACTTTATTTTTGATGATGGGAATAGCCATGTTTTTGATTTGGAAGAAAGAGAAAAGAGGATTAACCATTTTCTTTGCCCAGTTATTTTTTAATGTGCTTTGGTCAATAATGTTTTTTGGTTTGAAGTCGCCATTATTGGGTTTTATTGTGATTGTGATTTTATGGTTTTTGATATTGGCAACAATTGTAAAATTCTTTAAGGTTTCGAAAACCGCCGGTTGGTTGCTGGTGCCTTATATTTTCTGGGTTACCTTCGCCAGTATTTTGAATTTCAGTATTTTGATTCTTAATTAAAATAATGCATAAGAAATCCAAGAATTGGTCGGGGAGAGTGACAAAAGAAAGCAATGCCCTGGACTTGGAGGGAAGGGTTTTTACCCGGAAAAGTTCCAAAAGAATTGCCTTGTCTTTGAAAACATCAGCCGAGCTAAGCGATAGAAAAAAGGGGACGCCATTTCAATCAGCCATGTCCATGCTTAATTTTTATATCAACCGAGCCGGCAAGAATTTAAATCTCAAACAAAAGAAAGTTTTAAATCAGGCAAAAGAAGAATTAAGGAGAGTTTTTAAAAGAAAATAATATTTGGTAAAATAAAATTATGAAAAAATTAAACTTATCTACAATCGGTCTTTTACAGGCATTGGGCTTGACTATCTATTGTTCTTTGATAGTAGGAATTTTAAGCTGGTTTGAGAAGGGTTTTTTTGCTCCGCCGGGATTCCTGGGTTTGCTTCTGATGCTTGTCTTATTGGTTTTTTCGGCTGCGGTTACGGGTTCGATTGTTTTCGGCTATTCTGCTTATTTGTTTTTGAAGTATAAAAAAACCAAAGAACCTTTATCCATTCTGGCTTTCACTCTGCTTTATTGTTTGGCGATTATCATGATTATAACGGTTCTTATTGCCGCCTTAGCCTAGAAATATTGTTTAATAGTAGAAAATTTTAATAGGGTAAAGACGCGTATGCATCTTTACCCTATTTTTTTAAAAAGTGTCGGGTTTGACCTTGATAGGAAGGTAAGCCTGATTGAGAAGATACCCGTGCCATGGATGAAAAACTTTGGTCAAACCCGACTTAAAGGTACTAAAGAAATTGTAATTCATACAGGATAAATGTCAATATCATTGACAAAATATAGTTTAGATGCTATAATTATGTTAGGAGGTTAAAATGAAAACTTTTCTAGTAGGAATTCTTTGTTTATTTTTTCTGGTGGTCGGAATCATGATAGGCGTCAGGGGCACAGAGGCGCGATTCGAGAAAGAACTCGAGTCAAGAGATGTTTATCCAACCGGGAGCTTTACGCTCACTTTTTTGGGCAACGAAGATGCTATTGATCTTGCAGGCAAGGAGGCCTCGACTGCTGTAGTGGAGCAGTTTGTGACGGATCTCGCTGAGGCTAGTGCTGAATACCGAATTGATGGAGATATTAATCACATCATAAGGTTGGGTGCCCGGCTGGGAGGTGACAGAGATTACGAGTTACGATTAAGAGACTCATTATCACCACCAAGTCCATCAAAAAAGGATTAGTTTTAACCGCAATGGGCGGGAGCTTTAACTCCCGCCCTCTTTTTTTGAACATTGTAAAATGAAATAAAATCGGCTATAGTTTGTATTAATATTATGGGGTTAAATTCGTCTATAAAATTAACGGACGAAGATATTGTTCGTTTAGTCCAATCGGGCAATATTGAGATATTCGGAGAAATCGTTAATCGATATGAAGAAAAAATAAAACGTTACGGCAGAAAGTTTCTTAGCGGAACCGAAGATATTGAAGACATTGTGCAGGATACATTTATTAAGGCCTATGAAAACATTCAGGAGTTTGATGCAAAGAGAAGATTTTCTTCCTGGCTTTATCGCATTGCCCACAATGAATTTATTAACGCTTTAAAAAAGCAAAAGAAAAAACCATTGTCAATTTTTGAACTGGATACTATTCTGCCTTATCATTTTGAGAAAGAAATGCAGCAGGAGATGGATAGGGGCGAAATAATTAAAGCGCTTGATAAATGTCTTGATAATTTGGATTTGAAATATCGAGAGCCGATTATTCTTTATTATCTTGAAGGTTTGGATTATAAAGAAATTGCCGATGTGTTGCGTATACCAATTTCAACCGTGGGCATTCGTTTAAAAAGGGGGAAAAATAAAATAAAATTTATTTATAATAAATTAATTCATAAAACTTATGAGTAAATATGAGATTTTAGAAAAGATTAAAGAAGGGGTAATAAAAATGAAACCCAAATCACATTTTGTTTTTAGAACAATTATTTATGTGCTGGGTTTCATTTTTATTTTTCTTTTCGTTCTTTTTCTGGCGAGCTTCATTGTTTTCAGCTTGCGTATTAGGGGAGTTT
>MHMT01000019.1 GCA_001819435.1 Candidatus Portnoybacteria bacterium RBG_13_40_8
AGAAACTTAAAGAAATAAAATCCCTAATAATCGAATAAAAAAACCCACACCCGAAAAGTGTGGATTTTTTTATTCTTCTAAAGCTATATAAGTCCCATTTTTGTCTTAACTTCTTTTATTGTCTCTTGAGCGATTTTTTGAGCTTTCTTTTGTCCCTCGGCTAAGATTTTTTCTGTTAGCCGGGGATTTTTTTCCAGTTTTTTTCTTCTTTCCTGAAATGGTTTCAAGCCCCTGATAATTACTTCGGTCAAATCTTTTTTAAATTCCGCATAACCTTTGCCTTGATATTTTTTTTCAATATCGGCAATCGCTTTATCTGAAAATAAATGATAAATCGTCAAAAGATTGGAAATCGCGGGTTTATTTTTCTCGTCATATTTTACTTCTTTGCCGGAGTCGGTTACGGCTTTTTTTATTTTTTCGCGGATTTTTTCCGGAGAATCAATTAAAGCAATACTTTCATCTCCGGTTTTACTCATTTTTTGGTTTGGGTCGGTTAATGACATTATTCTGGCACCAAATTTTAGTAATTGAGCCTTGGGCTCGGGAAAAGTTTTACCGAATTTATTGTTGAATTTTCTGGCTAAAGTTCGGGTTAATTCCACGTGCTGAGCTTGGTCTTCGCCAACCGGTACTAAATCAGCTTTATATAAAAGGATGTCCGCGGCCATTAAAACAGGATAACAGAAGAGTCCGGCATTCACATTTTCTTTATTTTGTTTGGCCTTGTCTTTGAATTGGGTCATTCTTTCCAATTCGCCAAGGGGGGCTAAAGTGGATAAAATCCAAGCCAATTCCGTGTGTTCGGGGATATGGGACTGGACGATGATGATTGATTTTTTCGGATCTATCCCGGCTGCCAGATAATCTAAAACCAATGCCATTGAATCTTTTTTAATGGCCTTAGGATTAAAAGGCGTGGTAATGGCATGATAATCAACCACGCCAAAAACACATTGGTGTTTTTTTTGTAATTCCACCCAATTTTTCAAAGCTCCCAAATAATTTCCAATATGTAGTTGTCCGCTCGGCCTCATCCCGCTAAATACTATCATATGTTTATCTCACCTTGCTTCCATTCGGCACTTGTTTGTCCGGATGGATTAATGTTGCTTTACCGCCTATATCCACGGCTAAAATCATTCCGTTACTTTCAATGCCGCGGAGTTTTTTCGGTTCTAAATTGATTAAGATCGGAATTTGTTTGTCGACAATATCTTCGGGCGTATAGGTTTCGGCAATTCCCGCAACCAGAGTTCGTTTTTCATCGCCAATATCAACCAAAAGTTTTAGCAGCTTATCGGCGCCTTCAACTTTTTCCGCTTCCAAGATTATTCCGATGCGAATATCAAGTTTATTGAAATCGTCAAAAGATATCATTGATTTGATTATATAATATATTTGTAAACAAAAAAAGCCCCGCGCTTATGGCGGAGACAAAAAGAAAAGCCTCGAGAGGCCGAATTAAATAGAGAGAGTGGAAAGAAGGGGTGTTGGTAAGTAATTTGGTTACTCGAGGCTGGTATATTGGAAAGTTTTTTAAAGGTGCTGTAAGGAGCGATGTGTGTTGTGTTTGTTGTGTGTTGTGTTTGAGATTTATGTTTAATAGGTTTTAATCTATTATAGTAGGATATTCTTTTAAAAATATCGTGTCAATACCCCTGACCTGTGGATAACTTTTTGGGATTAACCCTGCACCTATTTTACCAAAGAAATGCTTCGCGAAGTGCGTTCCACGAATAGTGGAATACTTCATGGGCGAAGCGCTTCGCCAATATTGGGTTGTGGCTATCCGCCACTCGCGCTTCACTTGTCCAAATACCGGTAAAATAGGTGCAGGGTAAAAAGAGCCCTAAGTGCCTATTAAGGTCTTATCTTAGGGCTCACGCCTTGGATGAGAATGAATGAATCAAAAGAGCAGAAAGAACAAAGATGTAATAGGGAGCGGAGGCGCCAAAAGGAGGGGTTGATGGGGCAAATAAGGAAACGGGTCCTCGCGCTCCCATGACTAATTATATTAGAGATTAAAAAATACCCTGTCAACCCTGCACCAATTTTTTTCAAAAAAGATAGCCCGTGATTTAAACATAAAAGCACCAATTAAAGAGTAATTGGTGCAGGGTCAAGGGTAATTATTTTTGTGGGCGAGAGAGGATTTGAACCTCCATCCCGCGAAGCGGGACAGCGCCCTGAACGCTGCGCGTCTGCCAATTCCGCCACTCGCCCGATTATCGCCATTCGTATTTCTGGGGCTCAACGAGAAAATTTAATTTTTCAAGATTATTAACCAATTTATATATTGGTTCGTCTTTATTTAAATCAAAGTTATAAAAATTATTCGGTTCCTCAAATCTTAAATCGGGAATAGATTCGTAGTTTTCGTTTTTTACCCATCTTGTTCCGAGCTCTGTCGAGGGATCCTTTAGCGCATAATAACTGAATCCATGTCTTGCCCTGAATGGTTTATAGATATTGGAAGCAAAGGTACGGCATATCCAATCACAGGTTTTTAATTCTTTTTCGGTCGGGTTGATTATCAGGTGTTCATATTTTGGTAAGATTACCACTTTATCTCCTTTTTTGGCATGGACAGCAAAGATATCTTTTATTTCTTTGTCGTCGGAATCCTGTAAAAGAAAAATTGCTTCACCCTCCAGGACCTCATAAAGTTCTGGGTAGGTGATGGCCGTTCCCGGCACTATCGGATGGTCATGCCCCAGCGTTTTATTGAATTCTTTGCCAAGTATTACCGGCAGAAAAAACGTGATGTCGTATCTCAAATCATTGTCTTCTATTCTCATTTTATCCAGTTCGCTTTCCGCCAAATCCCGATACATATAATACAATTCTAAATTCGGAGCTGTTTTAAGCCATTCTCTATCATAAATTACATCTTCTATGTCTTCCAATTTTCTGACATCGTATTTTAAATTTTTTAAATCAATCATGGTTTTTTAACTCTCTGGGTTTTTATATACCCCGCCTGCAGTCGCCTTCGGCGACAGCCGATGGCGGGCAGGCACTTTTCTACTTTCTTACGCGTTGTGTTTTTATGTACCATTTTTCAATATCAGCGAATCTTTTTGATGGCAGGACCACATTTTCTACTTCAATTCCTTTTATTTTTTTAGCTGTGTAGTAGAGATGGTAGGAGCTGTAAAGAAAAACCACCGGGGCATCGTCGATCAATAATTGCTGGAATTCTTTATATTTTTTAAGCCTTTCCTCTTGATTAAGGGTTTGGCGAGCATCTTTTAACAGGGTGTCCACTTTTTGATTGTCATAAAGGGCCAAGTTTAATCCCGGGTCTCTTTTTTGAGAAGAATACCAGAAGCTATACGGATCGGGATCCAACCCCAGCACCTCTCCAAACAAGAGCGCTTGATATTCTCGTGGCCTAATATATTCTTGTTGAATTTCGCCAATATTTATAATCTTTTTAGTCACCTTAGCCCCGATTTTTGACCATTGTTCAATTAAAATATCTGCTGCTTGTTGCAATTCCCTTAATTCGGTAGTCATCAATTCAAATTCTAATTTATCCTCTTTTTTTTCTCTTATTCCGTCATTGTCCGTATCTTTCCAGCCAGCTTGTTCTAAGGTGTTTTTTGCCTGCTCTATGTCAAAATTATAAATTTTTATTTCCTCACTATGTCCCCAGACGCCGGTCGGTATGGGGGAATCAACCTGTCTTCCCTCGCCATCTAAAACTTGATTAACAATCTGATTCTTGTCCGTGGCGTAATTTAAAGCAATTCTTACATTTTTATCAGAAAGTGCCTTGCTTTTGGTTTGATTAAAGAAAACAGCAAAATAGCGAGGTATATTTAATTGATTAATAAATGACTTTGATTTCGTTCTCTTTAAGAGATTTTTATTTTGAAAAGAAACCAAGCTTAAATTATCTATACTATTTTTATTATAAGCTTTAATCATGTTTTCTTCGTCAGGATAAAAATAAAGCCCAATTTTTTCTATAAATGGCCGGCGAGAAGAGCCATAATCACCAAAGGCTTCTAATTCTATAAAATTAATAAACCCTTCTTTATCTTTTTTAATTTTTTTAAGCTTGTAAGGTCCGGTGCCGATAGGAGAAAAATTTTCCTGGGCAAGAATAAATTTTTCGGGGAGAATTTTTTCCCAAATATGCTTGGCGATTATTCCGGTTGTAGTATTGGTCAGAAAAGGGGCATAAGGCGTTTTTAATTTGAAACGCACAGTCCAGTCATCGATTTTTTCAACTTCTACGCCAGTCCAATTGATTCTTAACGGGCTTCGTGAATCCGGATTTTGAATCATTTTAATCGTGAAGACAATGTCATCGGCGTTTAACGGTTGGCCATCGTGCCATTTTATATCCTTTTTTAAAAAGAAATCGTAGATTTTACCGTTATCGCCAATAGCGTATTTTTCTGCCATATCGGGCACCAGTTCTCCTTGGCTGTCATATTTCATCAAGCCGGAAAATATTAATTCGGTTATATCTCTATCAGCATCAGTTGTCTGACTCAAAATTGGATTCAGATACTCGGGACTGTCGACAATTCCTTCTCTAAAACTACCTCCGTAATTTGGCGCAACAACTGTATTTTCAATATTGTAAGTAACTAACCAGATAAAAACAGAAACCACCCCCAAAATAAAAAAACCCAGTATAAAATAGCGTTCTTTTTTATTAAGAACACCGGGAATTTTTTGCCATTGATGCTTAGAAGGTATTTTTTCCAATAATCTTTTTATAAATTGTGATAATCTGCCCATTATTAAATTACCATTCTAATAACAGCACTTACTATGAAAATCACGCTTAAAACGATGGAAGCAATGAAAACAAATTTCTCTGCTCCGCGTTTTTTGAAATAGACTCCTCCCTCTCCGCCAAAAGTTCCGGAAAGACCAGCACCTCTTTGCTGAAAGAGGATGGTGATTACGAGCAATCCACCAATAACAATTTGAACAATATTTAGAATGTTTTCCATACCCAGTGCTACAACTTCGATTTTTATACTGAGTTCATCTAAGTTGTAGATTATACATCAAAAAATGTTTGTTTATCTATTTATTATGTCACAATACTACATATGTGCCGCTCTGCGGCATCAAAGTTGTAGCACTGGGCATATTTTATAATGCGGGTTTTTTCTTTTTGAATAATCCCAATATGACTCCATTTATAATTGAGATTATGATTGAACCAAGTAGATAACCAAACAAACTGGTAATCTGTAGTGCTTGGACGAACCAGTCAACACCAAAAAGTATTACCGCATTAATTACTATTATGAAAAGTCCCAATGTTATAAATATAAGGGGGGCGGTAATAATTTTCAGAACCGGTCTGATTATTAAATTAGCAACAGCTAAGATTGCGCCGACAATTAAATAGTCAATCCAATCGCCGGTAAATTTTATATCATTTATAAAATAGGCGGCGGCAAAAATACCTACGGCATTAGCTAATATTTGTAAAATGAGTTTAAGAAACCAGCGCATATTATTTTTACCCTGTTAAATGTCGCCTACGGCGACCCCCGCTTCGCGGGATTTAACGGGGTGAATTTTTTAATAATTTTTTAAGCTGAAAAACTCGTTTTCCCGATATTTTCATTTTTGGTTTTCTTTTTTTGTCCCGCTTTTCAATTTTAGTCTTGAAGTCTTCTGGTATTTCCGAGTGTTCCTCTTTGGTTTCAATCATATTATTCATAATAAACCCATTTTAATGATTTTACAAGCCCAGTACCACAACGAAATTGTGGTGCTGGGCAAGCCTCTTATGTTAAAATATAGATATGATGACACAGATGAATTTTCTTGAAAAATCAATTTTAGCCACAATTGTTTATTATGATATCTTGGACTATCCCTTGACTGGTTTTGAGGTTTATAAATATTTATTAAATCCTTTGTATGTTGTTGCCCAGACAGAAGTCGTTCAAGATTTTCAATTAGAACCATTCGGAGAGGTTTCTCTTTTGGATGTTTTAAAATACCTAAAAAGCAGTCAACTTCAGAAATTTATTGACGAGAAAAACGGATTTTATTTTTTGAAGAACAGAAGAAATTTATACGAACAAAGAATAGAACGCCAGAAAATTGCCAGTCCTCGCTGGAAGAAAGCTTATAAAGTAATAAAAGTCCTGCAAGTTTGTCCGTTCGTAAGAATGATAGGCGTTTGTAATAGTTTGGCCATTAATAATTCAAGAAAAGAAGCGGATATTGATTTTTTCATAATTATAAGAAAAGGCAGGATTTGGTCCACTCGTTTTTGGATTACTTTTTTGGTCTGGCTAATGGGGGAGTGGCGTCATAAAAAAATTGTCAATAAAATATGTTTAAGTTTTTATATCGGTGACGATGCTTTAAGTCTCGAGCCGATTGCCCTGAAGCCTTACGATATTTATTTATTTCACTGGATTGCCCAGATAAAACCGATTTATTACGAAAATCAAATATATAGAGATTTCATTCTGAAAAATCTGTGGGTAAAAAATTATTTAATAAATTTCGGGAAAATTTTCAACTATTACCATCCGGAGTTTAAAAAAAATAAATTCCCGGCTATTATCAAAAGAATTTTAGAGAAAATTTTAAATGGTTGGTTCGGAAAATTAATAGAGGGATTATTCAGATTTATACAGAAAAAAAGAATTGCCCATAAAATGATTTCTCACGATATTCCGACAGCGGTTGTAGTTTCTGATAAAATGCTGAAATTTCACGAAAACGATAAAAGAGAATTTTTTCAAAGGACATTTATTGAGAATTTTAAAAATATTTTATCCAGTTAACAGGCGAAGACTATTGACTTTAAATAAAAATTGTTTAGAATTAATAATTACCTAATTATTAATTTTTTAAACTTATGGATATCAAGCCATTAGATGACAGAGTTCTTATCGAGCCGATGTCTAAAGAAGAGAAAACAAAGTCAGGAATTGTTCTTCCCGATACCACCGAGGAAAAGCCCGAACAGGGCAGAGTTATTGCCATTGGTCCGGGAAGAATTAATAATAACGGCAATCGTATCCCGATGAATATTAAAATAGGGGATACGGTTTTATTTACCAAATACGGTCCCAGTGAGATAAAAATTGATAATAAAGTATATTTAATTGCCAAAGAGGAGGACATATTGGCAATTATAGAATAAACTTATGAGCAAACAATTTAAATTTAATGAAGATGCTCGACAAGAACTGAAAAAGGGAGTTGATAAACTGGCTAACGCTGTTCGAATTACCCTCGGTCCCAGGGGCAGGAATGTTGTTCTGGATAAGGGCTTTGGTACGCCCACCATTACCAACGATGGCGTGACCATCGCTAAGGAGATTGAACTTCCGGACAAGTTTGAGAATATGGGGTCCGAGCTGATAAAGGAAGTCGCCGAGAAAACCAATGATATAGTCGGAGACGGAACAACTACTGCCGTTATTCTTGCTCAGGCAATGATTGATGAGGGTCTAAAAAATGTGGCAGCCGGCACTGATCCCATGAGTATTAGAAAAGGCATTGAAGATAAAGTAAAAGCAATTATAAAAGTTTTAGAAGAAGGATCTAAAAAAATTAAAATCAAAGAGGAAATTGCCCAGGTGGCTACCATTGCCAGCGAAGACGAAGAAGCGGGTAATCTATTGGCAGAGATAATAGAAAAAGTGGGCAAGGACGGAGTAATTACAATAGAAGAATCTCAGACCTTTGGTTATTCTACAGAATTGGTAGAAGGACTTCAATTTGATAATGGTTATATTTCTCCCTATATGATAACCAATACCGAAAGAATGGAAGCCGAATATAAGGATGCATATATTTTAATTACCGACCAGAAAATTTCTTCGATTAACGATATTTTACCTCTTTTGGAAAGAATGAGTCAGGCAGGCAAGAAAACATTAGTTATAATCGGAGAAGAAATAGAGGGAGAGGCCCTGACTACTTTAGTGGTTAATAAACTGCGAGGCACCTTTAATTCTTTGGCCGTGAAAGCGCCCGGTTTCGGCGACAGAAGAAAAGAGATGATGCAGGATATTGCTATTGTCACCGGTGGTAAGGTTATTTCCGAAGAAACCGGTTTGAAATTAGAAAACGCCGATATTGATATGCTGGGTACGGCTGACAAGGTAATTGCTACTAAGGAAAAAACCACGATTGTTGGCGGGAAAGGAGACAAAGAAGAAATTCAAAAAAGAATAAAGCAGATTAGAATTCAATTAGAACAGACCGACTCTTCTTTTGATAAAGAAAAACTTCAAGAAAGATTAGCAAAATTAGCTGGTGGAGTGGCGGTGATTAAAGTGGGCGCAGCAACAGAAGCAGAAATGAAGTATAAAAAGTTTAAAATAGAGGATGCGGTAGCAGCTACCAAGGCAGCCATAGAAAAGGGCGTGGTTCCGGGCGGAGGCATAGCTTTATCGATAGCGTCAAAATTTACAGTGCCAATAACGGGGGAAGAGACAATTCGGGAATCAAGAAAACTATTAAGACCAGAAATTAGAGGATATTTAATAGGCGGCGAAATAGTTCTTAAAGCTTGCGAAGCACCATTCAGGCAAATTATAAAGAATGCCGGCGCCGACGAAGTAATCATTCATGAAATTACCCAAAAAATTAATGAAAAGAGGAAAGAAACAGGAGAAAAAACCGGGGTAATGGATTGGGCCATGGGTTTTGATGCCGCAGGAGAAAAAATAGTCAATATGTTTGAGGCAGGAATTATTGACCCCACCAAAGTAGTCACATCAGCTCTTCAAAATGCCGCTTCTATGGCTTCGGTATTTTTAACTACCGAAGTAGTAATTACTGATATTCCCGAGGAGAAGAAAGAAAGCGGAATGCCGCCAATGGAATACTAATTAAATAAATGGTATACTTAAAGAGTAATAATTAATTTTTAAAAACATGAATTTTTTATACGTTATAATCGGTTTAATAGTTCTAATAATTTTTTGGGCAATTGCTGTTTTTAATTCCTTAATCAGATTAAAAAATCGAACCGACGAAGCCGAATCGGATATCGATGTTCAATTAAAAAGGAGACACGATTTAATTCCTAATTTAGTTGAAACAGTAAAAGGCTATGCCAAGCACGAGAGAGAGGCATTTGAAAGCGTGACTCAAGCCCGGGCTAGAGCAATGGGCGCTCAGGGGATGAAAGAGAAGGCCCAAGCAGAAAATGCTTTAACCAATACCTTAAAAACTCTTTTTGCCGTAGCCGAAGCATATCCCGATTTGAAGGCAAACGCGAACTTTTTAGAGCTGCAAAGAGAACTTTCCGATACCGAAAATAAGGTTCAGGCATCCCGAAGATTCTATAATGGCAATGTCCGAGATTTGAATATCAGAATTGAAACATTTCCCTCAAGAGTTATTGCCGGAATGCTTGGTTTTAAGAAGCGAGAATTTTTCGAGGTGGAAGTGCCGGCCGAAAGAGAAGTTCCAGAAGTGAAGTTTTAATGATTTGATTGATATTTGGAAAGCCCCGACCTTGCGTCGGGGCTTTATTTTTATCGATAAATTTGATATAGTATTTTTATGACTATTTATACCCACATCGATTCAAATATTCGCCGAACCTGGATTCTTTTTTCCTTGTTTTTTATTATTCTTATCGGCTTGGGCTGGTTTTTGAGTTATTATTTTGATAACCAGGGTATTTTATTTTTTGCCGCGGGATTTAGTATTTTTATGAGCTTTATCAGTTATTGGTATTCGGATAAAATTGTCTTGGCAATATCCCGCGCTAAACCATTGGTTCACGACGAGAATCCCGAACTTTATCATATTGTAGAAAATCTTTGCATAACTGCCGGCTTGCCCATGCCCAGAATTTACATCATTAATGACCCAGCGCCGAACGCCTTTGCCACTGGCAGGAATCCGAAAAATGCGGTCATTGCCGTAACCGATGGACTTTTACAAATTACCGACCGTTCGGAACTGGAGGGCGTGATTGCTCACGAGTTAAGTCATATCGGCAATCATGATATTTTGCTGCAAACAGTGGTGGTTGTTTTGGTCGGAGCGATTACAATGATTGCCGATGTATTTATAAGGGGCAGATTTTTGGGAAGAAAAAGCAACAGAGAAGGCAACGGACAAGCAGGGGCAATTTTAATGATTATCGGCTTAGTTTTTCTGATTCTATCCCCATTGTTTGCCAAGCTGATTCAATTGGCCATTTCTCGAAAAAGAGAATATTTGGCCGATGTTTCGGGCGCGCTTTTGACCAGATATCCCGAGGGTTTGGCCAGTGCGTTGGAAAAAATTTCACGAAGTCCTTTATCTTTAAGATTTGCCAATCAGGCTACCGCTCATTTATATATTGCCAATCCCTTTAAGGGCAAAAAATTAACTAATTTATTTTCTACTCATCCGCCAATTGAGGAGAGAATAAAAAGATTAAGAGAAACACGCATATGAATATTTTAGAAATGTTATTCGGCGGTAATACCGGTAAGCGGATTTATCGCAAAGAGTTTGAGCAAGCCATAACGGTCCTGCCCAATATTTCTGACAAGGAAAGAGAATATCTGAGGGGAGTTTTTGGTAACGCCGTCAAGGATGGTATAACCGAGATAGAATTAAAAAAGGTGATTTTTGGACTTCAACACAACGCTGGCGACAATTTAGACGCTATTGAAGTGGAAAGCGTTAAAAGAAAATTATTTGGAGAATTGGAAGATAGTAGATAAAAAGAGGAGAGGTGCCAGAGTGGTCCAATGGAACGGCCTGGAGTGCCGTGCCCCGTAAGGGGCTCGCGGGTTCGAATCCCGCCCTCTCCGAAACGTAATAAATTTGTAAAGCAAATTTAAACGTTTCTGGGACGTTTAATTTCTAAAAGAAATTATTACGTCCCGCTAAAGCATGATTTATCTTTATAAAATTTTAAGAATTACCGCCTGGCTATTGGTGATAGCTACGGTTTTATCTTTATTCTCGGGATATTTGTCCATAAAATATTTTTCATCCAAAGGAATCGACTATAGAAATCTTCACGTTTCTATCGTTCCCTGGATTTTTATTCCTTTATTTTATATCCATTCGGCGATTGGGTTTTTGAATTTGCTGACAAGTCATAAATCAACGAATAAAAAATCAGTGAAAATATTCGTTGAGATTGTCTGGGCAACTGTTTTTATTCTTTTGATTCTGGTTATTGTCGCCAAGCCGTCGGCAGCGATAACGCCAAACAACAACAATTCTTCGGGCTCAGGCAACTTTTCTTTGACTATTGAAGAGATAGCAAAACATAATTCAACAAGCGATTGTTGGTTGATTATCAATAATAGGGTTTATGATTTAACAAGTTATTTGAGAGCTCATCCGAGCGGGGTTTACACAATAAGTCCTTATTGCGGTAAAGACGGCTCCCGGGGTTTTGCTACAAAAGATATCGGGACAAGTCATTCAGCAACAGCAAATAATCTTTTGAATTCTTTTTATATCGGCGATGTTGCGAAAGACTGAGTATCATCATTTTGGATTTTATGCAAAGCAAATATTTTCTTTATATCGCTATAGCGTTTGTGATGGTTTTAATGATTTCAAACACTGTGGCGACAAAAATTTTTCATCTTGGTCCCTTTGCTTTTGATGGGGGAATACTGATTTTCCCTGTAAGTTATATTTTTGGCGATATTTTGACCGAAGTTTACGGCTATCGGGCATCGCGAAAAATTATCTGGACCGGTTTTTTTGCCATAATCATAATGTCGGTTTTTTATTTTTTGGTCCAGCTTTTGCCACCGGCACCATTCTGGCAAAATCAGAGAGCTTATGAAGTTATACTCGGTTTAGTCCCAAGAATTGTTTTGGGTTCAATTGTCGGATATTTTGCCGGAGAATTTTCCAACTCTTTTGTCTTGTCGAAATTAAAAATTTTCACCAAAGGAAAATACCTTTGGACAAGAACAATTTCTTCAACTATTGTCGGCGAGGCCGTGGATACGATTTTATTTCTTTTATTCGCCTTTGGCGGGATAATTCCCTGGAAAGATTTGATGCTTATGTTTGTGGTTGGATATATCGGCAAAGTTTTAATTGAAGTTGCTTTTACGCCAATAACTTATTATGTTGTTCGAAAATTGAAGAAATTGGAAAACGTTGATATTTTTGATTACGGCGTAAATTACAATCCTTTTAAAATAAATTAAATACCTTTTAAAGGAGGTGAAAAATGTCTCTTAATCATGTTCCGAGAGACAAAAACGGGGTGCCGTTAGAGCACGACCAAATTGTATATTTTGACGACCGCGAAACTCAATCGGTTATTTGTGGGACAATTCTTCAACCCGGAACGGAGAGATCAACCATTCGATATGCCGAAGGAAAAATCAAGCAGATAAACAACAATTTGATTGAAGTCAAAGCGGAACCTCAAGAGCTTGTTTGAAAACCAAACAAGCTCTTATTTTTTGACAGAATTATTTTTAGAGATTATGATTATAATTTGCTCTTTAGAAAATAAGATTTTTAAAAAGGAGAGGAAGGTGAATGAAAACAAGACAAGCGTAGACTGTTTTTTTGAACAGTTGGGTTCGAGTTGCGGAGTTTGTGCCACAAATGTCCTGTTGAAGATGTGGGGCTTGCCGGGAGTTATTTTTTCGTTTCATCCCATCAAGGGTGTTTCTCCCAAAAAAATTCTTTGGATACTGCGTAGACAGGGTCTTGATGCAAAATCAAAAAGAATCAGTATCCGTAATCTCAAACCGCGGTCACTACTTTATTATCCGTTCCCAAACGATCACTATGTCGTTGTCAAGAAAATAGCAGACGGTAAGGCCCTTGTTTACGACAGCGAAAAGAAAGGACCTTATTGGCTTTACTTGTCCGTGCTTAAAAAGAAATGGTACGGACAGAAATCAGACGGATGGGTCATCGAGACCAGAAAAGGAAACTCAAAAAAGTAAATTACGCTCAAAACCCACTTGGCGAGGGCTTCCAGCCCTCGCCTTTTTATTTGACGCACATTTAATTATTTACTAAAATAGAATCTGCTCTTAAATTTAAAAAAGCCCGCCAGAAGGCGAGGCAAGGAGGGAAAAATGAAAGGATTAAGCTCCGAAAAAATCCCGGAATTAGCAGCCAAAGACGTAAGAATCGTTAAAAAAGAAGCCAGAATTATTTTTAGGATCTCGCCGGACGAAAGATTGATAGAAACCATAGAAAACAAAAATCCGCGCCTTGATTTGATTGCGATAGTTGGCCCTACCTGGGAATTTAACAGGGGATGGAAAGAAGTCCTTTTGGCAGAAATCGGAATCAGTAGAACCAGACCATATCATGAGGCACGTGGATTAAATAGAAAAAATGAGGAGTCAAATATTCCTAAGCGCAGAAAATGGTTTTTCCTTTCACCTCATCAATATCAGTTGATAGCTCCAATGATATTTAAAAAGATAGAGGGTCTGGCATATGAAAGAGTTTGCTTATGGGAAAAGGGACCGTTTTCTACTGACCCCTTTAAGCTTCCCTCTATTCGACACTACTGGCTACGTAGCGCAAAGACTTTATATGTAAACGATTATTGGATGTCAAGAATAAGCGGAGCAAGATTCACCGTTTCCTTAAGAGATGTGTTTATTATCAGAGACATTTGTTGGGCAGAAGCGAATCTTAATAGGTATCTAAGGAAAGTGCTTAGGGGGTTGGTGAATTTTATTGATCTTCGGCTTAACTGGTACAAATTTTCCTATAAGGGAAGGAGGCCGTTTAGAACCTTAGATGGGACAAAACAGGTAGAAGAAAGATTAAAAAGTCGTTTTTTCACAAAACATCCTCATCTTTTGTGGGAGGTAATTCGTCGCCTAAAAGAAGAGAAAGAAAACAAGTATTGGTTGCATCTTGCAGAAATGATCGCCTGGACAATAAGAGAACCGGAAGAGAGAAAAATGGCTTTTATGGCAGTCAGTCATCCTTATTTGTCCCATCCCAGAACCAGATTGGGTGATATCCAATTATTGGTGACCACCGAAATCAGCAAAAAGAAGGGTTACATTGTTTTTGAGGTTTTTCCGAGAAAAAAATAGGCGCCACTCAAGTTATGACTTGATGGCGCCTCTGTTTTTGTCTTTGCGTATCTTGTGCGTCGGGCCCAGTTCAATCCAATCAATGCCCAATAATCTCGGAGTGGGATAAGAAATTCTTTTTATCCTGATTAACCAACCGTCGGTATAGTATGGATTTGCCGGGATGCACCATTTACAGAATTTTTCAATTGGGCAGAATTCACAGGGATTTTTGCGGTTTCTCGTCCAGAGACCGGGATTGGCTTTCAGTTTTTCGGGCGTGAAAAATTCATGACCCGTTTTTAGCGAAGAAGTTTGTAAGTGTTCTGCGCAGAGTGTCCGGCTAAGTACCCAGAGAGCGGGATTAATGACCATGTGGGAAATTTGATTTTTCTCCAAGAATTTCTGCGACCAAATCGCGATTTGATTGGGAATCGTTTCCCAGATTCGCACGGCGGTTTTCCCCTTTAGTTCTTGGGAATGTTTTTCTTTTTTTGGCTCAAATTTTTGAGCCCAGCCGCGCATATCGATTATTTCGTTCTGCCAAAGTATGCGCATGGCATGAAAATCAACCGGAATCGGGGTGGGAAAAGCGGGAATTAATTCTTTTTCTTGAAGCCAGATTATCAGAAGAGAAAATATTTTTCGGCGCATTCCTTTAAATCCGATTTTCGTTCTTTTGTGGTCGATTCTGCGGAATGCTTCTTCGAATTCGGGAATTCCCCAAAAAACATTGCGAATATCAGCCCCCCACCAAGTGTTCAAAATGGTAGAGTTTTCGTGCCAATGTTTGGCATGCTGTTCCATCTTATAGCCGAGGGATCCGCCGCCCAATTTTCCGATGCCGCCGTTTTCAAGAATTTCGGACGTAACTGTTTTGAAGCATTCTTCAATGTATTTCGGCGAAAGGGTTTCGGCTACGGTTTTGGGGTTAAACAATCCGGGGAACTTGGTCCATAAGGCACATAGCCATTTGAACGGGTCTTCGCTTATTTGGCCGCCTCTCATCGGTAATGCGGCATAGAAAAGGAAATTGGCTTTTTCGCAATGATTAAGATGTTCCCATCCGCTCGGCACCCAGAGATCTTGAGGTAAAACAACGTCTCTGAATATTCCTGATTTGCTTCTCCACATAGAATCAAGGATTTTAAAAACCCGCAATGCGATTTCTTTGTTAAACGCAACTCGCTTTTCCATTTTTCACCTCCTTTCGTTTATTTTAATTTAGAGAGCAAGGATTATATCTTAGTCCTAATTAACAAAATTGTCAAAGTTTTTCCTTTACATTCTCCTTAAATTTTATTAGAATTATCTCATGACTCCGATTGATGAAATTAAAAACCGATTGGATATTGTTGAAGTTATTCAAGATTACGTGAAACTGAAAAAAGCCGGGAAGGATTATAAAGCCCTTTGCCCCTTTCATAAGGAAAAAAATCCTTCTTTTTTTGTGTCTCCGTCCAAACAAATCTGGCACTGTTTTTCCTGCAACATCGGAGGCGATATGTTTACTTTTGTCCAAAAAATCGAAGGGGTTGAATTTGCCGATGCTTTAAGAATTTTGGCTAAGAAAGCAGGCGTGGTTTTAAAAAGAGAAGATCCGCAATTGAAAAGTCAGAGAAATATCTTATATCAAATTTGCGAAGAAGCCACTGAATTTTTCCAAGAACAATTACAAAAGAATAAAGCGGTCCAAGATTATTTAAAAAATAGGGGGTTAGAAAACAAAACGATTGAAGAATTTAAAATCGGTTATGCCATGGATTCATGGGACGCACTTTATAAACACTTAACCGAATTGGGATACAAGGAAAGCGATATCGAAAAAGCCGGGTTTTTGGCGAAGAAAGAAACCTCAAATAAATATTACGACCGATTTCGCAATCGGATTATGTTTCCGATTTTTGATTTGAGCGGACAAGCAGCGGGCTTTTCTGGGAGAATATTCGGTAAAGAAGACGAGAAAAAGGCAAAATACGTAAATAGTCCCGATACCTTGATTTATAACAAAAGCAGAATTATTTATGGCCTGGATAAGGCGAAAATGGAAATTCGTCAGAAAAATCAATGTGTAATTGTTGAAGGCCAATTCGATTTGATAATGGCTCACCAGGCCGGAAGCAAAAACGCAATTGCTACTTCGGGGAGCGCCTTGACGATTGACCAGCTTCACATCCTTAAACGTTATGCCGAGAATCTTGTTTTTTCTTTTGATGCCGATACCGGCGGAGAGTCAGCCACCAAAAGAGCCGTTGCCCCGGCCCAGCAATTGGAATTTAATGTGAGGGTGGCAATATTACCAGTCGAGGATAAAGACCCGGCCGAAATTATTAAAAAAGATAAGAAAAAATGGGAAAATATTTTAGAAAATAGCAAGCCAATAATGGAATTTTATTTTGAAAATGCTTTTTCCAAATATCAGAATTTAACCGTCGATAATAAAAGAGAAATAGCTAAAGAGCTTTTATATCCGATTAAAAATATTACCAATGTGGTTGAGCAGGCTCATTGGCTTCAGGCTCTGGCTTCGAGATTAAAAATTGACGAAAGAAAATTGGTTGAGGCATTACAAAAAATTAAAGCCAGAGAAAGCGGAGAAGAAATTCCCTCAACTCCCGAAACGCGTCAAGTATCAAGAATTAAAAGCCTGGAAGAACATTTATTGGGCTTGGTTTTAAAATATTCTCAACATCTTGACTTTGCGAAAGAAGAACTGAATCCGAATATTTTAATCATTCCGGAGGTCAAGAATGTTTTTGTAAAATTAAAGTCATTTAAGGAAAGTTTTGATTTAAAAAGTTTTCAGAAGGAGCTTTCTCCCGAAGAGGTTTATTTAACCAATTATTTGATTTTTAAAGTCGAATACTGCGAATTAGAAGAAAAAGAAGTTTTAGATGAAATAAGATGTGCTATAAAAGAAATAAAGATATATAATTTAAGAGATAAAATGAGTCAAGTTAGCTTAGACATCAAAGAAGCCGAGGAGAACAAAGACAAAGAAAAAATAGAAGACTTAAAGCGCAGATTTTATAAATTAACCGAAGAATTAAACGAAATAAATATATGACCCCGTACTGAATTTTCGACTGTCCCGCAGCTGCGGGGCAAAAAAGCACGGGGCGAAATAAAGAATCAGATTATAATAATAAAGCATTAATCTAAGAATTTCGATATTTTAAATGTCGAAAATCTAGTACGGGGTATGAAAAAAAGAAAAATCCGCCCAAGGCGGAAAATTAAAAAAATGAAGTCTCGCAGAAAAATCAAAAAAATAAAAAGAGCCGTTAAGAAAACAGGACCTCGGAAGAAAATCAAAAGAATCGCGAAAAGAAAGAAAAAGATTATTAAGACACCAGTCAGACACCGAAGAAAAAAAGCAAAAATAACCCAGGAAGTTATCTATGAGCTTATAAATAAAAGTCGGGGCAGGGGATTTATCACTGAGCAGGAGATAATCAGGGCCATACCGCACCTGGAAGAAGACATCGCGGGCCTGGAAGAATTTTATGATAGATTAAAAGAAGCTCATGTTAAAGTCTTAGAAAGAAAAGATTATATTGATATAGAAGAGGAAGAAGAAGTTGATGGAAAGTCAAAGAAAAAATTAAAGAAATTATTGGCCGGCTTAGAAGATATTGATTCGGTTCAGATGTATTTAAAGGAAATCGGCAAAACAGAGCTTTTATCGGGAGAAGAGGAGGTGGAATTAGCCAAGAGAATTGAGAAAAGAGATGAAGAGGCAAGAGAAAAAATTATCAAGGCAAATTTAAGATTAGTAGTAAGCATTGCCAAAAGATATGTTGGTAGAAGTCCGAATTTAACTCTTTTAGATTTAATTCAAGAGGGGAATATCGGTTTGTTCAGGGCTGCAGACAAATTTGATTATCGTCGTGGATATAAATTCTCTACTTACGCTACTTGGTGGATAAGACAGGCCATTACCCGAGCCTTAGCCGATCAATCTAGAACTATTAGGATTCCCGTGCATATGGTGGAGACTATTTCCAAATACACTCAAGTCAAACGCAGGTTATTGCAGGACTTGGGTCGCGAACCGATGCCAGAAGAGATTGCCGCAGAGATGGGAGTAGAAGTAGAAAAGATAAGATATATTCAAAAAATTTCCCAAGATACACTTTCATTAGAAGCTCCGGTGGGCGAAGATGAAGAAGACAGCACATTAGCAGAATTTATTGAGGATGAAAAAACAGCCGCACCAAGCCAAACAGCTGCTCGAAGATTATTAAAAGATTGGTTAATCGAGATTTTAGACGATTTAAGCCCGCGCGAGAGAAAAATTTTGGATATGAGATTCGGCTTGAGCGATGGAGTTACCCATACCCTGGAAGAAGTAGGCAAAGAATTTACCGTTACCAGGGAAAGAATTCGTCAGATTGAAGCTAAGGCATTGCAAAAAATCCGCGAACACCAAAAAGTAAGCAAATTGAGGGAATATTAAAGTGGAAAATTTTTCTTTTCAAATAATAAAAAAAGACCGAAAAAGCTCGGCACGTTTAGGGGAAATCAATACCCCGCACGGCAGGATTCACACTCCTGCTTTTGTGTCTGTGGGTACACAGGCGACAGTAAAAAGTTTATCACCGGACGAATTAAAAGATTTGGGCGCAGAAATTATTTTAGCCAATACTTATCATTTATTATTAAGACCCGGTGATAAAATAATTAAATACCTTGGCGGGCTGCATAAATTTATGAATTGGAATGGGCCGATAATGACCGACAGCGGAGGTTTTCAGGTTTTTAGTTTGGGGCTCGCCTTGATTCACGGCGTGGGCAAGATCGCCAATATTTTTCCCGAAGAAGCAAATTTTAAGCCACCAACCAAGAATAAAGATAAATTTACCAAAATTGATAATGACGGCGTGACTTTCAAATCGCATTTGGATGGGAGAACCCATAGATTGACTCCGGAAAAATCGATTGAAATTCAGGAAAATTTAGGCGCAGATATCATTTTTGCTTTTGACGAATGCACCTCACCTTTATCAAGCAAGAATTATACCGGACTGGCAATGAAAAGAACCCATAACTGGGCAACGCGATGCTTAAAAGCCAAAAAGAGAAAAGACCAGGCGCTTTTCGGAATTGTTCAGGGCGGAGAATACGGGGATTTACGGGAAGAGAGCGCGAAATTCATAAATTCCTTGCCATTTTTCGGTTTTGGCATCGGCGGTTCTTTGGGGAAATCCAAAAAAGATATGCACCAAATTCTGGAATGGACAGTTCCCTTGCTTGATGAAAAAAAGCCGCGTCATCTTTTGGGAATTGGCGAGCCGGAAGATTTATTTAATGGAATCGAAAGAGGGATTGATTTATTTGATTGCGTGATACCGACAAGAATAGCCAGAAACCGGACAGTTTTTACTAAAAAAGGAAGATTTAGTTTGGTAAAATCAGAATTCATTAAAGACAAAAATCCGATTGAAAAAGGTTGTCAGTGTTATGCTTGCCGGAATTTCAGTAGAGCTTATTTGAATCATCTTTTTAAAGCCGAAGAGATTTTGGCTCACCGTTTGGCCACGATTCACAACTTATATTTCATTATGAATTTAATGAAACAAATCAGAGAGTCAATTAGAGGCAACAGATTTTTGAAATTTAAAAACGAGTTTTTAAGAAGATACAAAAAATCGGGAATCTAATCCCGATTTTTTTAATGCTCCCTGCTCGGGTTCAAAACCTATATTCAGGGTGTGATTTTGATGTCTCATTGGATAGAGATGGGTCGCTTAGGGGCAATCAAAATGAAGCTAAATGAGACATCTAAGACACTGCTTGGGGCTATTTTTGGGTGTCTCATTAGCTAATTAGCTCGTTTTTCGGCAAATTGCCAAATCATCTCAAAATATGAACGATGGGTTTTGGCAACCTCTTCGCTATCAATAACTACTAATAAGTTTTCGAAACTTGATGAAATAATTGCAACTTTATTTCCATATATAATTTCGATAGCTAGTAAAGGAAATTTACGATCAACAATTCTTGACTCTCTATTCTCATTTTTATCTTTCTTAACTATTTCCCGTGCGTAACGTGAATCAGTAATGATTTGTCTACTCACTATGCCTCGTCTCTTTTTCTCCCCAATAATCCGATTAACAACATAGCTTTCTGAAACAAATGATAAAAACTCTTTTCCTGAAGTTGAAATCAACCATTCTTTTTCTCCCGAATTTAGTAAATCTCTCCAGAAATTCTTGAATCCCTCAACGCCTCGATAAAAAATAAATTTAGGATTTGGAGCGGGTTCTTTTTTTATTTCTTTAAAATGTGGCAAATTTTTAATAAAACCTTCTCTTCTCTGGTTAATATTCTCTAAAAGAATTTCCGGTGCCTCGGCCTTAATATATGTTTTCTTCTTTTGTTTAACAATATTAATGATGCCTATTTTTTCAAGCTCTTCTAAAAGAGAATATACTGTGGTTCTCTTTATGCCTGATTTTTCAGCTAAATTTTGAATCGTAATTAATTCAAATTCTAAACAAGTTAAGTACAACTTGGCTTGTTTTTCATTTAATCCATAAGCTTTTAACGCCTGGATAAGTTTATTTTTTGTTTTTATATTCTCCATTTTGGTAAGTCCATTGTAGCATCTTAAAATTGCTTTGTCAAATGTTGTCGAAATTCTCGACAAAAACTATTGAATATCATCCTATATATTGTACAGTAGAGCTGGAAATAGATTTATAAAAATATGAAAAAGAATATATCAAAAATCAAAAAGATAGGTTGGGGCTTTGGCAGATGCAATATGAATTGCCAACATTGTTATAATGCCTCAAGAAAAACCCTAATTAAATATAAATTTTCTGATTTAAAAAGAATTGCAGACAAAATCTGTCAACAAGATATCACTGATATCAACTTTGGTACGGGTGAATTTTTGATGAACTCCAATGCCTTAAGAACAGCTCAATACATTAACAAAAAATATCCCTATATAAAGTTGGGTTTAACCACGAATGGATTTAGCGTTGTCTACATGAACGAAAAAATATTAAAAAAACTCTTCCATGATATTGATGTTTCAATAGATTTTCCCGAAAAAGAAAAACACAATTCTTTTAGACGACATCCTCAAGCATGGGAATGGGCCAACAAAGCACTCTCTATTTGTCAAGAATCAGATATAGAAAGATCAATTGTTGCCTGCGTAACCTCTAAAACCAGAGATCAAGATATTATTAATCTGTTAAAACTAGCCAAAAAATACAGCGCTTCCTTAAGAATTAACTGGTTTAGACCAACAGGACGAGGGAAAAAAGAGCTTTGTATTAATGCTTTAAGATTTTGGAAAATTATTTACCTGTTTTCAAAATATGCTGTTTTTGAAGGCCTTTCTGATCCCATATTGCAAGCATTTCTATCAAATAAGAAGAAGTTTAATCACTGCTCATGCGGATGGACATCTGCTCGTATTCAGCAAGATTTAACCGTGACTCCTTGCGTGTTTTTAAAAGGTAAAAGATGGGATTCGGGACATATTTTAAAAGACCATCTAAAAGAAATATATAAACATAAAAACTTCCAAGATGTCAGAAAAAGAAAGCCAAAAGTTTGTCTTGGATGTAATTATTATCAATTCTGCCAAGGCGGATGTGCCAGCAGAGCATTTCTGCAAACCGGTGGATTAGATAAACCAGATGCCTATTGTCCCTTTAGAGATAAACGAATAAAAGAATTAATAGAAAAGATTAAAAGAATAATAACTATTAAAGATTCTAACAAAGTCCATAACGGATATCTTTGTACGCTGATAACAAGACCAAAATAAACTATATGAAAAAACATGGAACTAATCAAGAGCCACTTCCTAAACTTGATTTTAATGTCACCAATCGCTGCAATTTTAGATGCATCCATTGTTGTTTTAGATCAGGAGAAACTCTTCTTGATGAATTTTCCATTGAAAAAATTAAAGAAGTATTAAGAAATTTTAAAGAATTAGGTGGTCAACGAATAGACGTGACTGGGGGCGAACCCTTAATGCGAAAAGACATAGCAGAGATTATTAAAATAGGAAAAAAAATCGGTTTGAAAATCGAATTGGTAACCAATGCCTCTCTCTTAACTGATAGAAAATTAAAGCTCTTCAAAAAATTAGGATTAGATGCCGTAGCCATTAGTCTCGATGGTTCTAGTTATAAAATTTATAGAAAAATCAGACCGGTGAGTAGAGAAACTTATAGCAAAATTGTAAGCAACATTAAAAAATGTGTTAAATTGGGATTCTATACCAAAGTCAACACTGTGGTCTTTAACTCTAATCTGGATGATTTGGTTAACATTAATGAATTGTGTATCAAGTGGGAAGTTAATGAACATGGTTTTTATTATTTCACGCCAGTGGGACGAGGAACGGCTAATTTGAGCGAAGTCGTTGATCCTTCTAAATGGTTAAAGATTATTCGAAGTGATTTGTATAAAAGGAAGGATAAAATAAAGCTCTCCATAGAGACTCCTGTACTAGAAAGCAATTTAACTAAAAATTTAAACATCTTCTGTTATTTGAAAAACCCATGGCATTTACAGATTTTACCAGATGGAAATGTCTATCCTTGTGCTATTATGGCCTTTTACAATAAACCTTGCGGAAATTTATATTCGCAGACACTTAAAGAAATTTGGTATGACAAAAAACTATGGGATAGCACATATTATAGAAAGAACATATTACCCTTATTAAAAAAATTTGGTAGTTGTGTGTATTTTAACAAAACATTCAAACAGCTAATCAGAAACCGAAAATTTAAATTTATTTGCCCAATGTGCAAATACAAAACAGAAGATTTATATGAAAAAACACAATAAAAATAAAAAGGGATTATTTGTTGTTTTTGAAGGCATTGACATGACCGGAAAAACCACCATAGCTAAAGGTGTTGTTGAAAAACTGAAAAATAAAACAAATATAATTTATCAAAAAGGGATTTGCTCTAAAACTTGGATTGGAAGAATTTCTTGCCATTATCCTTCTACCTTTCTTTTTCTTATGGAACTTATTTATCTTTCCATAAGGAATTATTTCAAGATAAAAAAAGGAATTAATATTATCCAAGATAGATATTTTGCTTCGATCGCTTGTTATCTACCCATCACTAAAAGATTTTATAACTCCTTAATTTTAAAAATCGGCAGAATTGTCCTGCCTAAGCCCGATATGCTTATCTATTGCACGGCTTCAAAGGAAACAATAATTCAACGACTTAAAAAAGATTGTGAAAAAAATAAATATCATAAATGGTTGATCGATAACCCTGAATACATTGATATTAGGAAAAAAGCATACGAAAAATACTTCCAACAATTCGAAGGAAAAAAGATTATTATGGATACATCCTTTTGTACCTTAAAAAACTCAATAGCAGAAATTTCAAATCTAATCCAAGCTGCTGTTGACAGAAAAGTTCTTTAGTGCTATAATTAATTTAAATAAAAGAAAAGGAGGATTTAATGGCAACACTATTTATCCGGGCTTTTCTGGGACACATGATTGGTGATTATCTCTTTCAGACAACCTTTATGGCTTTTAACAAAAAAGGGTCTGGCTGGAAGGGAACCTGGGCCTGTACGTTTCATTGTCTTACTTACACAGCACCCGTATGTCTTTTGCTTTGGACCTCGAACTGGCTCGTTTGGCTTCTGGTTTTCGCCTCTCATTGGCTGATAGACAGGACTAAATTCGTGGCCTGGTGGATGGACAAAGTAAAAGGACTAACCTTTAAAAAAGCAGAGTCCGCAGGAACCTTTTTAACAGCCACATATTCTTTTCTCTCTATTGCTGTAGATAACACCTTTCATTTTTTGTCCCTCTGGCTCATCATCGAGTTTTTGATGGTTAAAAAAATGTAGCCATCAAACAGGGCAAGTAACCTTACTTGCCCTGTTTTTGCATTATTGATCACACCATTTGTTTTATCAAAAAATCGCCATCTCGGCGATTTTTTTGACCTGTCTCGGTCGCCCTAACTTTGTTCGTAAAATTTGGACAGAGATAGGTCGGTTTCACCAAATTTATCTGCTCGGCTGGTTGGACATAGTTAGAACCTGGTATTTTAAGAATTTACCAATTTTAAATTCAAATCTTTTTTAATTCGAAAATATTTTTCCGAATCAAGACCCTTAGAATCGAAGCCGATTTTCGGATTAATCTCTGCTACTTTCCGCTCCAGGATACATATTTGTCTAATTGCATCGTCAATAGTTATTTCGGTAAATTTCTTAAAATATAATTCTGATAATAATAAAGGATTATAAAATTCATCGTCATGTTTCTTCGGAAGTTTTCCTTTTAATACCGAAAACGTTTTATCAAATGCCTTAGAGCCATTAATAACAACTAATGGCGAAACAGTGATCATATAAATATTATCTTTGTACTTTTTTACAATATTAATTAATTCATTCGAATCTGCTAATAAAGAATCCTGTGTTTCGCCCGGCAGACCAATTACAAATGTTAAAATCATCTGCAAATTGTGCTTGGCCAAAACTTTTAGTGCCCTATAATTGTCTTCTATGTTAGTTTGTCCCTTCTCGGAAGCTTGTATTCTTGTTAATGATTCTATGCCTATCGTTGGCCAACTTTCTAGCTTTTTAAAATCATCGGAAATTTTATCATTAACCTGAAACGCATTAACAAAACATTTCATATTAATATCTCGAATGTCATCGGGCTTAGCTAGAACGAATTGATGAAAATTATCTGCACTTGTGGCCACTGTATCAGCGGTATTATAATATTTTCTTTTTCCTAGATTATAGGCCTGTTTAATTTCCTCCCATACGATTTTAGGATTTCTACAACCATAACCTTTTCTTTGTCTACCGCAAAAGAAACAACGATTATTCGCAAATGGACAATCTCCGCTCCACAAAAAACTTACTCCTCCATGGTCCTCTATACGAAAAAGCAAACCATAATCAATAACTGCATTCTCAAAATCGCATGGCAAATATTTTATATCTGCTGAAAATTTCTTCGTTGACAGATTTATTATAGAAGACTGCAATCCTTCTGCAATAATTTGAGGCAGAATATTTTCTGCTGGCCCCACTACGGCTCCATCAATTATAGGTAAATTAGCATAATATTTTGTTGTTAATTCAGTAATTTCAGGTCCGCCAACAACTACATCGCAACCAATCGATTTTAACCATTCTGCCATTTTTAATGAATTATGAACATTTCCCGCTACCAATGTTAGTCCGGCCAAAGGCTTCTCGGCCGATTTGATAAAATTAACAATATCTTGTTTAACTAATTCAATATCAGTAACTTCAAGATTGTACGCTTTTGTCGGAAAATCATGAAATTTCTTACGCAACATAGAACATAAAAACAATTGACCCAGACAAGTGGCCATTTGAGCTGATAGAGCTAAAGTATGCATCTCGTTGTTGCACAAAATACCTATGTATGTATCGTGTTCCTTCTTCATGTCTTTGTTATATCAAAAAATTGCCAAAAAGGCAATCTTTTGAAGCTAAAAAACGAAACTCCGTGTCGTGGACGATGTTAGAACCTATCTTATCGCCCATTCTATGGATTTAGGTGTTATCAAGTAAATTTTCTACAAATTTTTTGTATTCTTCCCCGTTCCAGTTTTTTAAGGGGACTAATGTTTCTTTAACATCAGAATAGAAGCCGAGAAGAGATTTTGATAATTTTTTCTCAACATCAGCATCAGAAAGTAAAAACTCTTGAAGCAATTCTCTTTTCTTACCCGCCTCTATTGTTATTCTTTCCTGTTTCTTCGGAGTTAATTTTTCAAACCTTTCTTTGATTTTATTTAGGTTGCTATTAAAGTCGTGCAATTTATTAATCCTTTTTTCTTCTTCTTGCCATTCGTCCTTACTCCGAAATTCATTCAAATCTGGGTATAATTCTTTGCTTAGTTTGGAATAATCAGTTGAATCAAACAACTCCTTGTCCTTTCTATAGATTTCTTTGGCAATCGAATCATTTGAATCTTCTTTTTTGGCTTCTCCTTTTAATGCTTCTATGTTTCCCAAAATGGCTACGGTTGCATCTTTTTGCGAAAGAGACGGTATAATTTTATATTCAATACCTCTATCGTTAATTCTTCTAATTTTTAACCCGTTAAAACTTTCTTCTTCTGCCTCTATTTTTTTAACTATGTTATTTCTGGAATCCACATATAATAGTGAACCGTCGGCTAATTCTGCAAAATTCATAGCATGATGTGCTGGACTGCCGTATTCGGTTTTAATGCCAACTTTATTCAATATACTTCCGCACATCAAAGCCGCTCCAGAACAATTTAATTTTTTTTGTTCTTCAATCTCTTTTGGGGTAAACGCCCATGTGCCTGCGGGAATAGAATTTATTTGCCTAGCCAAAGATTTGATGATTTCTTCCTGCATCTCCGCCTTTTCTTTATCGCTTTCTGTCTGATTTAATTTCTCTGTAAAGACATCATCAACCTTAATGCCTAAAATATCCGCGGTTTTACCCAACCCATCCTCTACTGCCTTATAGAGCAAATCTTTGTATCGCTCATTGTCTAATTTTTCTGGTTCAACAGTTTGTTCGCTTACTTCTCCGACCATTAAACCTTGCCAAGATTCAAATGCTTTGACTCTTTCTGACTCTGGCTTAGATTCTGTTTCAACTTTTGTTTCAAATTTTGGTGATTCTAAACTCATACCTTTTTATCTTATCAAAAAATCATCTTAATTAAAAGATGATTTTTGAAAAAAATTTTCTCCGCATCGTGGACGACGTTAGAACCTATTTTATCGCCCAATCTATGGATTATACCCCAATTTGAACAACAACGAGCCCAGCCCTGACAATCATATCGGCGGGAATCGTTTCGTGTGATTCTTCTTTGGTCTCCACGGTTCGGCATTCTTTGTCTCCGCAAACATTGCAACAATGACTTTGCCCAGTTTCAGCACCTATTAAATCTTCTAATGGTTTACCGTTAAATAAAATTCTATTTGATTGAATTGGGTCTTTTTTGAATTCTTCAAGGGTTAACTCTTTTTTCTTAAGAACTACTTCGATGCCTTTTGGGTTAAGTTTTTCTTTTAATTGTAATACTGCTTTATCTAACTCATTTTCCGTAGAACCGCACCGCGGACAAGTATTGCCGTCAGAAATTAATCTTTGCCAAGTAATAACTAATTTATTTTTGGGTTTATTATTTTTCATTTGTCTAGCCTAAATATATCTTATAATCTGTGATTCTCTTTTAAATATTTTTCAATGCGTTCATCGCCAAAATCATAATTGAAAGCCAAACTAATTTCTTTAATCATATCTTTCAATATAGACAATCTATTTTCTTTAAACTCTTGCAGGGTAATTATTTTTATTATTTCAAGCGTGTCCTGATGAGAAATATGCACATTATCACTCCAAAACCATTCGCTTTGGGGTTTTTTGACTTGAAGTTTAAAAATATCATTAAGTATAAATTTTATTTTCAATAACCCCCAAATACCTATCTTATCATAAAATCTTTCTGCCACTTCTAAAAATAAATCGAGGTGAGCAATAATATTATAAAACCAAATAGTATGCTCAGCATTTTTTTCGGGCTTTAAGTCCGAATCATTTTTTTCCGATTCCCATCCAAAAATTTCTTGAAACAGAAATAATCCTAATGTATTAAATTCATAATAATAAGGTCTACATCCGCCATCTCTTACGCTTAATTTGTAGCTTACAACGCTTTGTTGTGTTGTTATTGGTTCTCGGTTAAAGCTTGGAAACGAACCAAGGGCACCAAAATAGTCGTGTATCCATAATTTTGAATCATTACAAAGATTTTTTAGCTCTCCGACACCAATTAGTGGTTCTTTTGGAAAAAGAGGAGAAATTGAAATAATGCCCTGACCCTTGGGAACTGGGATGTCTTTATATCCTTCTTCCAAAAAGCCGTTCTTATATAAACTTTGCAATCTTTTTATTGCGATTTCATATATTTGCTCTCTTAATTCTTCAGATTTTTTTCTTTTGTTCAGAAGCCACTCTATCTGCTCCAAGGTAGCAATTTCTTCTTGCTTGTTTCTATTGTCTGTTCTTATGTAGATAAGTTTTTTATTGTCTATGGCGTGCGGGGCTTCGTGGCTTTGTTGCACCCTAATGACAATGATGGCTTTTTCTTCATCATTGTCATTGAAAGCAATAATCCCAATTTCTGGGAAAATTGGGGGGCTAATGTTTTCTAAAATTATGTTGATAACTTTTAAATCAAGGCCCCTTTCAAATGATGCGCCTTTTATTGGCAGTTTTGGTTTGCCTTCGTCATCTTCTTCAATTCCGATAATTACAACCCCGCCGGACGTATTGGCAAATGCACTTATTATTTTTGCTAAATCCTTGGGGAAGGCTTCTTTATAATCCAAATTAAAGCCTTCTTTTATGCCTTTTTCACAAAAAGCTTGTATGTCTTCAAGCTTTAGTTCATTTATGGGTTTCGTAAATATCATAATATAGAATTCTCCAAATAATGTTTTATTTTTTTAATTATTGTTGTCGGATTTTCTTTCAATTTGTGTTCCCAAAACCGTAAAACTTTCCATCCTTTTGTTTTTAAAACGGCGTTTATCTTTTTATCTCTGGCTATATTGCGTTTAATTTTACCGAGCCAATAATCCTTGGGTAGCCGTTTTTTCAGTTTATTAAAGTTATATCCGTGCCAAAAATCGCCGTCTAAAAATATTGCAATCCTTTCCTTAACAAATGCCACATCTGGTTTTCCCAGTATCCGGCTATAATGTTTTCTATACCTATAACCCTTTGGGTATAGTTCCGAACTCAAAAGCTCCAAAAAACCAATCTCAAGTTTTGTGTTGCGAGACCTTATAAGCGACATTATTTCGCTTCTTTTTTCTTTTGAAAATTTATCCGCCATTCTACTTATATCGGCTATAAGCCATACCCCCTAATCAGTTCTTTTAATTTCGTTTTATGTATGGTTTTTAATTCCGTATCATTTTCAACTAACTCTATATACTCGTTGAAAAAACCCTTTAGGTCTGATATTAGACGAAAATAGTATTTTAACGAATTAATAAGACCATTAACTATTAACTGGCAACCGTGAGCTTTTTTAATTTTCAAAATCAATCCCTCAATTTCCTTTTCGTCTTTTTCCAATACGCCCATATAAGAAAGTATGTAATACCGTTCCGGATTAAACTTGATTATTTTTTCATAAGCAATCCTCGCAATGTTGATGTCAATCGGCTTATCCAGCTTAATTTCTACAGTTTCAAATAACTGCCCCTTTTTCATAATTTGAATGTCGCCAGCACTCTTTGATGTTTTATCAGATGCGGTGTGGCTTCCCAACGGAGCGAGCTTGCAGTTCTTATACCTATTCATTTCAGAAGTCAGTATTTTGTATATTGCGTAAAAGGCTAACACGGGGAGCTTTGAACCGCCGTGAGTGCCGTATTTTGCCGTAAAGTGTTTTTCCAGCAACGACACTAAATTAGAAATTATGACCTTGTCGCCCCTTTTGATTTTTTTAATTTCTACGTGATTCTTTTCCTTAAATAAGATGGCACTGTTAAGTATGAGTCTTAGTAAGTTCTCGGCGATTAAACTATTTTTTTGAAAAGCACCCACTACCCTTAAAAAGGCTTCTTTCATACCCTTACCCGAAATCTCTCCCTCGTAGCTCATAGTATACGGATAAGGTTGTTCCAAGCTTCTGGTAAGCCATCCGCTCTCTGCCATAGAAAGCAAGCCCAATTCTTTTAGCGTCGGAGTTATGTACTTGGCGTCTATCGTTCTGGCTGAAAACCCCCCCTTCATCTTGCTTTGAAAATATCTGATATCCTGTTTGGGTTCCAAAAGCTTATGTACTGTTAGGGTTATTAAAACGGTATATACGCCCTTATTTCTATCAATGTTATCGGTTATATTTTCAATATAAGACATTAAATCCTCAGGTATATTATCAATATCCGATATATCAAACGATTTCTTATAAGTTTCTAATAATTTTTCTTTGTGGTTCATATTTTTATTTCAAAAATTGATTTTTAATTTGATATGCCAACTCTGCGACCATTGGAACGACAACAGAGTTGCCAATTTGCTTATATAGGTTTCCGTTGCGACTATATTTTTTGAATTCTTTAGGAAATCCCATTAGCCTGAAGCATTCCTCAATCGTTAATTTTCTTACTTTATTATCGTGTAACACAAAAAATCTGCCAGCGGTTTCTTGAGACGGTAATGTTGGATGGACTCCTTCCGAAGAATAGATACGATTTGGCTGTTTGTGAACTCGGGAAAGATGTATTGTATTTGGTCTCGTTCCATTCTCGCGAATTTTTTTGTTTCTATAGCCAGCAAAAATCAATCCCGATGGTTGACGTTTAATGTTTTTCAAGAGAGTGTATTCATTGAGTTGTAAATACTCAAATTTGCCTTTTTTCTCTAATATCTTTTTTAATGATACGGGTCTTTTTTTGTTTATTTTAGAAAAGTCAAATTTCTTCTTTTTGTGTCCAATAATGATAATCCTTTCACGGTTTTGTGCAACGCCGAAATCTTTTGCATTTAGTATGTCCCAGCTTACTTTGTATCCTATTTTTTCCAGATTGTTAATTATTATGGACAAAGTCTTCTTATCGTCGTGATATTTTAGATGCTTTACGTTCTCAAGAAATATAACATCTGGTTTTTTTGCCTTCGCTATGCGTAATATTTCAAAAAATAATGTTCCTCTCGTATCGTTAAAACCCCTCTGCCTTCCACATATGCTAAAAGCTTGGCAGGGAAATCCGGCAGTTAGGATGCTGTGTGCGGGAATTTCTTCTGACTTTATCTTGGTTATATCTCCTCTTGGAAACTCGTTAAAATTTAAGCGATAAGTGAGCTGACACTCTCTATCAATTTCAGAACTGAAAACACACTTGTATCCAGCTTTTTCAAAGCCCAATCGTATTCCGCCAATTCCAGCAAACAAATCTATAAAAGCGAACTTCTTTGGGAATTTTTTAATCATAAATTAATAATTTTATATGAGTAGACAATTACAGAATAGCATAAATCACCGAACAATGGAATTAAGTTAAACCCCTTGAAAAAAATAGCGAATTCTGGTATGTTGTAAGCCTATGGATACAGAAGAAAAATTCAGTCAAAATGTTTGGAATGTTTTACAAAAAATCAGAGAATTCCAATTATACTTCGTCTCGAAAGGAAAAGAAAATTCCAAGATAATGTTTACTTATTCTATTGAGGAATGGGACGATAAGAAAATAACAGAACAATGTATTTTAGATAGATTACGAGAATGGGGCATAATAAAAAATCCAGAGTATAGCAAAGAACTAAATGCTAATTTTTTCAATTTAGTTCATACGAAATTCAATAAAATCTATTCTGATTACAAGAAAAAAAACGAAAAAGTAAATCAGAAGGAAATGCGGACACAAAAACACCCGTCCACAAACGTTAAAATTACAGCTATGCCGGAATTAAAAATTGCTGGGCAAGAAAAAATTCTCACCGGAAAAACAAAACAAAAAGCATTTCCGACTTTATATCTCGGCAATGATGGAAGTTTGTGGCGAGAACCCAAAGATAAATACTGTTATCCGATGGGAGAAAAAAGCGACAGGCATAAAATTCTTCGTTATCTTGTTGAAAAGAAAACATACGTGCAAACAAAAGACATTTCTAATTATTTAGAGGGAAAGAGCGAACAATCAATTCGCACCGAAATACGAAAAATAAGAAATAATACTAAAAAATTCATTAAGATAAAAGATAATATAATCGAGAGTAAAAGAGAAAGTGGTTATAAGGCCAATCCAAAATACAAAATTTACTTGAAATTCAGATAGTCCCCTAATAGGCTCTTGATAGTGTTAATAACTTTTTAGAAAACAGCCAACTTGAGGCTGTTTTTTTTATTTAACGATTCTATCAAACGATTATGTAGGACGTAGGAGTTTGATTGATACAATAAAAGCAGAGTTTATGTTATGCAATTATATGATTTCAAAAGAAGCACTACAAGAATTTAAAAAAATCTGGAAATCAGAACATAACGGCAAAGAATTACCGAACGATAAAGCGTTGGAAATGGCTCAAAGAATTTTACGAATAGTTGAGTTAATTTATCGCCCAATTCCTAAAAAAATTAAAAAATGAGAATAAATACGAACACAGAACCAATGGAATTTGAAACTCTTGATATTAAAATAGATGACCTTAAATTCTGCTTCAAAATCGTTGAAATGGATAAACTTAAGGCAATTGTTTCAATTGATTTTGGCGATTTCAAAATTAAGGGCTTTAGGGTCAATACTTCTGATTATGAAAACGAAAGAGGAGAAAAGATTTGGATTACGCCCCCAAGCTATAGAGATGGAGGTGGAAGATACCACCCCATATTCTTTACTTCCAACAAGGAACTTTGGAAGAAAATAGAGTCTAAATTATTAGATGAATACCACAAAGCATCCACTGAACACTATAAAAAAAGAATTGGTTTGGACGATGAACAACAATAAACACCAATATAGTTAATAATTATAGTTAACAATATAGAATTAACTTATTATATTTAATATCAAGTTAACCTAATAAGTTTCCTATAGGGTAAAAGGTTAAATATAGATTGTTAAATATAACTAAACTTATGACAACAGAAAAACAAATAGAGGCGAACCGAGAAAACGCTAAACTTGGTGGTGTTAAAACCGAGGAAGGCAAGGCGATAAGCAAATACAACGCCTTAAAACACGGCATATTAAGACACGCCTTAACTGAATATGAAGATGATTTATATCGGGATTTCTTTAGGGAATTAGTTGAACAATTAGCTCCCGTAGGGTTTTTAGAGACGATGCTTGTTGAGCGGATAGCATTGTGTTATTTGCGTCTATTCCGTATCGTAAAAGTGGAAAAAGAATATATATTGTCCAAATTATACTCTCCCGTTATAGTAGACCCTATGACCAGTATTTTACCACCAGAAATGGAATTAAAGGTTCTTGAAAAAGGATATGTTCCTACGGTAAGTATAAATGCATTAGGACAACTCAATGAGACAACTGCTCGCTATGATACAACCGTTGAACGAAGTTTGTATAGAACCCTTCACGAATTACAAAGACTACAATCGGCTCATTCAAACGATAAACCGCCCCTGCCTATGGCTATAGATGTTGATATAAACACCAATAAATAAAATGGGTTCGTTTCGCAAAATTAGTTTTTTAACCAAAAAATTATAGGAATAACAAATAAAGGTCGCCCATAGTTAAAACAAGATAAGATTTATAAATCTATGAATGAATCAGAAGCCCGTCTAAAATGTAAACTCTGGAAAGAGACTTATTATATAATGCAAATAATCCTTGATGATTATTTAGAGGCCATACAAGAACTTAAAGATTGCGATGGCATAAGTTACTTCTTAAGTGGGTTTTTAGATGACCCAGAAAACCATTATGGTGTTGATGTGACATATAAACAAAAAAGGTTAGACGAAATAATGGCAACATTGAAGTATCTGGGAGAAACAACGGAGCAAATAGATGACCAAAGTTGATTTGTCACTTAAAGTTATCTTTTCAAACTTGAATTAGAATGGTATGATTAAATTGGATACAGCAAACTATAATTTTCGGAAATAAAAAGGGTAGTCTGCTTCAGTTTCCGAAAGGATGCTGTATCCAGCGGGCTACCCTTTATATTGTGGAAATAACAAATCAAAAAATTAAATATTTCCTTTATGCCAGAAAGTCATCAGAGAGCGAAGACCGACAAATCCAATCTATTGATGACCAAGTTGACAGGCTGAAAAAATTAGCCGCAGATTTGAATTTGAGCATTAAAAAAATTTATACTGAAGCAAAATCGGCAAAAAAACCAAATAATCGTTCCATCTTTGACGAGATGATACAGCAGATTGAAAGCGGCGAAGCCGATGGCATTTTATGCTGGCACTTAAACAGATTAACACGCAATCCAATTGATAGTGGTAAATTGGGTTGGCTCTTGCAACAAGGAATAATCAAATCCATTCAAACCATAGAACGACAATATCTACCCGATGATAATGTGTTGTTATTTAGCGTTGAGACTGGTCAAGCCAATCAGTATATTCTTGATTTGAGTCGTGATACTAAACGAGGGCTTCTCAAAAAACTAAACGCTGGTTGGCAAAATGGCATAGCAAGGTTGGGTTATATCAATGACAAAGAAAATAAAATTATCATCAAAGACCCAGAGCGGTTCAATCTTGTTAGAAAGATGTGGGATTTAATGCTTACGGGAAATTACACTCCGCCAAAGATTTTAGACATTGCCAACAGAGAGTGGGGCTTCAAGACAAGAAAATTCAAGAGAATGGGCGGCAACCCATTATCAAGAAGCGGCATTTATAATATTTTTACAAGTTTGTTTTATGCGGGGGTTATTGAAAGTAAGGGAGTTCAATATGATGGCAAGCACGAAAGGATGATTACACTTGAAGAATATGACCGAGTGCAAATGCTTCTTGGCAGAAAAGGAAAGCCAAGGCCCAAAAGTAGAATTTTTGCTTTTACAGGCTTAATGAGATGCGGGGAGTGCGGATGCCTAATAACTGCCGAGGCCAAGAATCAAATCATTTGTTCTGAATGTAAGCTGAAGTTTTCTTATGAAAATAAAACAAAGTGTCCAAAATGCGGGACATTGATTGAAAAAATGAAAAACCCCACTATTCTGAATTATATATACTATCACTGCACCAAAAAAAGAAACAAAAATTGCACTCAGGGCGGGGTTGAAGTAAAAGAATTAGAAAAACAAATTGATGAGTATTTAGCAAGCATTCAAATCAACCAAAAGTATTTAGATTGGGCCATAAATCATTTACGAAGAACCCACAAATTAGAGGTCGTGACAAGGGATGAAATTATAAAATCGCAGCAAGGGACTTATAACGATATGGTTAATAAATTAGATAAACTCTTGGAATTAAGATTAAAAGAAGAAATAACAGAAGAAGAATTCAAAGAAAAGAAAACGTCGCTCATTAAAGAAAAAGAACGAATTCAGGAACTATTAAAAGATTCTGACCACAGACAGAATCAATGGCTTGAACTATCCGAAAAGACGTTTAATTTCGCCCGCTACGCACGTTTCTGGTTCGCTGAGGGCGACTTACAACGCAAAAGGGATATATTATCCACATTGGGTCAGAACCTAATTTTAGATGGCAAAAAACTACGAATTCAACTTCAAGAGCCATTTTCTATTATTCAGAAAGGATTGCAACCAGTTTTGCAAAAACAAGAAAGGTTAGAACCCGCAAAAGATGCGAAAAATGGCTTCAAAAATGAAAAATCCACCCAAAATTTGGATGGATTTCACGCCTTGCTCCGCAGGTAGGACTCGAACCTACAACCAACGCCTTACACAAAATCCCAGAATTACTCCTAGGGGTGGACTATATCTTTGCCCTGTTCCGAATGGAATTTAGGCATCCCGGTATCTAGTCTCTACGGTGCCTCCGATAATTATCGGAGTTCCCACGGTATTGCCCCACAGTTGCGGGGTTTCACCGTTATCCCAGGATTCTTCACTCCTAAATTTCTTTAGAAGGCTGCGTAATGCCGGCCTCAATTTCTCTATGGCAATTGGCGCAAACTAATATACATTTATCTAATTCTTTCTTCGTTCTTTCCCAAGAACGAGTATATCCTTTGTCGCCAATACCAAAATCTTTTTTGCCATTAATATGATGAAGGTCTAATGCGCCAGGACATTTATTGTATCCACAAATTTGGCACTTTCCACCTTTATATTCAATGGCCATCAATTTAATCTTCCGCCGTCTTTTAGCAACGGCTTTGATTAAATATTCTCTGCGGTCGGCATATTTTCTTTTTTCCTTCATCAATTTAATTATAACTTTTTAGATGAAGAAAATAAATGTTCTCTCACAGGGCGCTGCTCTACCATTGAGCTACTGCGGAATAATTTAAAGTATATCTTAAAATTTTAAAAAAATCAAGTAAATCTTCCCATCGTGCAAGATAGCTTAATTTTAAAAAAGCCCGAGATTTTTCTTGTCTGCCTTGGGCATGGTCTCGGGTTTTTGTTTTCTTTTATAAAGCTATTGACCCTTCACCTTTATCTGTGATGGGACTGTCGAATATTATATTCTGTGTTTGGGCACAATAATAAAAAAGCCAGAATTTTTACGGAAAAAGGTGTAAGGGTTGACAAGAGATTATTATGAATATATACTCATAATAGGGTATTGAATCACAAAATATAAAGGTCGTTAAATAATTATTAAGGTAAAACAAATATATGCCAAGATTAGATGGAACTGGCCCTATGGGTTATGGCGCTGGAACTGGCAGGGGCTTCGGTCCTTGTTGTTCGGGATTAGGACGAGGATTAGGCAGAGGATATGGTTTTAGACGCACATGGACAAAGCAGGACGAAAAAACCGCTTTAGAGGAAGAAGTAAAGATATTAAAAGAAGAACTGAAAGTAACCGAAGAAGGATTAAGATCTCTAAAGGGCCAGAAATAAGAGAAGCCCCGACGTAATGTCGGGGCTCTCCCCATAATTTTATAATATGTTAGAATAGAACATATGACAAGACCACGACTTTGCAGAAGAATTGGGTTTAATCCGAAAGTAAGTTATTATAAGCCGCAGGGTGTTCCGATGCGGTTTTTGGAGGTGGTAGAATTAACCAGAGAAGAAGCGGAAGCTTTAAGGTTGAAAAATATCAAAGATTTAGACCAGATTGATGCGGCTAAAAAAATGAATACTTCGCAAAGCACGTTTCAGAGAATTTTATCTTCGGCTTACAAGAAAATTAGTAAAGCGATAATAGGGGGCAAGGCAATA
>MHMT01000020.1 GCA_001819435.1 Candidatus Portnoybacteria bacterium RBG_13_40_8
AAGATATCGGCAATAACGAATTACCGGTTTTGGGAAACGAACTCAGATATAATATCAGATATTTCAATCCCACTGAGTTTAATTTTTCAAATGTTGTTATTATAAGCGATTATGACCAAAATGCTATGGACATTGTAAGAATTGACGGAGGAGGGGCAGATGATGGTGATAAAATAACCTGGAATCTGGGTAATCTCTCGGCTGGTCAACCGCCGCAAAGTAGCCCGGCTTGTATAGGTTATAATTTTACTGTTATTGATTACGGCACATGGTATATGGGACAATTCACAAAAAATGTTTTCTATTTGATGGCAAATGGCGGAATTCTGGAGACTCGTAATGACGTTTACGCTAATCCCTAAACAATAATTTATTACAAAATTTAAAATAGCGGGTTTTGGACCCGCTATTTTAAATTTAAATCGCAAATAGGTTATCGATTTTTTAAAACCTTTAAGAATACATCCGAAGGGATGGTTATTTTACCAATCTCAGCAAGGCGTTTTTTGCCTCTTTTTTGTTTATCTAATAATTTTCTTTTCCTGGTAACATCTCCGCCGTAAAGATAACCAGTCACATCCTTTCTCATCGCTTTTTTGGTTTCCCGGGCAATTATTTTTCCCTCAACCGCTGCTTGAATGGGCAGAGCGAATTGATAATATGGTAAAACGTCTTTTAAAAGTTCGACAATTCTTTTTCCTTCTTTATATGCTTCGTTTCTTCTAACTGTTTTTGAAAATGCCTCTATTTTTTCTTTATTTATCAAAATATCTAAATTAACCAAATCCGCTTTTTTATACCCGATTAATTTATAGCTCATTGAAGCGTATCCAGAAGTCGTGTTTTTTAATTTATCGTAAAAACCCTGCAAGATAATATCTAATGGTCCTTCGTAAAAAACAAGAATCTTCTCTTCGGTAAGCCATTTTGTAGCTTTAAATTCTCCGGAAAAACCGCCCAACAAATTATTAATTTGACCAAGGTATTTAGCCGGACTAATAATTTCTATCTCTATCCACGGTTCTTCCATGACTTCTCTATTTTTTTTATAAACAACTGATGGTGAGGTGGTTATTAAATCAAGACCATAATCTCTTTTTAATCTTTCGTTAACAATCTCCAGGTGAAGCATTCCTAAAAAACCGCATCTAAACCCCCGCCCCAAAGCGCTCGATGATTCGGGAAAAAAATTTAGTGCCGCGTCATTTAGTTTTAATTTCTTTAAGCCATCGCACAATAAATCATAATCATTAGAGTTGACCGGATAAAAACTGGCAAAAACCACTGATTGCGGCTCCATATAGCCTTTTAAATTTTGAATTTTGAATTTTGAATTTTGAATTGTTATGGTGTCCCCAACTCGACATTCCTCTATTTCTTTTAGTCCTGTGGCAATATAGCCAATCTCTCCAGCTTTTAATTCATTGGCAGCAACTAAATCTGGTTTGAAATAACCCAATTCTAAAACCTCGCCGTGAGCTCGCGAACCCATTAGATAAATCTTTTCTGCTTTTTTAATCTGCCCGTCAAAAACTCTAACATAGGCAACCACGCCTTTATAGGAATCGTACTCGGAATCAAAAATTAAAGCCCTAAATGGTCTATCAACTACTTCACTCGGAGGAGAAATTTTCTCTATTGCTCTTTCTAGAACCTTCTCGATATTCTCTCCTGTTTTGGCTGAAATTAAAATAATCTCATCTTTCTTAACATTTAAAAGTTCTTCAACTTCTTTAATCGATTGTTCAATATTGGCAGTGGGTAAATCAATTTTGTTGATAACCGGAATAATTTTTAACTTCTCCCGCCTGGCAAATTCTAAATTGGAAAGAGTCTGGGCTTGAACTCCCTGAGTGGCGTCAACTAATAAAATTGCTCCCTCGACAGCGGCCAAGCTTCTGGAAACCTCGTAAGAAAAATCGACATGACCAGGAGTATCAATCAAGTTCAGAATATAGTCTTTCCAAATCATCCTGACTGGTTGCATCTTAATGGTTATACCCCTCTCTCTTTCTATTGCCATACGGTCAAGGTATTGGGGTTGCATTTTTCTGATATCGACCGTTTTGGTGATTTCTAAAAAACGGTCAGCCAAAGTTGACTTTCCGTGATCAATATGAGCCATGATAACAAAATTACGAATATTGGCGTGATTCATTTTTTAAAAAATTTATTAATTATGGCAATTGTTTCTGATGATTTTAAAAACAAGGAAACCAAAAAGTAAATGATTATACCTCCGACTGCGGCAACTCCTGCCTGAATAAAAATTCCTATAAACGTTCTGGTATTAACGAATAAATCAAGAAAATGTAAAAGAGCATATACCGCAATCGCCATAAACATGCAGGCCAAAATTATTTTGATAAAAGAATCGATAACAATTTTGGGCTGCCATAGTTTAATTTTTTTATCAAAATATTTAAGCAAGAAAATAAAATTAAAAACTCCGGAAATCACAAAAGCGATAACCAAGCCAAGAACCGAAAAATTGCTAATTCCTTCCAGCTTTAAAGATTGAGAGATAAATTTAGAAAACATATTCTCGCCTTTTAGAAGCCAAATAAGGAAAATACTGCCCAAAATATTTAAACCAATACTCCACAAGCTAATAAGTACCGGGGTCTTTGTATCGTGAAAAGAATAAAAGGCTCGAGAAAGCAGAGGAATTAAACTTTGGGCAAAAATCCCGAAAGAAAATATACCCAAAGCGGCGGCGGTTAAACGAGTATCCAACCAGCCAAACTGTCCGGTTCCTAAAACCATTCTCACAATCTGAGCCCTGAGAAGAAAAAGTAAAACCGTAAACGGCAAAACCACGTAAAGAATCCGATTAAAGGTAAATGAAAAATCATTAGAAAATTCTGCCTTATTCTTTTCGGCATATGCTTTGGCTAAACGAGGAAACACGGCCAAAGAAAAAGAAATACCAATAATACCAATTGGAATATATTGTAAATTATTCGCCAAATTAAAAACAGCGATACTGCCTGATGCCAGAGTTGAAGCAAGGGCAGTGGTTACAACCAAATTAAACTGAGAACCGGCCAAGCCAACTGTTCGAGGAATCATTAATTTTATAATCTTTCTGATTCCTTCATGATAAATGGTCAAAATATTTTGCCAACGAAATCCAGAATAAATTGTGCTGGGTAATTGAATTAAAAAATGCAAAAAAGCACCCAAAACAACACCCCAGGCTAAACCCACCAATCCAAATTTTGGAATAAAAACCAAAATACCAAAAATAATTCCAATATTATACATTACAGGCGCCAATGAAGAAACAAAAAAGCGGTGAAAATATTGTAAAACACCGCTTAAAATACTGCTCATTCCCAAAAATAAAGGACTTAAAAACATGATTCTGGTTAAAATAATGGTCATTTCTTTTTTTGCACCAGAAAAACCGGGAGTAATAACAGAAATCAATGCCGGGGCCAAAAAAATAAGAATTATGGATGAAAAAATTAAAATTAGAGAAGCAAAATTAAAGACTCCGCTCGTCAAATGCCAGGCCTCTCTTTCGTCTTTTTTAAAATATTGTGCAAAAATAGGAATAAAGGCAGAAGAAATTGCTCCAATAATCAAAATATTATAAATCAAATCCGGCAATCTGAAAGCGGCAAAATAAATATCAAGCTCATCACCGGCTCCAAATCTACCAGCTAATAACCTGTCTCTGACAAGACCCAAAAGCCGACTAGTTAAAGAGGTGACCGCTAAAATAAAAGCGGCCGAAAAAATTGTTTTTGATTTGTGGTTTAAGATTCTATTTACCATTTATTTTAATTCTATTATATCAGACCTTTATAAATAAATCTATTTGTTTTATTATAAAACCATGGGAATGATTAACCATATAGAAATAAAAAAACTAATCCGCTTGCGAAATATCTTAATCGGAGTTGTAATTTTTTTAGTTATTATAATCTTCTTTTTTATTCTTGATATTGCCAATAATTATAAAATAAATTGGGGAACAAAGGTAGCCGGCATATCAGTTGGCGGAGAAACTCCGGAAGACGCTCAAGAAAAATTAACAAAAACCAGTGAAGAATTTTTAAAAAAAGAAATATTATTAAGCTACGAAAATCAGAATTGGCGAACTAATCCCGAGGAATTGGGCGTAGAAATAAATATCGAAGATACTATTATTTCCATTTTTGAAAAAGGGCACAAAGGAAATAAATCTGTATATAATGCCTACTGGCAAATACTGTCGCTTTTAGGATATAATTTTGAACCAATTTGGCAAATAGATGAAGAAAAATTAGAAAACCTTTTTAAGGAAAATCTTTCTTCAATCCACCAACCGGCAAAAAACAGTAGTCTCACATACGAAAATCAAAAACAAGATTTTACCATTACTAAAAGTAGCAATGGGGTTGTAATTGACAAAATTAAATTCAAAAAAGATTTGGCTAAAAATATAAATAATTTTGAAAATAAAAATATCCAACTAAATTTGATTAAAGATTACCCCGAAGTAATGGAATCCGAAACTGATATTGCTTATCAAGAAGCGAAATCGATTTTGTCAGCTTTGCCATTTAAAATAGTTATACCCGAAGACAAGGAAATAAAAGAAATTGCAAAAATAGAAAAAGAGGACTTACTCTCTTTAATAGAATTTTATCCTGTTTTAGACCCCAAAAATCAAAATAACAAAATTTTAGGCATTCGAGTAAACCAATCAAAATCTAAAGATTATTTGATTATTCTGGCTCCTTCGATAAACCGTGAACCGATTGATGCCCAGCTAACCATAAAAAATGGCAAGGTCGCTGTTTTCGCCTTATCACAAGACGGACTTAGCTTAGAAATTGACGGAAATATTCCCGTTATCTCGGACGGAATTTTAAATTCATCAGCAGATGGAAAAATTCAATTAAAAATAGATAAAATCCAACCCAAAATAACCACGGAAAGTATCAATAATCTAGGAGTAACGGCCTTTCTGGCTACCGGGGTTTCTAATTTCTCCGGCTCGCCAAAAAGTCGCATGCACAATATAAAAATAGGGGCAGCTAAATTTAATGGCGTTTTAATAAGGCCGAATGAAGAATTTTCTTTCAATACTACATTGGGAGAAGTGGGTCCGGAACAAGGCTATGAACCAGAATTGGTAATTAAGAAAAATAAAACAATCCCCGAATACGGAGGCGGGCTTTGTCAAGTTTCAACTACCATGTTTAGAGCGGCAATTAATGCGGGATTTAAAATAATCGAACGCTATCCTCATGCTTTTCCGGTAAAATATTATAATCCCCAGGGTTTTGATGCTACAATTTATCCTCCCTCGCCGGATCTAAGATTTATCAATAATACACCGGCCCATATTCTTATCCAGACAAAAATTGTTGGTTATGAATTATTTTTTGAGCTTTTCGGAACCAATGACGGAAGAAGAGTCGCCATTGATGGTCCATACCAATATGAAATAAAAGAAGATGGCTCAATGAAAGCAAAAATAACTCAGAAAGTTTATGATAAAGACAATAACATAATTATTGATAAAACATTTTATTCAAATTACAAATCACCGGCTTTATATCCGGTGGAACGTAACCCGTTAGAGTAGCCAGCCCAAGGCTGATCCGCCTGCCTGCCGTAGGCATGGCCTCGGGCAGAAAAGAAGCCCATTGGAATAAAAAATGACCGAAAGGTCATTTTTTTTATTTGTGCCGAGGACAGGAGTTGAACCTGCAAGGCCTTACGGCCACTGGGTCCTAAACCCAGCGCGTCTGCCAAATTCCGCCACCTCGGCATATTTATAAATTAATCCAAATTTAACTAAAAATCAATCCCCCACCAAGTCTTGGTGGGAGAAAATTAAAAGCTGGTAATAAAATCTATCACCAGCCTTTAAAAGCTATTTGATGTTAAAAATCAAATTCTAGACTAATCTTGCTATTACGTGCATGGGTTGCCCATCATATCAATTCCGCTTCTAACCAATAATCCTTGAACTAAAGCCAGAAGAAAAGCAGCTGCCAAGATTATGATAATACCAATAATGGCATTAATAATCAGGTTTTTAGCACTTCCTGCTTTTTCAGCATCACCACCAGAGGTTAAATAACGGATACCACCAAGAATCAAAACAATTACCGCAATACCGAGACCAATCGCCAATAGAATCGTCTGGATTACTTCCAAAATATTACAAATAGCAACCACTGGATCTACCTGAGCGCTGGCAACTAACGGCAATGCCAAGGCAAACAACCCAATAACTAAATATTTTTTCATAGTCGTTTAAATAATTATTAATAATTATCTCTCGACCTTTAAGGTTTTTATAATTTTATTCTTCGATAATCAACCATTAACCAAGTAGTCTATTGATTACCGTTTCTTGAAGTAAATTAATTATAAAAGAAGCACAAAAAATTATAACCGCACCAATTAATCCATACATAATAATTTTTTTAGCATTTGTTACCTTGGATTCGTCCGATCCTGCGGTCATATACATAATACCGCCAACAATCACAACAAGAATTGATAAACCTACGCCTAACCAATAAAGAATAAGTGCGACATCCATTATTAAATCGCATAATTTAGTAGCTTGCGGCCTACCCTCTGATTCAAGCGAATTACATGGATCTGGGGTAATCCATATCTGTGCCCTTACAATTACAGGCAAAGTCAGTAAAAATATTATAAAAATAAAAAATAATTTTTTCATGATATTAAAAATGAATATTTAATTATTATGATTTATGTTTTTTACAAAACCTCCCTAATCAAATCCACTATAAAATCTACTGCCAAAACCACGGCTACTCCAATAATCGCGTAAAGCAAGGTGGCTTTTGCTCTTCTGATTTTATCTTCGTTGCCCAATGAAGTTAAATACTGAATTCCGCCAATAACGATCATCACTGTGGCAATGGGAATCACCAACACTTTCAATGCCTCGGTAATGCAGCTTATCAAACCGTCAATTGTCTCTACCGGTTGTCCGCCGCAGCGAAGAGGATTTGGCAAGCCCTGAGCTTTTATAACCAAAGGAACAGCTATTAAAATTGTACAACAAACAATTATAAAAAACAAGGCTTTTTTCATTTTTTTATTTTTTCATCAATAAATTAATCTGACTAGCGGCTGTTTCTAATGCCCTGGAGATACTGGAACTGCCCAAATTGACTGAAGTGATGGCATTGGCAAGGATTGTTTCAACTTTATTATTATCAATTTGATACCAGCTTTTAGCGGTAAGAGATTGTTTGGCAAAAACACCGAATTCTAAATCTTCTTTCTGCCAATCAACCAAATCCCTACGGGCAGTCGGTTTTTTGGTATTTTCCAAATATTTCTGGGAATTTTCTTTATTGGTTAAATAAATGAGGAATTTCCAGGCTTCTTCGGGCAGTTTTGTTCTTTCGGAGACCGCGAAAGCCCAATAATTAGCGTAATTAATATCAAAGTTCCTTTCTTTTAATTGGGGCATTGGACTAACGGCAAAATTCAAATAAGGAGCTTTTGACTTAATCGTGGCAATATGGTGAGAATAATTAATCATCATTGCTGCTTTTCCTTCGGTAAATGCGTCAATCGAATAAGGCATTTGTCTATTCCAGGTATAAGTTATCTTTGATGGATTGGCAAAATCAGTATAAAAACGCAAAGCATCCTGACCCGGATAATATAAGCTATCCTCTCTTCTGACGCTATTATCAAAATTAACCGAATCCCTGTTCTCGCTAACCATTTCTGTGCCATTTTGAAGCATTAAAAGAGACAAAATATCGGTTGGACGATTAATGTTCTCAACCGTTCCCAGGGTTATGCCCGCTCTTTCGATTTGGCCGGATTGATTTCTCTTGGTTAATTTTTCTGCGGCTAATATCAAATCATCCCAGGTTGCTGGTGGATAAGAAATGCCGGCTGTATTAAAATACTCCTTATTATAATAAAGAGCTAAAGTATCAACATAAAGCGGCAATCCGTAAATCATATTTTCATCAGTTATGTCTTGCTCAACCACATCCACAAAAGCAGTTCGAAAATCAACAAAAGGCAAAATGGTTTCGGAGGATTCCTTGATTTTATCCTTGTGTTTCGGCAACCAGGTATTATGAATCATAAAAATATCCGGCGCTTTATCGGAAGCAAAAGCATTTATAAGTTCTTCCTCATAATCATTAAAGTTTTTCTTTTTGTAATCAATTTTAATATTGACACATTCTTTATTCTGCTTTTCGTATGTCTCTATTAATTTATTGAAAACTTCTGGCTCATCGTAGACTCCCCAAATTTCTAAATCTACCATTACTTTCTTACAGGGTTTTTTACAAAGACCGGGAAATAAAGTCGGACAAAGAAAGAATATAAAAACAAGGATTAATACAATCCCTCCGGCTATCATTAAAAGTTGTTTTCTACTCATGATTTATTTTTGGAAAACCATCCCCCAATGGTATTTATCAACCAAAATTTCTTTCTTAAATGTTAACGCCTCGTCTCGACCCATTTTCTTTATTGAATCCGTAGAAACAATCAATTCTTTGGGCGGACCCATTGGTTGATTCTCTTGCCAATCAATAATCACCAATTCTCCTCCTTTCTTTAAAACTCTTTTTGCCTCTTTAATTATATCAATTTTTTTAGAAGACTGAAATAAAATATTGGCCAATAAGACCATATCAAGAGAATTATCTGGCAAACCCGAACTGCTCGGAATTTCCAAATTACATCGTTTTGTCTCAATATTAAAAAGCCCCTGAAGTTTGGCCCGACTTCGGACCGATTCAAGAGCTTGCTCTAAAACATCAAAAGCGTAAACAAGGCCCTCTCCCACCGCCTTGGCTAAGGGTAGAACAAAATAACCCGCTCCACAACCAAAATCCGCAACCTGCATTCCCTTTTTGATATTTAATTGTTTAATGATTTCTTCTGGTTGAAGAAATCCTCCGGTACCAGCCATAATAATTTTAAACACAGGCGATTGAAACTACTTTATCTCCCGGCTCTAAACGCATTATTCTGACTCCCTGGGTTACCCTTCCTACTTTACATATAGTCTTAATTGGGGTTCTGATTACATTTCCTTTCTGAGACGTTACAATCAGATCCTCTTTTTCTTGGGTAACTATTCTAATCGCTACCAGGGCGCCGGTTTTCTCGGTTACCTTCGCTGCTTTTACCCCAACTCCTCCCCGATGTTGAACTTTAAAATAATTCAAAGGCGTTTTCTTGCCATAGCCATTGCTGCTGATGATTAAAACTTCGGGATTGGTTTTTACTAAATCTGGATTAATTACCTCCATTCCAACCACGGCATCAGTAAATTCTTCTTTATCTTTTGTTTTGCCGAATGTTCTCAATTTTATACCCCTGACTCCTCTTGCGCTTCGGCCCATTGGTCTTAAGTCTTTTTCTGAAAATTTAATTGATTGACCAAGTTTCGTAGTCAGCATTATTTCATTTTGACCACTGGTTACTTTTACCCACTTTAAACTGTCGTCTTTATCCAGTTCAATAGCCACGATACCTCCTTTACGGATATTGGCAAATTTTTCTATATCTGTCTTCTTTATTATACCATCTTTAGTAACCATTGCCAAAAATCCAGGCACAGAACCATTTTGTTTTTGTTTTCTCAAGGGAACAACAGCACTTATTTTCTCCTCCGAGGCCAAGCCCAAAATATTTACTATTGCTTTTCCTCGCGAAGCTCTGGTTGCTTCGGGAATTTCGTAGGCCTTGGCCTGATAAACCTTACCTTTATTACTAAAAAACAACAAATCATCGTGAGTAGAAGCAACAAAGAAGTGTTCTACAAAGTCCTCTTCTTTGGTTTTGATACCTATCATCCCCTTACCGCCCCTTCTTTGAGCTCGATAGGATTTGGGATTAACTCTTTTAATATAACCTGTGTTAGTAACCGTGATAATCGTCTCTTCTTCGGGAATTAAATCTTCTTCGGCAAATTCGCCTATCCTGGAAGTAAATACTCTTGTTCTTCTCTCGTCGCCATATTTATTCTTAAGTTCAATTAATTCGTCTTTAATTGCTTTCAAAATCTTTTTGGGACTAGATAAAACACCCTCTATCTCTGCTATTAGTTTCTGTTTTTCTTTTAATTCATCTAAAATTTTCTGGCGCTCTAAAGCGGCTAGTGTTTGGAGTTTCATTTCCAAAATTGCGTTAGCTTGAATTTCGGTAAGTTTAAATGTCTTCATCAACCCCAGCTTAGCCGTATCTCGATCTTTTGATTTCTTTATAAGACTTATTACCCTATCAATATTTTTTAATGCCTTGGCCAGGCCCTCTAAAATATGAACTCTATCCTTGGCTCGGTCTAAATCATATTTGAGGCGACGAGTAATTACTTTTTCCCGATGATCAATAAACTGACTTAATAACTGCTTCAGAGACAGGGTCTGAGGCTGAATTCCTTCGGTTAGGGCAATACAATTTAAATGAAAAACTTTTTGAAGTTCGGTGTATTTATAAAGCTTATTTAGAACTTTTTGAGGAAAAGCGTCATTCCTCAATTCAATAACGATTCTTATCCCATCTTTGTCTGATTCGTCTCGAATATCCCTTATCCCATCAATCTTTTTATCTTTTGTCAGTTCGGCGATTCTTTCTAATAAAACTGATTTATTGGTTTGATAGGTCAATTCTGTAATTATTATTTTAAACTTGCCCTTTTCCTCAACGATCTCGGCCTTGGCCCGAGCCACGATCGGACCACGGCCAAACACATAGGCCTGAACAATCTCTTTTTTATTATAAATTTCCCCGCCGGTTGGAAAATCCGGTCCTTTAATAAACTTGAAAATGTCTTCAACTGTCGCTTTCGGTTGATCAATCAAATAACAGATTGCATCCACTAATTCATTTAAATTGTGAGGGGGAATACTGGTGGCCATACCAACAGCAATCCCCAGGGTTCCATTCAAAAGAAGATTTGGCACTGGCGAAGGAAGAACCGTAGGTTCTTTTCTTGTTCCGTCGTAATTATCCGTGAAATTAACAGTTTCTTTTTCAATATCCTTTAGCATTTCCTCGCCTAATTTTGATAAACGGCATTCGGTATATCTTTGAGCGGCTGGAGCGTCTCCATCAACGCTTCCCCAATTTCCCTGACCATCAACTAAGGGATAGCGGAGGGAAAAATTCTGAGCCATTCTGGCGAGAGCGTCATAAATTGCTTGGTCGCCGTGAGGATGATAATAAGCCATGGTAATACCGGTAACATTGGCTGACTTTCTGTGTCTGGTCCCGGCGGTTAAACCCATCTCATGCATAGCATATAAAATCCGGCGATGAACCGGCTTTAAACCATCGCGAGCATCAGGAATGGCCCGAGAAATGATTACGCTCATTGCGTAATCTAAATACGATTCTTTCATTTCTTGACTGATTTCTCTAAGCTGTATCCTTCTGCCCAAATCTGAATTTTCGCTATTTTTATTATTGTTGCTCTTCTCCTTCTTCATTTGCTTTTAATAACTCCTCCAAGTCTTGTTGATTAATTTCTTCACCTTCTATCTCTTCGTTAAATTGTTCTTTAAATGTAGAAAAATCTGTTTTTATGCTTTCAAATAAAGATGGTATTTTTAAATCTTCTTTTTCTGATTTTTTCCCAAGTCCGCGAGAAAAAGAAAAAAACCAAATGGCCACAATTATAATCATTACTACAAGCGTAGATATCCATAAAATTAAAATCCGCGCTGATTTCGGTTTTCGCTGAATTTTTTTTATAAAATTTTTTATTTTCATGGTTTTTAGCCCAGGGATTTCATTACTACCACTTTCATCTCTTCCTCGGTAAAATCTTTTTTCTGAATAGATAATTCTTCCATTACTTGCTTATCTGCGCCAATTTCCTCTAAAAATTTTTCTACGGGATTTAATTTAATATTCAATTTGGGAACCTTATAATGCATGGGGATTACCATGTTTGGCTCAATTTGATTTATAATTTTTACCGCCTCACTGCCATTAATTGTAAAATTACCTCCGACTGGAACCATTAAAATATCTATTTCTCCGATTTTTTCAAGTTGGTTATCGGATAATTCTTTTTGTCCTAAGTCACCCAGATGACATATTTTCATATCTTCTGCTTCAATTACCGAAATTGTGTTTATCCCCTTTTCTTCGCCCTTAACATCATCATGAAAAGAATAAACTCCTCTAATGAAAACTTTTTTAATATCATATTCTCCTGGTCCTTCAATAATAAACGGCTCGCCGCTTACTGATTTTATATTATTATGATCAAGATGATCATGAGAAGCGATAACAATATCGACATTGCCCCGAGGTGGGGTTAGACCGATATCTTTAGAGAACGGATCAATAATAATGGTGATTTTATCGCCGTTATTTGTTTTGACCAAGAGCTTAAAACAGCTTTGGCCATACCAAACAATCTTCATACAGTTTTATCTTATCATAAAAAAATCTCTTCAACAAATTCACCCCCACACCAATCTCGGCAACAGACCTGATTATATTTTGATTCGAAGGCGAGGCCGACATTCGTCTCCGAGCACGATATGACAAATTCCGTTATGAAGATTGGTGTGGGGACGAGTCTCTTGCCAAAAATTTTAATATCATTTATACTTTTAAATACTATGCCTACAAAGTTGATAAACGACAAAAAAATAGGCCTAATGGCAACCCTTATCTCCAGGGTCGATTTTGTTATTCCTAAGCCCGGAGATGTCATCGAGGCAACGGTTGTAGCCATAAAGCCGTTAATGATTTTTCTTGATTTAAAGAATTTTAAAACAGGGATTATCTTGGGCAGCGAGATAAAACAAAACCCTCAGCAATTTAAAAATATAAAGCTCAACGATACTTTAACTGTAAAAATTGTTGATTTGGAAAATGAAGACGGCTACACCGAGGTTTCTATGCTTGAGGCCGGAGAAGAAAAAAAATGGCAATTCCTAAAAGAAAAAATGGATAATAGTGAAATTATTGAAGCCAAAGTCTTAAAAGCAAATAAAGGTGGCTTGATGATGGAAATGGAAAACGCCGAAGCTTTTATGCCGGTTTCTCAACTTTCCTCTTCTCATTATCCTCGCGTAGAAGGGGCCAATAAACAAAAAATTCTTTCTGAATTAAATAAATTGGTTAATCAGATTTTAAAAATTAAGATAATTGACCTTGATGCGAGAGAGAAAAAAATCATTGTTTCTGAGAAATCGGCCGAAGAAAAAAAATTGAAAAAAGCCCTTGAAAAATACGTTGTCGGAGACATTGTTGAAGGAATCATTACCGGAGTGGTTGATTTTGGTGCTTTTGTAAAATTTGATGAATTAGAGGGCCTAATTCATATCTCGGAAATTGACTGGCAAATTATTGATAATCCGGCTGATTTTTTCAAGGTTGGCGAAAAAATCAAGGCCAAAATAGTAGAAATAGAGGGCGATAAAGTTTCTCTCTCAACCCGAGCCTTAAAAGAAAATCCCTGGGAAAAAGTCAGAGATGATTATAAAACTGGTCAAATCGTTCGAGGAAGCGTGAGTAAATTTAACCCTTTTGGCGCTTTTATAAAATTAGATGAACATGTTCAGGGGTTGGCCCACATCTCCGAATTCGGTACAGAAAAGAAAATGAAGGAAAAATTAGAACTTGACAAAACCTATAATTTCAAAATCATCTCAATAAAACCATCGGAATATCGAATGGCTTTAAAGCCGATTTTTGAAGAAGAAATAGAAGAAAAATAAAGGAATTTTAACCCCACACCGATTTTGCCGTATATTATCATTGCGAGGCGCGCAGCGCCTCGCTTTTAAATTACCTCGCAAAATTCGGTGTTGGGGTTGACAGATTTTTGTTTTGGGTGTATAATGATAATAGTACCCTGTATAGGGGAAATATCCTGTCCTTTTCTTTATGAGGAGGTTTTTATGGAAAAGTACCTGGCTCAATTCAGAGTTGGGGGAGCGTTGCTTACGCTCCACGGAATTGCCGTAATCGAAGATGGCTACGGTCGTCCAGTGTACAACCAGTGCGGGACGATCTGGAAACCGTGGGAAAACGACAATCCTACGATCAAGGCGATGGTCGGCGCAATCCTGGAAGGAGATCCCGGTCCTGGAGTCGAAATCATCATTGGCGAGGGATATCCAGGAGACCGCAAGCCAGAAAGAACAATCTCCCCCTTTTATCAAAACCAGAACAAAGGGGTCAAGATGTTCTCAACCGACCGCGCTCTCTACGTCGCCATCAAGGGAAAAGTCAGGGAAACTTGGATCATTTCTTGGTGGTGGGCGCCCAGCGGCATTATCCACTTCGACGAGGCAAAAAACAAGTTCCGGATCGAAGAGCCCAAGACCGACGACAAACCTCTGGTTCAAGACATGAGCCTGAATGTTCTGCCCCAGGTCACGGATGATGGCGAAAACGGTGACAAGCCCGGTGATGAACTGGACCAAGCTACCAAGGAAGCCATTGCCGATGCCCAACTCGACCACGGCGTTGCCAAAAACGGCAACTGCCGAAGACGCGAATAACACCCGCGCATCTAAGGCCGAACTTCTTGTGAAGTTCGGCCACTTTTTTTATTTGAATTTTTCCCTAATTATGTTATTATTAAAAACAATGAAAAATCTATTTAAAAATATCTTAATAGTAATTTTTGCTCTGATGGTTCTATCGGCTCTTTTTACTATTTATACCAGTCCGCTTAAAGAAAAAGAAGAAATTTCTCTTAATCAAGTAGTTTCTTATATTAATAATGATGAGGTTAAAAAAATTACGATCAGAGAAAATAATTTAGAAATAGAACATAAAGATGGAACGATAAAATCAAGTCGCAAAGAAGGTGAACTTGGCATAACTGAAACCTTAAAAAATTTGGGAGTTGATAATGAAAAATTAAAAACCATAAATTTAGAAATAAAAGGCGAATCAGGACTGGGTTTTTGGATGGCTAATCTTTTGCCATTTATTTTACCCTTTATTTTTGTGGCCGTGCTTCTGTGGTTTATGTTCCGCCAAGCTCAAAAGGGACAAACTCAAGCCTTGTCTTTCGGAAAATCAAGGGCCCGACTAAATCAACCCATGGACAAAAAACAAAAAATTACCTTCAGGGATGTGGCCGGAGTAAAAGAAGCCAAAGAAGAATTAAAAGAAATTGTTGATTTTCTCAAATTTCCCAAAAAATTTATTGATATCGGCGCCAGAATTCCTCGGGGAGTTTTATTAATGGGCCCGCCTGGAACGGGTAAAACTTTATTGGCTCGAGCCGTGGCCGGAGAAGCTAATGTCCCCTACTTCCATATTTCTGGCTCGGAATTCGTAGAAATGTTTGTCGGAGTCGGCGCTGCCAGGGTACGTGATTTATTTGATTTAGCCAAGAAAAATGCTCCGGCAATTGTTTTTATTGATGAAATCGACGCGGTGGGCAGGCATCGCGGCGCGGGATTGGGTGGCGGACATGATGAGAGAGAACAAACCCTGAATCAGATACTTGTGGAAATGGATGGTTTTGACGTCACCACCAATTTAATTGTTATAGCCGCTACTAATCGTCCGGATATTTTGGATCCCGCCCTGCTAAGACCGGGTAGATTTGACCGAAGAGTTGTTTTGGATATGCCCGATATTGACGATAGAGAGGCAATTTTAAAAATCCATGCCAGAAACAAAAAATTGGCCAATGATGTCAGTTTAAGGGAATTGGCCGAAAGAACGCCGGGATTTTCTGGGGCGGATTTGGCTAATTTGGTAAACGAAGGAGCAATCTCGGCTGCCAGAAAAAATCAAAAAATAATCAATCAACTGGATTTGTTGAATTCAATTGAAAAAGTTATGCTCGGACCGGAAAGAAAAAGTCATATTTTATCCAAAAAAGAAAAAGAAATCGCCGCTTATCATGAGGCCGGTCACGCTTTGATCGCTGCAAGTCTGAAAAATACCGATCCAATCCATAAAGTCTCCATTGTTGCTCGTGGCCAAGCAGCCGGATATACTTTAAAGATTCCATCCGAAGACAAGCATCTAAGAAGTCGCTCTGAGTTTCTTGATGAGCTGGCAGTGCTTTTGGGCGGTTATTGCACGGAAAAACTGATTTTCAACGAATTAACCACTGGTGCTTCTTCGGACTTAAAACAGGCCTCGGAATTGGCTCACGCTTTGGTCACCCGCTACGGAATGAGCGAAAAAATGGGCCCGGTTACTTTTGGCGAAAGGGAGGAATTGATTTTCCTCGGTAAAGAAATATCCGAAGGAAGAAATTATTCGGAAAAAGTGGCCGGGGAAATCGATGTTGAAGTGGAAAAATTTATCCGCGATGCCGAAAAAACCGCTGACAAAATTTTAAAGCGAAGAAAGTCCAAGCTCATTCTCATCGCCAAAAGATTAATTGAAAAAGAAACCATTGAGAGAAGGGAGTTTGAAGAATTAATGAAAAGAAAATAATTTACGCGCATGTAGCTCAGTTGGTTAGAGCACGGCTCTTATAAAGCCGGGGTCCTTGGTTCAAATCCAAGCATGCGCATTTTTAAAACCCCCGCGTCGCGGGGGTTTTAAATTTTTCTATTGAATTATTTCTTGCCTACTGATATTGGTCTCTGGATAAAATCAACCGAGACTGGTTTTAGACCCTCCTTGAAAATTTCATAAGTTTTCACTCCGTCGCCATCTCTTCTGCAACTATAAAGTCCGAAATAAAGAGAATTATATTCTGGATAAGTATGGATAGAGACATGGGATTCAGCCAACAAAACAACCAACGTATATCCTTTGGGACTAAATTCATAAGATGCCTTGTCCAAAATGTGAAAGCCGTCCTGTTTTAATGCATCCAATAATTTTTCTTCTAATCCTTTGCCATCATCCAAAAGAACGGGGTCTATGCCGTACATTACGCAAGAAATTTCATTCCCAATAGAGGAAGATTTGTATCCCATAGGCCATTGAGATGAAAAACTTGCTTTTAAAGCAGCCTTTTGTTAAGATTAATTATTATAATTTAAATTATAATATAAATAAAAAAGATTACAAATTTGGGCGGTTAGCTCAGTTGGTTTAGAGCGTCACATTGACATTGTGAAGGTCGCAGGTTCAAATCCTGCACCGCCCACCAAGTTATGAATATTCCGATTATTTATGAAGATGATGATATAGTTGTAATCGATAAACCCGCGGGAATCCTGGTTCATCCAGTAACAAACGAAAAAAACACTTTACTGGATTTTTTAAAAATCAAATATCCCAAAGTACAACTAGTCCATCGTTTAGATAAAGATACTTCCGGATTAATGGTTGCGGCGAAAAATGAAAAAGCATACGACCAGCTAAAGGGCCAATTTTTAAACCGGGAAATCAAAAAAAAATACATTGCATTGGTTTATGGAATCTTAAAGGATAAAAAAGGAATAATCGCTAAATCAATATCTAGGTCCAGAAAAAGAGGCGGAAGTCAGACAACTACGCCAATTGGTAAAAAACGGGAAGCGATTACCAGATATGAGGTGGTTGAAGAATTTAAAAATTATTCACTTCTAGAAGTATTCCCCGAAACCGGACGTACCCACCAAATCAGGGTTCATTTGGCTTCAATTGGCCATCCGATTGCTGGCGATAAAAAGTATAAATTCAAAAGACAACCAAAATTAGAGAGTTTGACAAGACAATTTCTTCATGCTAATTATTTAAAAATCACCCTGCCCAAGAATGGAACGAAAGAATTCGTTTCTAATCTACCGAATGACCTAAATAAAATCTTAGAAAAATTACGCCCAGTGCTACAACTTTGATGCCACAAAGCGGCACAGATGTAGTATCGTGGCACAATAGATAAACAAACATTTTTTGATGTATAATCTATAACTTTGATGATTTCAGTATAAAAATCGAAGTTGTAGCACCGGGTATGACAAATAAATTAGATGTTTTTAATCAAAATCAAATTAAGAAAGAAATCCCTGACATTCGTCCGGGAGATGTTGTTCGTGTTCAATTAAAATTGGCCGAAAAAACCAAAAGAGGAGCAGAAAGAACTCAAGTATTTGAAGGCCTGGTCATTGCCAAAAAGCATGGCAAGGGGATAAATAGTACATTTACAGTCAGAAAAATATCTGAGGGCATCGGAGTTGAAAGAATATTTCCTTTATTTTGTCCTTCCATTATTAAAATTGAATTAGTTAAGCGTTCAAAGGTAAGGCGAGCAAAACTTTATTACATGAGAGAAAGAGCTGGTAAAAAAGCTAGAATGAAAACCAAAGAATTGTTGGGCGCGGAATGGGAAGGACCGGCTGAAGAAATTAAAAAAGAACAATAATTATGATTATTAGAAAGGCCCGAAAATTAAAACCAGGCGATAAGGTTGGAGTGGTTTCTCCTTCTGAGCCAATAGTTTTTAGAAATAAATTCAAAAGCTCGATCAGAGAGTTAGAAGAAATGGGATTGGAAGTAGTACTGGGAGAAAATGTTTTTAAAGAATATCGAGGATATTCAGCCGGAACAGTTGAAGAAAGAATAAAAGACCTCAACACCATGATAAAAGACCGCCAAGTAAAAGCAATATTTACTTCTCTTGGCGGTTTTACTTCTAATCAACTTCTGCCATTAATTAATTATTCAGCAATTAGAAAGAATCCTAAAATTATTATTGGTTATTCTGATATCTCCGTGCTTTTGAATGCGATTTATGTTAAAACCAAGCTCATTACCTTTCATGGTCCAACTTTAGAATTTGGCATACCGCATTGGAAAAAATTTACCAGAGATCATTTTGAAAAAGCTCTTTTTGAGTCTGGGCCAATCGGAAAAATTAAGGCATTTAAAGTATTGAAATCCGGCAAGGCAACCGGCAGATTAATTGGTGGGAACTTATCGGTTCTAAGAACATTATGGGGCACAAAATTCAGTCCCAAATGGCGAGATACAATTTTCTTTTGGGAAGATGAAAATATAACATTTGAGGACTTGGAGCACTTTTTGGCCCATCTAAAATTGGTTGGGGCCTTAGAAAAAATGAGAGGGATGGTGATTGGAAAATTGAAAAATATCTACAAATTTAAAAGTAAAAGAAGAAAAGCGAATACAGTAGAACAAATTATATTGGAGGCCACTAAAAATTATAACTTTCCGATTATTATGAATGTTGATTTTGGTCATTTTCCAAAACAAATCACTATCCCCATTGGCGCAAAGGCTACCATTGATACTTCTAAAAATCTATTCTCTATTGATGAGGCGGGGGTAGTGGATTAAAATTATTATTTGAATGCGCGGGTGCTGTAATTGGTAGCCAGGCTAGCTTGAGGGGCTAGTGTCCGCAAGGACGTGGAGGTTCAAATCCTCTCCCGCGCATAAAATATCGGTTCGAGCTACATTTTCTAAAAGAAATTTTTTAAAAGACCAGTAATTGATCTATAAATCAGCGGGGGTGCTGATTTTTTATTTTTACCTCTCGCGCTTGACTTTTTTGTATAGATATGATAAGATATGAATGGCACCTAAGAAATGGGTGGCCGAAAGGAGAATTGCTATGGACCATAGCAACTTTGTGGGTCAGCGGCATCCTCACGGTCAGTGTGTTCACGGTAAATGCCTGAACCACGATCCGGAGTGGGAAAACGTCGGCGAAAAGCGACGCGAACCGAATCCAGGAATCTTCGGCAAGAAGACTTACTGGACGAAACGTCACTGCGGAAAGCCGATGGCGCGGTACAAGGAAGTACAGACACAGCGGTGCAAGAAGTGCGGACGTATCAAGGTCGTAGTAACAAACTACTACCTTGCACTTTGCCTCTGCTGCGGCTACCACTTCACCAACGTCTCGGACGATTACTAGACGAGACGCCACAATCGGGGCTGCGAGAGAAATCTCGTAGCCCCATTTTTTTATTTTTGAATCGAGAATTTTCATTGAAAAATTTTACGCCGAAGAATAAAACAAAAAATACGGCTTTGAAGCCGTATTTTTTGTTTGGAGCGGGAGACGGGCTTTGCACCCGCGACCTTCTCCTTGGCAAGGAGACGTTCTACTACTGAACTACCCCCGCAACGTAAGAAATTTTACGATGGCACGTAAATTTTGCTTCGCAAAATAACGTGCCTATCGCGTTAAAATTTACGAAGTAAATTTTTTGCGCGATGCCGAGGGAGAGGATCGAACTCTCGACACCGCGATTTTCAGTCGCGTGCTCTACCACTGAGCTACCTCGGCTTAAACTTAGGCCCGAGCCGGACTTGAACCGGCGCATAGCTGTTTTGCAGACAGCCGCGTTACCTCTTCGCCATCGGGCCATAGATAATTTTATTTTATCAGATAATATGACCTTGTAAATAGTGGGCACCGAGGGATTTGAACCCCGACCCTTCGGACTTGCCCCGTTAAATGGGCGATTAGGGAATTGAACCCCATCCTCTTCGATGTAAACGAAGCGTTCTACCGGTGAACTAATCGCCCAATGCCGGGGGCGGGACTCGAACCCGCACGACTTATGCAGTCACAAGATTTTAAGTCTTGCGTGGCTACCAGTTACACCACCCCGGCGCTAATTATTTTTTATCATTCTCAAAATCTTTTCAATCCTATCGGCATTTTCTTCGGTTACATCTATCTCAAATTTAACTTTGGGAACAAACTTTATTTTTATGGCAGAGTTTAATTCTTTTTGAATGTTTGGTAAGTTTCTTTCTAAAATTTTTAAAACCTTCCCAGATTTCTCGAATGGTATTACGCTAACTTTTATTTTGGTATATTTTAAATCTTTTGTGGTATCTGCGCTTTGAACAGTAATCAAGCCATTCTCAATAAATACTTCTTTTAATAATATTTCGGCGATTTTTTCCCTTATCAGTTTATTGATTCTTTCTATTCGATTTTTCATAATTCTCTTTTTTTCTTTTCCACTCTATAGTTTTCTAGAATGTCTCCTTCCTCGATTATCGGCTCGCCCTCAAATAAAATTCCCGCCTCTCTGCCCTTTTCAACTTCTGCCATATCCTTTTTATTGTGCTGGAGTTGAATAATTTTCCCGGAAGTGATTTTTTCGCCGTTCCTTATCACGTCAAGATTGGTCTTATTAACTATTTTGCCTTCCAAAACTTTTCCGCCGACTATCATTCTTGATTTTTCTTTCCTGAAAATAGCGATAATTTTTAATTTTCCCAACTCCTCTCTCTCTGTTTCTGGTTTCAATAATTTAGACGCGTCTTTTCTAACTCCTTCGAACAATTCATAGATTATTTCGTAATTTCTAATTTTTGCTCCGGTTCTTTTGGCTAAATTCAGAACAGCGGCTGAAGCCTTAACTCGAAAACCGATTATCGTGGCGTTAGCCGGATAAGCCAATTTTACATCGGTCTCAGAAATATCACCAACATCTGATTTTAAAATATTTAAACAAATATTTTCAAGGTCTAGCTTCATCAAGCTATCCTTAACTGCTTCCAGCGATCCCTGAACATCGGCCTTAAGAATTATATCAAATATTTTGGCCTCCTCGCCTAAGCCTTCGGATTGTAGCTCGCCTCGCTGCGAAGCGGACGGACCTGCCTGAATGTTTTTTGGGCTTTCGACAAGTTTCTCCACTATTTTACTTTTTGCCGCTTCTTCGCTTTCTACCACTTCGAATCTTTCTCCAACAATCGGTACCTGATTTAAACCAAGAACAATGGTCGGAGTACTCGGTCCGGCTTCCTCAATCTTCTCTTCCTTAAAATTTTCTAAACTTTTTATCTTCCCGTATGTATGTCCGCAAATTATCCATTGACCGACTTTTAAGATTCCTTCCAAGACCAAAAAGGTAGCAGTAACTCCCCGTTGGCTATCCATATAAGATTCAACTACCACGCCCTCGGCTGGTTTTTCAATATCGGCTTTTAATTCCTCCATCTCGGCTACTAAAGCCACCATTTCCAATAAATCTTTTATGCCCTCACCGTTAATAGCTGAGATCTTAACTGCTGGAATCTTGCCGCCTCTCGACTCAACAACCAAGCCCTCTTTTTCTAATTCCCCGACTGTTTTTTCATAATTTACCTGTGGTTTATCCATCTTATTTACTGCCACAATTACCGGGATCTCTTCTCTTTTTATGCAATCTATTACTTCTTTTGTCTGTGGCCTTACCCCTTCTTCGCCAGCTACAACCAAAATCGCAATATCGGCTGCTTTGGCGCCTCGCGACCTCATTTGGCAAAATGCCTCATGGCCAGGCGTATCAATAAAAGTGATAAATTTACCATTGTGCTCAACCTGATAAGCACCGATATGTTGAGTAATTCCTCCCGATTCTTTAGCCACTACATTTGTTTTTCTAATTGTGTCTAATAAAGTGGTTTTTCCGTGATCAACGTGCCCCAAAACGACCACTATTGGTGGTCTTGGTTGAAGTTTTTTATTTGTTTCATTCTTATCCATGAATTGCTTTTTTAATTACTTCTTGTTCCTCGTCGGTCAAGTTATAACTTGAAGTTCCTCCTTCTATTGGCTTTGAATATATCCTTGTCCCCTCTCGACTGTGTAGAGAAGATAAAACCAGACCATTGTTTTTGCTATCTAATAAAGCAATGACAAAACTTTGGTCTCCGCCCGTATCTTTGAAGGGATTAAAACGAACCACCCCAATTTTGGTAATAGAGATATCGCATATTTTCTGTAATTTCTCATTCCACTCCGAAAGATTTTTTATATCGCTTTCAATTCCTCTCATTCTTTTTATTTGCTCGGAAATCACCTCTTCCAGGTCTTTAACTTTTTTGCCTTTTAAAAATATCTTTACTTTTTTTCTTGTTCTTGAAACCCAGATTTGTAAAACAATAGTCCAGGCAATCAAAATTACCAGTAAAAATATAATAATTAAATTTTCGGTTGAAAGATTAATCATATTTTAATCGTGACGTAATAAATTTTTTTCAAAAATTTAAACGTCACAGCAACGTTTAAATTGCGAAGCAATTTATTACGTTGCGGAGAGTGCAGGGCTCGAACCTGCAAGGCCTTGCGGCCACTCGCTTTCGAGGCGAGCGCATTACCATTCTGCCAACTCTCCTCTGGTGGACCCGCGGGGATTTGCACCCCGGACTCATCCATGCCATGGACGTGTTTTACTCCTAGACTACGGGCCCCTAATCTTTGCCCTTGAGAGGAATTGAACCCCTATCTCACCCTTAGGACGCCTGCCTGCCGGTAGGCAGGGGTTTGCCCCGCCTGCTTTGCCAATGCCCTGACGAGGAGTCGAACCCCGATCTCTCCCTTAGGACGGGATTGCTCTATCCATTGAGCTATCAGGGCAAGCATTGGCGGGCAGGTCTGTCCGTTGAGCTACAAGGGCTCAATATAAAACATATCCTACCACATTTTTTAAAAAATTTAAACCCCCACACCAAAATTTGGTGTTGGGGGTAAAGACCTGTAATATATTATTTCTTACTCTACCATAATTACCTGCACCGGACAACTGGTTGCTGCTTCTTTGTTACAGCCCAAATCAACTATTTCCAGTTCAAATTTATTTCCTCCGGCATCTTTAGCATCCTTTAAAACCGACTTTCCATCATCGCCCATATGCCAAAAAGCTGGACAAACTGCCACGCAAGTTCCGCAACCAATGCATTTGTCTCTTTGTTGAATAACTTTCGCCATAATATTTATTACTTATTAATTGTTACTCATTACTTGATACTTATTATATTTTATTATAACCTATCTAATGTGAAAAGGGCAATTATTTTTTCTCTAATCGTCCTCGGCATCACATCGATTGTCTCACAGTTGATTGTTATCCGAGAACTAAATACCAGTTTTTTTGGCAATGAATTTTTTATTGGCTGGACTCTTTTTTCTTGGTTATTTTGGACGGGTATTGGCAGTTTACTTTTGAATAAATTGGTTAAAGAAGAAAATATCTTTAAACTTCTTGTTATATCCAATATTTTAATTCCCATATTTCTAAGTTTGGAAATATTCTTAATTCGTTTTTCCCGAATTTTAATCACCGCTCAAGCTGGCCAAATACCCAATTTAATTCCTGCGCTTTTGTATGGTTTTATTGTTTTAGCTCCCTTATGCTTGATTTTGGGCCTACAATTCACGATTATCGCCAGATTGTGGAAATATAATTACCAAGGCATAGAATTAAGTCGAGCCATTGGAAAATCCTATATCTTAGAAACAATTGGTTTTATTATCGGGGGATTGGCTTTCGGTTATTTTTTAATTTTCGTTAATGAATTTTATGGTGCTTCAATTATTGCTTTACTAAATTTATTAGCCGGGATTTTTATTTTGGCACATAGAAAAATTGCTGGATTAAAATTTTTATCAATTGCTTTTTTTGGTTTTTTTATTCTCATATTTATCTTTTCTCCTTTTATTGATTACCAAACCAATGTTTTCCGATTTCCAAACCAAACTTTAATTGAATCAAAAAATTCTCTTTACGGAAATATCGCTGTAACCCAATTAAAAGACCAGTATAATTTTTATGAAAGCGGACTATTCCTGGGGACCAATAAAGAAAATATTTTTAATGAGTGTGTTCATATTCCGCTTTTATATCATCAAAATCCCAAAAATATACTTTTAATCGGCAATGGTTTTAATGGGATTATAAAAGAAATCTTAAAACATAATCCGGATAAGATTTATTATTTGGAATTAGACTCTGAATTGATTAAAACTACCGAAAAATATTTTTCTAATAACTTATCGGTTAATTTGAATGACAAACGAGTTGAAATAATTAATCTGGATGCCAGATATTTTTTAAAAAATAGTGCGGAAAAATTTGATCTAATAATCGTAAACCTACCAAATCCCTCGACTGCCCTGATAAATAGATTTTACACCGATGAATTCTATAAAGAAGCAAAAATTCACTTATCCGAAAACGGGATTTTATCAACCTATTTAAAATTATCAGCCAATTATTTTGGGCCAGAAATAGAAAATTTAGATACTTCTTTATATTTGGCTCTTAAAAATAATTTTGATTCCGTTTTAATCTTGCCCGAAGACCAGCATTTATTTATTGCTTCCCAAAATCAGCTTGATAATAATCCGGATTCACTCATCCAAAGACTTGAAGAAAGGGAAATAAAAAGTAATTTTGTAAATGAAGAATATATTAAATACAGATTAAACAATGACAGGGTTCGAACTTTAAATGATTTATTGGATAAAAATCAAACAGCCAAAATAAATCAAGACCAACTGCCAATTAGTTGTTATTATAATTTTATTTATTGGATATCGTCTTTTTATCCCAATTTAGCCAAAATTTTTGCTTCATTAGGAGAATTAAAATTTGGATGGATAATTGTTATGGCTATTTTTGGATCTTTGATATTCTTTCACGGCCCGCGAAAAAAAATTCCTCTTGTTATGGCAATTGCGGGATTTTCTTTAATGGCAATTGAAATAATAATTATTTTCGGGTTTCAGATTTTTTACGGATATTTATATTACAAAATTTCTCTCATCATCACCGCCTTAATGACAGGAATGACTCTAGGTTCCTGGCTGGCAAATAGAAAATTAGAGCAAAAAACAATCAAATCTATAATCAAAATTCACGCTTTAATAATTGTCTTCTCGCTGATTCTTTTATTCGGATTTTATTCTTTATTTAGAATTTCGCTCAAATCATCAATTTTTATAGAAATAACTTTCTTGATTGCCGCTGGTCTAATTGGTGCAATTGTTGGTTTTGAATTTCCGATTATTAATAAATTATATTTGGAACAAAAAACCCTCCTTCGCTCTTCGAGCTACGGAGGGCAGGCAGGTATCATTTATGGCGCGGACTTAATCGGTTCTTGCCTTGGCGCTTTTCTGGTTAGTATTTTTCTTGTTCCAATCTTCGGTATTTATCAAGCTTTAATCTTTTTGGGAATTTTGAATTTTATAATTTTAATCTACTTAACACTCTCTTCGTCAAAAACTTGAGCAGTAAAAACGTAAAGGTCCGTATCCTCGTCTTTCCAACAGTCGGCTGATAAGCCGGCTTTTTGCGTACATAAAATACTCAAAAATGTATCTCTGTCCCAGTTATTTTCTGTAGCTACTTGAGGTAGAAATACCCCTGAACGTGAACCTCTGACAATTTTTACTCCGTGTTTGCCGATTTCTACGTCTTTGTATGAATCAACTTTTTTCAGCGGGCTTAAAACTGAAATTTTATATTCCAATAATGGTAATTCTTCCTTGGTCACCGGCATAAATCTTGGATCATTAATTGCCGAAGAAATAACTGTTTCGGCCACAACTTGATATAAAGGAATATCCGGCTCGAACACACCGATACAGCCCCTTAATTCGCCATGCTCTTTCAAGGTCACGAAAGCGCCCATTGGTTTGTTTAGAAGCGAGTCGTCTTCTTCAAATTTCAAAATCTTTCCCTCTTTGAGATATGATTCTAAGGATTGTTTGGCAATCTCCAATAATCTTTTCTGTTGTTCTTTGTTCAGCTCGTTCTCTGATTTTTCGGAAGTAAAAACAATTGCCGTATAACCGACAACCTGATTTTTTTCTCCGCTTACATCACCTGAATTAGCATATTTTAATAATTGTGATTTTTTGCCTTCCATTAGGCCCATTACTACCTCAATCGCATCATGACCGCAAGCACAGGTTTGTAGGTTTTCTATGCCTTCATTTTCTAATTTATTTATAGCTTCTCTAAGTTTCTCTCTTTCGCCAGCCAAAATTGATTCAATTACTTTACCATCACTATATTTGGCATCATCATATTTGGGATAATGAGACAAATCAGTGCTGGCAATAAGTAAAACATTTTCATTCATTAATGGTTTCAAGGCATTAATTAAAATATCACTCGCGCCTGGCTGATTGCCTAAAATAATCGGTACAATTTTCCAACCCGAGACTGATAAGACCATTTGTAAAAACGGCAATTGAACCTCTAGGGAATGTTCCTCTGAATGGGCGCTTTCTTTAAAATATATTTTGTCATTCGCCTCCATTAATTTTTGGGCAAATTCTGCGTCAATTTCAACTTTGCCAAGAGGTGTTTCAAAATATCCTTTGGGATAAATCGAAGCGCCATCAAAATATTCCCGATGACTATTACCGATCAATATAACTGTATCTATATTTTTTCCTACCAATGCTTTATATCCATATGCCGCCACTTGACCAGAATAAACATAACCAGCATGAGGAACAATCAAAGCACGGATATACGGATCTAACTTTGGCAATTCTGCTTTAGTCAAAAAATTATCAATCATTGAACTTAATTCTTCTTTTGAACCAGGATAAAATTGCCCAGCCACAACCGCTTCGCGCACCGGTCCCTCATCTTTTTGAATGTTATTTTTATTTCCTTCTTGTTTTTTCATAAATTCCAATTTTCCCTGGTCTATAACCAAAGCCGCTCCAATAACCAACAATATAAATATAACAAAAATTATTACTTTTTTCATTTATTTTCTTATTTCCAAATCCCGGGAATTACTTCACCATCCAAACATTTGCCATCAACTAAATTATTGGCTTGAATCATATAACCCCGTCTTTCAATGGCAATCTCTTTTGACCCCGGACAATAAGTTGATTCTCCTTCGGGATAAATAATGTTTCCGGTATAAACAAATTTTAATCCCTCTTCCATGGCAACCTGCCTGGCTTTAATTATTGTTTCCGACGGAGTTGACGGCAAATTCTGTAATTTATATTCCGGATGAAAGGCCGAAAAATGAAGCGGTACATCGTCGCCCACATTTTCTTTTATCCATTTTGCCATTTCTCTTATTTCTTCTTTGCTTTCATTTTCTCCGGGAATCAATAAATTCACAATTTCTAGCCAAACACCGCTATTTTTAATAGTCTTTATTGTTTCCAGAACCGGCGCCAAATGACCGCCGGTAAATTTTTGATAAAATTCTTCTTTAAACGCTTTTAAATCAACTTTATAAGCATCGATATAGGGTAATAATTCTCTTAATGGTTCAAGGTTAATATAACCGTTGCTCACTACTACGGTTCTTAATCCTTTTTCTTTGGCTAATCTTGCCACATCATAAACATATTCATAATAAACGATTGGTTCGTTGTAAGTAAAAGCAATTACTTCGCTCCCGCTTTGTAACGCATCGTTGACTACCTGCTCTGGTGTCATTTTGGTTGTTTCCACCTCCCAGGGAAAAACCTGAGAAATATCCCAATTCTGACAAAAGGAACAGCGCATATTGCAACCGGTTGTAGAAATTGAATAAGCCTTGGCTCCGGGCAAAAAATGAAAAAAGGGCTTTTTTTCAATTGGGTCGACATGCTGGGCAGCCACATTGCCGTAATTTAAAGAATAAAGCTCGCCATCAATATTTTTCCTGGCTTTACACAAACCAATCTGACCCCTAGATAAGATGCAGCGATTAGGACAAAGCCCACACTGAACCATATTGCCAGATAATTTCTCAAAAAATTTCGCCCGATAAAAATCTTCGGCATTATTCGCCTCTTTGGCTCCTTTTTCCCGTGTAAAAATCAAATACCCGGCCAGGCCGACTATCAAAATTAAAAACAAAATGGCAAAAAACTTTTTCATATTTAAATAGCATGAAATAAGGTCAGACCTCTAATAATATAATAAATCCCGTAAGTTAAAAAGGCAAAACCAACAATTAAACCAGCAATTCTGGCGATCAAGCGAAATTCCTTCATTTTTCCCAAAAATCCCAAAAAAGTAACCGGCAGAAAATAAAGTGTTGTCCCCAAAAAGAACATCAAAAAATAAATTATTCCTTTAAAAACGCTGTGTAAGGAAAAAACATAAGCCAAAGACATTAAAAACGGCGGACAGATATTTATGCCCATCAGAAATCCCATCAAAAGCGGTGATTTTTCCCTGAATTTAATATATTTTGATGAACAAAAAATGCCCTTGGGCTTTAAAAGACCCAAGGCATAAAAAATCAAAACAACTGCCAAAACCATCAGAGAAATAATCAAAATCAAATTTACTGCTTGATTGGAAATTTTTTCTCCCAAATAGCCAAAAATTGCGCCAAAAAGAATATAGCCACCTAAACGACCGAGAATAAATTCCAAAATCACTTTAAAATTCTTGGCTAGTTTCCTTTCTTCGGAGACTAAATATGGCGCTATAAAGGGCACGCAATAAGTAAAGCAAAAGATTCCAGTGGAAATCCCCAAAAGAAATGGTTGAATGAGAAAATCTTCCATATATCCTAAATTAGCACAATTTTTGCTATAATAATAGGGTAATAATTAAAATCGCCCCGTTAATCGGGGCAAATCTATGGACAATAATCTTTACAATTTAATGCTCCAATTGACCCAGGAACAAAAATCTATTTGGCGCGTAAAAAGATATTATATTAGTGATGCGGGAAATTGCGAAGAGTGTAAAAGATTCTGGACCGATTTTTTGGAACAAAAAGAAAACAATGTTGCCCAAATGAAAGAATTGATTAAAAAGCATATTGGGTAAATTATTCCCCTTTTTCGACTCTTTCTGTATATTCTCCGGTTTGGGTGTTTATTTTGATAATGTCTCCTTGTTCAATAAATAAGGGGACATTTATTAATGTGCCGGTTTCAATCTTAACTGCTTTTACCCCGCCCTGGGCAGTATTACCTTTAATCGATGGCGGCGCTTCAATAACCTTAAATTCCATTTTAATCGGTAAAAACACATTCACGATTTTGTCCTCAAATTCCATTACATCAACGTTGCTATTCGGTTTTAAAAACTTGCTTAAATCGCCAATTTGTTCTTCATCAATTTCGAACCTCTTTGACGGGTCGCTTATTTCGCAAAATACAAATTTGCCGCGATGAACATATAAAAATTTCACTTCGCGGTATTTAATTTCCGCCTCCGCAAAGCTTTCCGTATGCTGAAAACTACGGCTGATGACTTTGCCGTTAATCAAGTTCTTGATTTTTGTCTGGGCAACGGGTTTTCTTTGCTGCATTCTTACAAAATTAAACTCAACCACCTGATATGGTTGGCCGTCTAAAATAAAAACCGTTCCCGGTTTTAAATTATTATAGTTAATCATACCCAGTGCTACAACTTCGATTTTTATACTGAGTTCATCAAAGTTGTAGATTATACATCAAAAAACGTTTGTTTATCTATTATGCCACGATACTACATCTGTGTCGCAAAGTGGCATCAAAGTTGTAGCACCGGGCATAAATCTCACTCTATCAAAAATCCTTGACTCGGTCAAGGATTTTTGAAAATCTAAATATTTCAATTATTCGGTAGTTTTGCCGTCAAATTCCGCTTCTTTGGCCATAGCTTCTTCTTTGGTCACGCGCACAATACCTTCCTTGTGGTGAGCCGGAGAATAAATAGTGTAAAGCTTAAGTTCTTCTGTATCAGAGACATTAATGATATTGTGCTGGGCGCCGGCCGGCACAACCACTGCTGTACCGTCTTTGAGTTCGTATTCATTATCGTCAATAATGCATTTGCCTTGCCCTTTTTCAAAACGGAAAAATTGGTCATTGTCAGAATGAACTTCCATTCCGATTTCTTCTCCTGGCCGGAGACTCATCAATACCAACTGGCTGTGTTTCCCGGTATAAAGCACCTTGCGAAAATTAGTATTTTCCAAGGTTTCTTTTTCAATATTATCCACAAATCCTTTCATATTTTTTTTACCTCGTTAAATATCCCGCGGTGCGGGATGCCGCTTTGCGGCATTTAACGGGGTGAACCCCTTAATTATTAATCAAATTTTGACCCTTGAACTCCTATTATATCATTTCAATAAATTTAATGTAAACAAAAACCGCTAAAACCCAAAAAGCCCGCAAAACCTTTGAATTTATTTATTTATGCTCTATAATATAATTATATAGGCAAATGCCTTAATAATAATTAAATAAATAAATTTATGGCAAAAAGAAAACCCAATGCTGCGTTTATGAGACCGTTAAAAGTCAGCGAAGAACTGGCTATGGTTATTGGCAAGGGCCCGATGCCCAGACCAGAAGTAGTCTCAAAGCTCTGGGTATATATCCACGAGCACAACCTTCAGGATAAGGTCAATAAGCGCAACGTCAATGCCGATGCGAATTTGAAAGCAGTTTTCGGCGGGAAAGGAACAGTAGATATGTTTGAGATGCAGAAGCTCATTTCAAAACATCTTTCCAAATAGACTTTTTAAATTTTTCAAAAATTTAAAACAAAAAATCCGACCTCTTGTAGGCGGATTTTTTGAAAAAAGCACATAACGTGTATGTGCCTTTTGTAAAATTTTAATTTTGAATCCACGCTATACTTCAATTATTACCGGCAAAATCATCGGCCTCCTCCGGGTTTTACTGTATAAAAATTGACCCATTTTATCTCGTAAATTATCTTTAACATATGCCCAGTCAATCGGCGCGCCAGCAATAGTTGTATGTCTAACAATTTCTTTTACTTTTTTACGTGCTTCCGTTAAAAGTTCCTTTGATTCTTTCATGTAAATAAATCCGCGAGAAATAATATCCGGATTATTTTTAACTTTTCCGGTTTGCCGGTCTATTGTAGTTATAATTACAAACATTCCGTCCTCGGCCATTGTCTGACGGTCGCGCAAAACAATGTGACCGACATCGCCAATACCCAGCCCGTCGACAAAAACATAACCGGTATCAATTTTTTTGTTTAGAACCCTGGCTGTTCTGTTTTGAAATTCAATAATTGAACCGTTATCGAGAACAAATATTTTATCTTTGGAAATTCCGGACTGCATGGCCAATTTCGCCGCTTCTTTCAAAAAATAATGATTGGCATAAACCGGCAGAAAAAAATCTGGCCGGACTTGCTTTATTATTTCCTTAATATTGGCGGCATTGGAATGACCGCTAATATGCACATCCATGATATCACTATGAATTACATTATCGCACTTGCGATAAAGACTGTCTTTCAATCGCTGAATTGTTCTTTCGTTTCCCGGGATAACGGACGATGAGAAAATAACGGTATCGTTTTTTTTGATGCGGATGAATCTGTGATTGCCGGTAATTATCCGCGATAAAACCGCATTGCCTTCGCCCTGCGCTCCGGTACAAATAATTATAATTTTATTCTCCGGATATTTATGGATATCTTCGATGGAAATAAGCACTTCCTTACCGGCTTTTATATATCTCAGTTTTTGGGCTATTTCAATATTCATTTTCATGCCGTAACCGTCCGGGGCAACTTTTTTGCCGATTTTTTTGGCGTATTCGATAATATGGCTAATCCTTTTTATTTGAGAAGAAAAAGTGCCGATGATTACCTTGCCTCTTGCCTCTCTGATAAGTTTTTCCAGGTTGGCATACATATCTTTTTCTGAGACCAATTCGTGGGTGGTATCGAGTGAACCCAGGCTTTCAAGCATTAAAATTTTTGGCGCCGGCAAAGAAGATAAATGATTATAGGTAATCGCCTGTTGATTAATTGGATTTTTCTCCATTGTCCAGTCGCCTGGATGAATAATCGTTCCGTTCGGCGTATTGATAATAACGCCAACCGCATCCATAATTGAATGCTCCACATTGAAAAAGCCGATTCTGAATTTACCTAAATTAAACCGATCATTAATTGATTTAACCTTAATAATCTTTAGGCGCTTAACCGATTCTTTGGCGTATTCTTCCATTCTTTTCTCGATTAGGGCAATGGTCAAGTCTCTGCCAATAATTGTCGGATAACCGAGTTTTTTCAAAAGTAGCGGAGCAGCGCCAATATGATCAAGATGTCCGTGGGTAAAAATTACTCCGCGAATATTTTTTTCCTTGCCGCGCAAATAACTGACGTTGGGGACAATAAAATCAATGCCGGGCATATCTTCTTCCGGGAACTGAATACCCATATCTAAAATAACAATATCGTCGCCGTATTCAAAAACAGTCATATTCCGGCCAACTTCTTCCATCCCTCCCAGAGGAATAATTCTTAAAGCGGATTGTTGTCTTGTATTTCTTTGCCTTATTGGCCTATGTTTTAATTTTTCCATATCTTTATTCTACCAAAAAATCGTCTTAATTAGAAGACGATTTTACCAGGGTGGACGAGTGGACTGGACTATCAGCCCAAGGCCCGCCCACGGCGGGCAGGCTGATCGGCCTCGGGCCGAGAGCCTGTTTGAGTATATAAAAAAGCACATAACGTGTATGTGCCTTTTAAAAAATGTAAGTAAATTATTTTTCTTCTTCTTTTTCTTCTTCGCGCTCACAATTAACGCAATACCCATCAATGTGTGAATGCACTCCACCGCCGTGAATAGTCAAAAGAGGTGAAATGGCAGTTATTCTAAGCTCGTTATTGAGTTCTTTGAATTGCGCAAGCGTTCTCAGAAAATCCTCAGATTCACTTGTCTCAAAGTAGAATATCAAGTGCCCAGAATATTCTACATTCTCCGGAAGATTTAATTTTTCTTCTATTATCTCCTTTTCTAATGTCTCCTTTCTTAGTCTCTCTTTTTCAAGAGCTGAGTCACGTTCAGCCTTTTCTTTTTCAATTTTTGCTAGTTTTTCAATTTTTGATTCTTTTCCCATATTTTTATTTTCCTCTTAATTAATTATTATACTTTTATCATAAGCTCTTACTCAGCAAAAGTCAACACAAAAACCCGAGAAAAAATCTCGGGCTTTTTTAAAATATCTTTGGGTCTTAACTCAAAGATTATTATAAATCCTTTAATAAAGCTATTGCAGAATCCTGACTATGTTGAAGAGTTAAGAATGAAGTTAGAGATAATAAAAGAGTTAAAATCAGCAACTGAACTAGTTTAGAGCCTATTTGATAAGTATTTAAACCTGGGCTTGCGGATTTTTGGGTAAAACGGGCTGTTTTTTGGCAAAGATAACTACTACTATTGTTATTAATGCGATAACGCCAACCATAACCAAATCAACACCCTGAGAAACAAACAATATAACGCCTCCCATAATTATATAAAAAATAGATAAACCTATTACCGCCCTTCCAGTAATTTCTTTTTTTGAAGAAATCTTAATTTTTTTCTTCACTAAGCCAGTTATCCCAATAACCAATAAAATAACTAATAATATTAAATCCATAAAAGTTTTAAATATATAATAATAACGACCTTTATTAAATTACCTCTTTTTATTATACCAAAAAATCGTCTTTTAAGCGACTTTTTTGATAACTATAATAAACATATCGCTGGGTCAGCGAGTGGACTGGATTAGAACCTGTTTGGATTCAAGTTTGGGTTAGATTTATATAAAAAAAGAGCGTCAGAGCAGGATTTTAACCTGATAACGCCCCGAGATACTAATGTAGAATCTGCCCAGATTCACCACGATAATCGTTAGGCCACGAATAACTAACTGATCTCTTCTTGTCCGTCGCATATACAGTCTCTACAACTTTAATCCTGTCTCCCTTTCTCAATAATGAACATTTGGTGCAATTGTTATCGGTCAGACTCTCTTCAATAGTGAAATCAAGACGAGTACCATTGTCAAGTTTCACTACAAATTTGCACCCAAGTAATTCTTCAGATACAACGATTTTTCCTTGTCTGTTCTCAACTGCGGCTCCTACTATTGCTCCTGTAGTGCCAGCAGCTAACGCTCCAAATATTGCACCCCCAACAGGATCTCCTTTTCCTTCGGTTTTTTGCGTAACTGCAGAGGTTGTTCTTACATCTTCAACAGTGCCCCAAAGCTCTTGTGTTTCTGTCTTGCATCCAAAGTTCATAACCAATACCATCAAGACCATACCGGCAATTAAAAATCTAGACATTTTTCATACACCTCCTTTTTATTTTTTTAAAAACAAGAACTGATAACAGTTTTTGTACTATTATCAGTATAGCATATCCATTCTTAAAAGTCAAGGGTCGTAGAGTGGACTGGATTAGAACCTGTTTGGCTTTAATATAAAAGAAAAACCCGCTTATGAGGCGGGTTCAGAGAAAAAGTCCTTCAACGGAT
>MHMT01000021.1 GCA_001819435.1 Candidatus Portnoybacteria bacterium RBG_13_40_8
AGGCACGGGAAGGCCGTTCGTTGTGTTGAATGCCAGAAAGAAAGAACCCGTGCACATAGTAGGGAATGGTGGAAGAAGAATAACTATTCGAATGTGATAGCAATAAAAAGGAAGTATGCCAAATTTGGGTATTGACAGGAAGGGTAAGTAGTGGTAAGCTCTCATTAATATGATAAACGGACCCACATTTTATACCTGGAGAGAACGAGTAGGATCAGCAAGGTCCTATATTAACTTTGCAGAAAAAGAAGGATGTTATATTCCTGAATTTAAAAATGTCAGAGAGATGGTTGAATGGGCCGAAAAGGAAGGAGATAGGGGGGACGATTATGCAAATGCCAATGAATAATTTTGAAAAAATAGGTGTACTTGCTTTTAAAAATGGAGTTGGTCTTTTGAGAAATGAACTAATGAAAGTTATTTTAAAAGAAACAACACCTCTTGAAGAAAAGAAACTTAGTTTCAGAGAGATAAATGAAATTTCCGAAAAATTATTGCGGTAAAACATATGAATGATTTAGAAATTAAAGAATTGACAGATATTTTTGATAAAGTTAAAAGGAATACCATCCTGGCATTAAGAATGAAGGGGCTTTCCCTTAATGAGATAGTTAGACGCCTGGGTGGTACAACCAAACCTGTTATTAAAAGAATTATTGATGAAGTTAAAAAGGAGGAAAAACTATGAAAATCAAAGAACTAACAGTAGGAACTGGCAGAAAAGTAGGACAGCCTGGATATTCTTCAATTGATGTATCCACATTTGTAACCGTGGAATTAGAAAATGGCGAAGACTCCGAGAAGGTTTTTAAAAAGGCTTGGGATATGGTAGAGGGGCAGGTTCTTGGTAAGTTGGAAGAAAAAGGAATTGATTCTCCAGTTGCTTCAGAAGTTCCCGAATCCCGAAGATGGCTCGATCATGAAGTCGAAGGCGAAGCGGAATCAGCTAAAGTAGCCAAACAAAAAATAGAAAAGACAAAAGAATTATTTGATCCAATTCCCTCTGTGACACCACATAGGGATAGAAAAGGGGGTGTTTTATAAATGCCGATAACTAATGATGTTAAGATAAAACCATCTTCAGGCACAAGCGAAGGACCAACTGGTTTTGTACCAGCAGGAGTTTATGATGTAGAGATTTCAGATATTACCTTTATTCCAGGAGAAGAAAATCCTTTTACCGGAAAACCTCAATTGAAATTAAGATTTAATATTCTTACTCCGGAATATGAAGGAGTAGAAATTCTTTCCTGGGCAAGTTTAACTATAAATCCAGGTTGGGAACAGGGAAATCCCTCTAATCTTTATAAGATTGCAGTTGCGGTTATGGGAGAAGAACCCGATATGGAGAAAGAATTCTATCCCAGTAATCTTCTGGGCGGTAAATTAAGAGTTGTTGTCGAGGTAAGACGTAAAAAAACAGGCCAGGGAGAATATTCAAAGATTACTAATTATTTAGCTTCACCTAAGCCAGTAGCAAGACCCGCTGTTAAGAAGGTTGCGATCGAAGAAGAAGAAATGAATACGGATGATATAAGTATTGATGACGAAGGAAGGACGCCACCATTTTAATGGTTAAGAAAAAGACAAACGGACACGGTGACCAACCACCAATAATAACCGAGATAGATTTAAAGGACGTTATTAAGAAAGTGGATGAAGGTTTAATTTTGAATTCTGAGGACTTAGAACTTATTATGAAAAAAAGTGCCCAGGATTTGAGAGAATTAGGGAATGTTGGTCCAATTAATTATATTTCTGATTTATTAGGCGTTGATAGATCAGTGCTTAATAGTTATTTCTTTGCTTCTTACGGAATTTTTCAGAAGGATTTAACCAATAAAACAAATCCTTATATTGCTTATACAGTTGCTATTATTCATGCACTAAGTCTGGGTTATTTTTTAGGTTCTCTTAATGGGAAAGGAGGGAAACATGGACCCGATACCACCAGTAAGGCCGTACGGAAGACCAAATCCACAAAACCAGGGAAATGAGAACATACGATTCTCGACAAGTATAGACCTTAAAATGACTGCAAAGGGTTATTATTATTGGGATATAACTGTTTATGGGGAAGAGAATATAACAGAAAAATTAAGGGAAATTGATGATAAACTGAAATTGGAGTTTCCAAAAAATGTCACAACTATCCCAGAACAATAAATCAATCGAACAAGAAGAGTGGTACCAGATTTTAGTGGATGAGTGTAAAGCTATCGTTACTGAATCTGTATTTACTTCTAGGTGGGCGTTGGTAGAAGGATACTGGAGTTTAGGAAAAAGAATAAGAGACGATAAGCTGGCACAAGAATATGAAAAAGGAAACAAGACTTTCGTCCAAGACCTTGGACGGAACATCGGAGTGTCAACTTCAACGATTTATTATGCACTTCAGGCTTATGATAAGTACCCAGATCAACAGTTTCCAGAAGGTAAAAATATTTCCTGGAACAAATTGATAACGAAATATCTTCCCGACTCTCCCCAGGAACCAGAAGTATTAGAAAAAGAAACCGAATTCTGTCAATGTCCTCAGTGTGGATTTGTTTTTAAACCAGTTAGAATGGTAAAGGAGAAGGTTTTAAAAATAACCGGTAAGAAATATTCCTCTATTAAAGATATTACTGAAGAGGATATGTTGGAAATAGCATCGTCTTATAAGGTTGGTCTTGGTTTTGTTAAGTTACAGTACGAGAAAATGAGAAACTACTGTGAATCAAAAGGAAAGGTCTATAAGAATTATAAGTCGGCGTTAAGAAACTTCGTATTGGGTGACATACAAAGGGTTGTGGAAAGGAGGGCTGCCACCAATGATAAACGAGGAGTTGATGCAAGGAACGTCTGATGACGATAAATACGAAGAACAGTGGATTGTTAAAATAAATACTGGGGGGGAATACCAACTAAGTAAACTTCAGGCAACAATACTTCAACAGGAAATTTCTTCTGGAAACAGAGGAATCATTTTATTTAAGACTTTCTCTATTTCCATTCCCTATATTGCAGAGTTTTATATGGATAAAAGATTCTTAAGAAATGCTCTCACTTTACCGGAAAAAGCAACAGAACCAGAATATATTCCTATACCGGAAGGTGAGTGGAAAAAAATAAGAGAAGAAATTCATCAAAAACTAGGAAAGGGATTTCCACAAGGCTAAATTGGTACTTGACACAGGGGTAAGAAGTGGTAAGATGTTACTAATATGCAAAAACAATATAAATACTTTGTAACGTTTGATAAGACAACAATGGTTTTTTTCAGAATAGGGATTGTCTCCGCAATTTTTACAATGTTGGTCTGTGCAGGTGCGGTTGCTTTCTTCAGCGTAGCAAACTGGCGTAACTCTTATCAGGAAACCCAAGCCAGAATTAGACTTCAGGATGCACTCATAGAGAATATTGGTAAACCACAAATAGTTGAACAGCGATATTTTTCACCAATGGAGGAAAAGAAATGAGACTTGTAATGTTTATACTAGACTTTTTAATTTTATTAGCGATTGGAAGCATTATTTATATTTCTTATATGAAAGGTAAAGATGATGCTCCGAAGGGGGGTGAAAAGAAATGACCGAATTCTTAACAGTAGGTGTGCCCGCATGGTTATTTTTACTATACGGTGCATTCTGTTATTTAGTTGGAGTTTGGGCAATTAAAAAATATGGAACCAGAAAACACAAGTGAAGGGAGATTAGTAAAAGGATTGGCTGTTTTTGCAGGAATCGTAGCAATTTTTGTAATAATATTACTGCTTGGTTTTAGAACGGTTGATGCCGGTGAAGTAGCAGTTGTTACAAGATTTGGTGCTGTTACCGGAAGAATACTTGAGCCAGGTGCTCATTTCATTACTCCGTTTGTAGAAGGAACTAAATATATTAATACTAAGTTCCTTTTATACGAAACGATGAAAGAGTCGGACTTGAAACAATCAAAGTCTAATTATAAGGAAACTCAAGTAGATACCAATACTAAAGATGGACAGAGAGTGGATTTATTTTATACGATCCGCTTCTCTATTGACCCGAAGACTGCAACCTGGGTCGTCCAAAACTTTGGTTCAGAACAAACGCTTGTTGATAATATCGTTCGAGCTGAATCCAGAAGTAAGGCCAGAATTATACCTTCTGACTTTTCCGCAGAAGATTTATATGTTGGAGAAGGTAAACAGAAAGTAGCCGATGCCTTATTTAAGGGACTGAAAGATAAGTTCGCAGAAAACGGGATTCGTCTTGATACGGTTCTTGTAAGAGAACTTGGATTCACTGAACAGTACGTTCAGGCTATTGAATCTAAGCAGATAGCTGCAGTTCAGGTAGAAACTGAAAAGAACAAAGCAGAACAAGCAAAGTATCAGAAAGAGCAGAGGATCACTCAGGCTGAAGGACAAGCTCAAGAGCAGAAACTTCAGAGAGAAACAATCTCGGCTGAGCTTTTGCAGAAAATGCTCATCGAGAAATGGGATGGTCACTATCCAGCTTACTTAATTTTGGGACAGAGTGGAGATTTTATTCTCCCTTTACCCGCTAAGTAATCTTGGTATATACGAGGGAGACGAGGATGTTTTTCGCCTCCCTAAATATACTCAGATTGAAACAGAAAGGAAATATTACTATGAACAAGATAGAACTAACATATCGAAGAAAACAATTTATAGTCAGAAATATTCTTATAGGTATTCCTGCTGCATTGATTGCTGATGATTTAGGGTTCAGCCGTGAAAGAGTTCGCCAGATATTTAAAAACGAAATAGGCGAGAATCCTAAAGAATACGTTAATAAGTTACCTTTTCGTGAGAATAAACGCAAAAGAATTAAGTTTCAATACAAAAGATACTGTGCTCTTTGTGGAAAGAGATTTCTTCCTCATGTTGATGGAGCAGGTACTCATTATCACTCGGAAGAGTGTCGAATAAAGGCCCATGTTAGGGAATATAATCCCATGATGACGAGTCGCTGTTATATATGTGGAGGTCTGTTTATGCCTTATCGTAACAGCAGGAGAGAGTTTCCTTCCGTTGTAAGGCGTGGAGTTAAGAGACATTTTTGTACCTGGGCATGTACTAAGAAATACCTATCTTATAAACAGCAAGTGGGAAATATAAAGAAAGCACTTAAAAAGCAAAGGATGGTGGAATCAAAATGATAATAGAAAAGAAACTTAAATATGGAACCTTTAGTTGGGATGATGAAAAGAAAGAATTTATAGTTGAAAATTATAAGGGAATAGTACACCTTAATAAGACTTATGCTTACGCTTTTCAAAGATTTTTAACTAGAATATCGCAACGAAATTGGTTTAGAAAAAGAGAAAGGGGGCGTTAAAAAATATGACTAAAATAGACTTAAGAAAAATAAGTGATAAAAGAACATTACAGTTTGGAATCCTTAAAAGATTCATGAGCGATGAGGATATTAAAAGGTTAATGGAGGGTTATGCTGTTAATTCTCGTAGAGGATTATATGAAAATAGACAGGTAGGATTAGGAGAACCGCTCAATGCTCTTGAAAGAAGTGTATTAAAAAGATATTTATTTGAAGAGGAAAAATCAATTAGGGAAATCTGTTTGGAGGTAGGAGTTAGAAGTCAATGGGGTTTTATCAGTAAATGTGGAAGGGCAGCTCTAAAAATTGTTTACCAGAATAGAGACAAAGTTGATTTGGAAGAGCTACTTAAGTAGCAGGAAAGGGGGTGGAATGAACTATGCCAAAAGGTAAAAACAAAGAAACAATAATTAATTTGAAAGAAAGATTTGTCGATGGGGAGAAGTTAACTGTCGATGAGATCATAAAAGATTATTTTACACCTAACTCACCTTATTCTTATTTGGTAGCTGCAAAAACCGTAAGAGGTATCTTGCACTCAATTAAGAGATGGTTTAGGAAAGACAATGGACTTTGGTTCGGTAATATAACTGACGAAGGACATTATGGACTTTTTACAACCGAAGAGGAAGTAAGGTACGCAATGATAAGATATTATCGTTTTGTAAAGGGTGTTGTCTATAATGCCAACATTCTTGCTGCTAATGCCAGACAGAGCGGACTCTTGCCTGATAATATAACTAGGGAGAGAATGTTAGTAGCAACGATAAAGGAGGAGGAAAAGCATGAACGTGAGTAACGTATCAATTGATGCAATAAGGCCAGACCCTAATCAGCCACGAAAGATTTTTGATGATAAACACATTAGTGGTCTGGCCGAAAGCCTTAAAGTAGAAGGCATGATTAATCCAGTGGAAGTCGATTCTGGCATGATGATTATTACTGGAGAATGCCGATGGAAGGCTGCTAAAGTTGCTGGTTGGAAAGAGATTCCTATAATTATAAATAATAAAGAATTACCGGAGTACGAAAGACTTAGAAGGCAAATGGCTGAGAACCTACATCAATCAGCAGCAGGAGGTTCTTCTCCGATGAATGCTATTGATGTTGCAAAAGGTTATGTTCGATTGATTAAGATGCGTACGGGAAAAGATTACTCGCCTGGCGGGTTATCTCGTACAGAAGTTTATGGCCTTATTAAAGACATTGCCGTAGAACTGGGAGTAGATGAGGATACGGTTTTAGAATATATAAACTTATTAAGCGAACCTGCATATGTTATAGAAGACATAAGGAAAGGGGTGCCAAGAACTTTTTATAGGGAAATTGCTAGAGTCCCTGAAAAATATCAGGAGCCGTTAAAAAAGGCAATATCAGAAGGTATTTTAAAGAGTAGAGACTCGATTATGAGACTAGGAAGATTGGCTAAATATAAACCGGAGAAAGTAGAAATAGAATTTCTTAGAATTACACAGAAACAAAACGAAGATGCAAATAGAATACTTAATAGGGCGGTGGAATTGGGACTTGCACTTAAAAATGCTAATCCTAATAAGTTTTCGCCACAGGATAGAAATATGATTATGTTACAACTAGGATCAGTAAGTGGATCAATAAGAAAATTTATGGGTAAATTAAATGAAGTTAAGGAGTTAGAATGATTGGATACCATTATACAAATTGGAAAAACTGGAAGAAGATTAAAAAAGAAGGGATTAAACCATACTTATTAGATGGACTGGCAAAAGATATCATTAAGAGAGAGCTTGGTATTAATCATCCGAAAGGAATTTGGATTTGGAGAAAAAGACAAAAGGGATTAGCAGAGATCGGAACAATAATAGCAAGATGTGCCGAGCATGATTCTCTCGACCCTGTTTTATTAAGGGTAGAATTGACACGGGATATGATTTACGGTTGGGATGAGGGTAGGGTAGACATTGAACACAATGGAACAGTTGGAAAGTGGAAATATCATACTGATGCAAAAGCGATTATTATAAGAAGAAAGATTCCACAAAGTAATATTAGATTAGTGAAAAGATTTAATTTATTTAATATTTTAAAATAAGATATGAAAGCAGCAGGACGCAGAATAAAGGGTAAGCGATTAGAGCTTAAATGGGCGGAAATGATACGGGAGTCCGGTTTGGACAAGAAAGCCCGTCGTAGGCCACTAAGTGGAGCCGTAGACCTGGTTAAAGGACATGCCGACATAATTAGCAAATTACCATTTGCTTTTGAATGTAAGAACCAGGAAGCGAATGCAATTTTCTGGAAATGGTGGGAACAGGCAGAAGGTCAGGGTAGTTTAAATCGTCCACCTGTGGTAGTGTTTACTGGAAATTACCGGCCTATTATGGTAGCTATAAAAGGAGAAATATTTTTAGATTTATTAATTGAAATTGAAGAATGGAAACAAAAAGCATTAGAAAGGAGGGATTAAGTATGAACAAAACAGAACAATTTACATTAAAAGATTTATTGGTAAATGAAGACGCATATTCGTTTCCTGATGCCTTTGGAATAGAAAGGAAGCGGGCAGAGGAGATTGCTGACAATATGGATAAAATTACCAAGGAATTAATGACTGCTTCTATAACCTGGTCTGCCCATATTCTTTTTAAAAAGGCATCAGAGGCCAAGATTGCAAAAACTGCAAGGGAAGTCGCCTTAATTGCTTATTTAATTGGCACCCGTGTTGGAGAAGCTAATGTT
>MHMT01000022.1 GCA_001819435.1 Candidatus Portnoybacteria bacterium RBG_13_40_8
CGAGATTTTACCGTAAATGCCCTTGCTTTAAAAACTCCATGCCTACCGGCAGGCAGGCAAGACTCAAAACTTATTTTTATTGACCCATTTGGCGGGCAAAAAGATATAAAAGCCAAAATTATTCGCACCGTGGGCAGGGCAGATGACAGATTTAATGAAGATGCTTTGAGGATGTTAAGGGCAGTGAGATTCGCCTGTACTTTAGATTTCACTATTGAGGAAAAAACCATGAAAGCAATTCAGAAAAATGCTGGCTGGATTCAGGCAATTTCCAAAGAAAGAATCAAGGACGAACTGATTAAAATTTTTGATTCGGATAAAGCAGCTGAAGGAATTGATTTATTGCAAAAAACCAATTTACTCAAATATATTTTGCCGGAACTGGAAAAAGGAGTAGGGGTAAGTCAGAATAAGCATCATATTTACGATATTTACGAGCATTCACTCCGTTCTTTAAAAGTAGCAGCCGATAAAAAATTTAATTTGGAAGTTCGGTTTGCCGCCCTTTTTCACGATATCGGCAAGCCGGAAACAAAGGAGGGCGAAGGGCCTGATTCCACTTTTTATAATCATGATTATGTAGGCGCGAAATTCACTTATCGGATTTTGGAAAGGTTGAAATTTCCCAATAAATTTATCGATAGAGTGGTTTTATTGGTGAGAAATCACATGTTCGTATCCGACCCAGAAAGATTGACCGACGCAGGAGCAAGAAGATTGATAAAAAGAGTTGGCCTGGAAAACATTTCCGACTTGATTAATTTGAGGATTGCCGACAGATTAGGCATGGGCAGGCCGAAAGAAAGACCATACAGGTTGAGGACCATTGAATATATGATTGAAAAAGTTTCTCAAGATCCGATTTCCGCAAAAATGCTGAAAATTAACGGCAACGAAATAATGAAATTATTAAAAATCCAACCCGGACCCAAGGTTGGAGCGATTTTGGATGTTTTATTGGCTGAAGTAATCGAAAATCCGGAAAAGAACGAGAAGAAAAACTTGGAAAAAAGAGTTAAAGAATTAAGCAAAGAAAATTTAGACCAGCTTCGCCAATTGGCCAAAGGAAAAATTGAAGAAAAGAAAGAAGAAGAAGATTTAAAAATTCGTGAGAAATACTGGATAAAATAAAATTACGGGGTGTAGTATAATGGTAGTACGCTGGCTTCGGGAGTCAGTGGCCTGGGTTCAACTCCCAGCACCCCGATAGAAAATTTTTAGTACGGGGCGGGAGGATTTAGCCCGGGTTCGAATCCCGGCTCTCCGATTAATGGGTTTCCCGCGTAGCGGGATCCTCCGCTAACGGAGTCCGTACGCGGACCGTTTGCGGGACAAATCTGGACAGCCCGATTAATTTTATGGATGATAAAATTTTATTTGTCTGGGATTTTCACGGAGTATTAGAAAAAGATAATGAGCACGCTGTTCAAGAAGTGTGCAATTTAGTATTAAAAGATTTTGGCATGAATAGAGAAATCAGTTTAGAAGAAACTATTAATTGGTATGGATTGAGTTTTTTTGATTATTTTAGATTAGCAGTTCCAAAAGGTAATCCAGAGTTATGGCAGGGTATGGTTAAAAAAACTCTAAGTTTACAAAAAATAGGTTGGGATATTATAAAAAAATATATAAAACCACGAGATTTTTCAGAAGAGGTTTTAAAAACAATAAAAGATAAAGGTCATCATAATATCGTATTAAGCAATAGTCGGCCTCAACACACCAAAAGATTTGTTAGGGTTATTGGTTTAAGCGATTATTTAGAAGAAATAATAGGAGCAGATACTTATCGTAATACTTATATTCGTAATAATTCTCGTATAAACAAAGAAATTCATAGTATTAAAGCCGAAATATTAAATAATTTTCTCAAGGATAAAAATTATAAAAAGGTTATTGTTATTGGTGATAAAGACAGCGATATCAAAGCTGGTAAAAAATGCGGCGCAGTGACTTATTTATTTTTTGACCCAGAAATTAATAAAAACCCGGGTGATGTCGAAGCTGATTATATTATTTCCGATTTAAGAAAAATTTTAAAAGAATTAGATTAAATCCCCCGCTGGCGAGGTGGGGAGAGGAAAAATAAAAAATCGCCTTTTGGGCGGTTTTTTGATATAATTGAGATATGTTACACAAGGTTAAAAAATTTGTTAAACAATCATTTAAACAAAGTGGTCGTGACGAAAACTTTGAGCATTTTAATAGAACGGTTTACTGGGTAAGAAAAATTAAACCCGATGCCGATGAAGCAATTATTATAGCCGCGTATGCTCACGATATCGCAAGGGCTTTTAGAAAAGGCGATAGTAAGGAAGCTTTCAAAAATGTAGAATTTGATGACCCTAAAATTCTATCCGAACATCAAAACGAAGGAGCACATATTATTGGTGATTTTCTCCACAAAGAGAATTACGACGAACAACTAATAAACAGGATTAGAAATATGGTAGCACATCACGAAGAAGGTGGCGATGAGGAGTCAAATTTAATTAAAGACGCTGACACTATAAGCTATTTAGAAAATAATGCTGAAAAACATATAAAAATGATTCCATTTCTCGGAAAAGACAAAATAAAAAGAAAGATTGATTGGATGTATAATAGACTTTCTTTTGATAAGGCAAAATTATTCGCGAAACCTTTTTACGAAAAAGTTCTTGAATTATTAGATACTACGTAAATAGGTTTCAATCTATTGTCCGACCATAGACAATTATGAGATTAATAAAAGAACATAGCTTGCAGAAGTTAGAATATCTTAAAAAATACATAAAAGGATATCTAACCGCTACGAAGAGATTGCAAGCAAAATATTATATAGATGCTTTTGCCGGAACGGGGAAGTGTCTTTTACATAACACAAAACAACAAGTAGACGGCTCTTCTTTAATTGCTTTAAAAACAGAAGGATTTTTTAACAAATACATATTAATAGAGAAAAACGAAAATAATTTCAAGATTTTAAAAGAGTGTATCAAAAATGAAATTCTCGAAGATAAATTAAGTTTAATCGAGTTTTACAATGAAAATTGTAATGAATTTTTAAAAAAATATAACTATAACCCATCACCTTATGTGGGTTATTTTGTCCTCTTAGACCCAGCTGGGCCAGAATTAGAATGGGAAACGATAAATGTTTTATCTAAGCTTAAAAAAATTGATTTATTGATTTTATATCCTTACGATATGTCTTTAGTAAGATTAGTTACTAAATATCCTTGGAAATTAGATAAATTTTACGGAGGCAATGAATGGTTAGATATATATAAAAAAAGAAGAAATGCCGCAAATGCAAGAAATAATTTATTAAAATTTTATATCCATAATTTAGAAGGATTGGGATTCGAATCTAAATTTATTGATTGTAGACCAATTAGAAGAAAGCTTCGAGAGGGTAAATTATTATATTATTTAATTTTTGTAACACACAACCCTGTTGCCAAGAAGATAATTTCCTACATATTCGATAAAGAATTAGATGGTCAAGAAACGCTTAAATTTAATTAATAGAAATGATATAATATAAATATGAGAAGCATAACCCGGAAAAGCCTATTATATAGAAGCGGGGTTGAATATGCTGATTTTTGCATTAATCACGTGGAGGGATGTGCTCATGGTTGCAGATTTCCCTGTTATGCCATGATGATGAAAAAAAGAACAGGGGTTATAAAAGATTATAAAGATTGGATAAGGCCCAAAATTGTATCCAACGCCTTAGAATTATTGGAACGAGAAATTCCTAAATATAAGAATAAAATCAGATATGTCCATTTATGTTTTTCGACAGATCCTTTTATGTATAAATATCCGGAAGTAGCAGATTTAACCTTAAAAATAATTGAAAGATTAAACAAGGACAATATTCGTTGTACTGTTTTAACAAAAGGAATTCATCCAAAAAAGTTAACAGATATCGGAAAATATGGTCAGAACAATGAATACGGAATAACCCTTATTTCTTTGAGTAAAAGTTTTAAGAGAAGACTTGAACCATATTCTGCGCCATACGGGGAGAGAATCAGGGCTTTGAAACATTTGCACGATAAAGGATTAAAAACATGGGTAAGTATAGAACCATACCCAACACCCAATTTACAGAAGCAGAATATATGGGAAGTTTTGAATTCTGTATCTTTTGTAGACAAGATCGTATTTGGAAAATTAAACTATAATGTAAAATCGAATTATGGAGATAATAAAGAATTTTATCAAAAACAGGCAGATAGAGTTATTGATTTTTGTCAAAGAAAGGGAATTGAATATCATATAAAAAACGGAACCGAAGAGAAATATAATAAAAAAACAGAAAAGATCTTCAGAGCTGCTTTATTGCCAATTTATCAAGAATAAATTTTAATTGCTGCGGATTTAAAAATCGGTCGCGATGGTCATCGGACCGGTTTTTTAGTAGAATTAAGGTATGAAAATTGTATCTTGGAATGTGAATGGAATAAGGGCGGTTTATAGGAAGAATTTTTTAGGATGGTTGGAAAAAACCAATGCTGATATTGTTTGTTTGCAGGAGGTAAAAATCCAAACCGAACAATTACCGCCAGATTTGGCTAATCCCAAAAATTATTATTCTTTTTTCAATTTTGCCAATAAAAAAGGATATAGCGGAGTGGCTGTTTATGTCAGAAAAAAGCCATTATCAATAGAAAATAAATTAGGGGTGGAAAGATTTGATACGGAGGGCAGAATATTGAAACTTAAATTTCCTAAATTTCTTTTAATCAATATTTATTTGCCTCATGGGGGCAGACAAAAGGAAAATTTAAAATACAAATTAAAAGCTTATCAGCAACTTTTAAATTATCTGAAGAAAATCAGAAACAAAAACATTATATTAATCGGAGATTTTAACGTAGCTCATCAAGAAATAGATTTAGCCAGGCCAAATAGCAATAAAAACAATATAATGTTTACGCCGAAGGAAAGAAAACAGATTGATAAAATAATTGAATTTGGATTTGCAGATAGTTTTAGAAAATTCCATAAAGACAACGGACATTATACTTGGTGGCCATATGCTTTTAATGCGAGAGAAAGAAATTTGGGGTGGAGAATAGATTATGCTTTTATTTCAAAAAGTTTGGCGCCGAAGATAAAAAATGCTTTTATTCTTGATAAAGTTCCTGGTTCTGATCACTGCCCAATAGGAATAGAGATTTAAATCCCCTCGCGGGGATTTTTTGTAAATAAAACGGGGCCGTTATTTAGCGGCCCCTCTGCAGAGTAAAAAAGCGATGAGCTTTTGGGGACAGCTCTGGTCCCTTGTTTGGGGTGTGGCGTATATCGGAGTCTAAACGCCCGAATCGGTTTACCAGTTATAGTTATACTGGCGTTGTTCGAGTCGTTTAACCCCGACAGAGGCCCGTGGTCGATTGGACCACAATCCCAACGACAGATGCGTCCCACTGGGACGCTGCTTCCAGGAGGCCGACACGCCGTCTGGCCGTCCGCATTTTACGGACATATTAATGCTAGCATAGTTATAAAATCAAGTCAATATTAGTTGGAATAAAAAATGGGGGACTCCCTCGGGTCCCCCGGCTTTCTTGTTAATTAAAGTACGCTAAGGCCAGTGCATCACACCCTCCTTTTTCTTGGCCGATTTATATTATAATAATAGCATATTGACAATTTCTGTCAAGTTATATATGCTTGGATTATTAAAATATATAAGGAGGGACGAATGACAGATAAAAACATTTTTGAAGATGTAATTATAGAGGTGAATTTGGAATACGGAAGGAAGGTTCCCTTACGACTTCAGATTACGAGACGTGGAATTACTTTTTTGGCTCAAGCAAAAGAAGGAGAGGAACCGAGCCAGGAATCTCTTGATTTGATTGCTATGCTTGATGCACAAATGCACGAAGTTGGCATACCCGATATGTCGGAAAAACATATTCATAAACCTGACAAAGTGGTGATCATTCTTTGAGCGAGAACAAGCGTCCTCGCTCTTTTCTTTTTTAAAAATATAATGTAATATTTATACTGTGGAAAATGAACCGCAGATTATTCCGCAAAAATCAGCAAAGAAGCTGATAGAAAAAATGAGGAAAATGAAAAAAAGAACCAAGATAATCCTTGGCATTGTTTTGATAATCGTTTTGGTTATTGCTGGCTTTGGTATTTTTCGCAAAAAAGCGCCGACTTACGAGTTCACGGAAGTAAAAATCAGCGATGTAGTCGAGGACATTTCCTCTAATGGCACAGTTGAGGCAGCCGATGATATTGAATTAAAATTTAAAAACGCGGGTACAATTGAGGGGATTTTAACAAGAGTCGGAGACAATGTTAAAAAAGGAACTGTTTTAGCCAGATTAGAAAGCGGAGGAATTTATAGTCAATATCTTCAGGCTCAGGCCAGCTATAATCAGGCTAAGGCAAAATTAGACCAATTATTGGCCGGAGCATTAAATGAAGAGATAATAATATATGAGCAAGTCTTAGATAACGCCAAAATTTCTCTTGACGATACTAAGGCCAAAGCGGAAAACGATTTAGAAGACGACTATAATTCTGCTTTGGTTTATTTAATTGACGCCTCGAGCAAATATAATAAAGCTTTGGCAGACTTAAAAGACATGGAAAAAGTTTATTTTTTTCGCAGTACTTCTCTAGAGACAACTCTTAGAGCCAAAAAAGCCGAAGCTGAAGACGCTTTTTGGGGTGTTTCGAGTTTAGGAATCAAGGGCGCAGAAGAATTTATCGATGAAACAATAAATAACCCAATCGAAGAAAATATCGATTCTGTCCTAATAGAAATACGTTCGGCCTTAGTAAAAATTATTGACGCCTTAGATTATACCAAAAAAGCAATGGCTGATCCGATAATCAGAGAAGATGTTTCTTCAACAGACAGAACCACAATTGATACGGACATTGCTTACAATAATACTGCTTATAGCAATATTAATACTGCCCAAAGCAATATTAGTAGTCAGAAAATTACCAATCGGATGAATATTAATATTGCTGAAAGTGCTTACAATAAAGCCAGGGTTGATTTAGATAAAATAAAAGCAGCCCCACGTGATGTTGATATCGCGGTTTATCAGGCTGATGTGGAAAAATATAAAGCCAGCGTGGAAGAATATAATCAGAAATTAAAAGATAATAGTGTCATCGCGCCTTTTGACGGCGTGGTGACAAAAACAGATGGCAAAATCGGGGAAATAGTCAGCGCCAATGGTAAGAATGTTGTTTCTTTGATCTCTCCGAATAATTTCCAAGTTGAGGCAGATATTTCCGAAGCCGATATTGGTAAAATTAATTTGGGAAATTCCGTAAAAATTACCCTAGATGCTTTTTCCGAAGAGGAGTGGGACGGGACAGTGGTAGAGGTAGATACTGGAAAAACAGTGATTGATGGGGTGGTTTATTACCGCATAAAGGTTTTGTTCGATAAAACTGATTCTCGCTTAAAATCGGGCATGTCTGCCGATGTTCTAATTCAAACAGCCAGAAAAGATAAAGTTTTAACCGTTCCCCAGCGGGCAGTGATTAATAAAAATGGCAAAAAATTCGTTAGAATCTTAGAGGGAAATAAAATTAAAGAAATAGAAGTGGGAACCGGATTGAAGGGAAACAAAGGAGAAATTGAAATCACTTTTGGATTGAAAGAAAAAGACGAAATCGTGCTTTATCTTAAAAATCCCTAAAAATGATTGAGATAAAAAATTTAAAAAAAGAATATTGCGATGATTCGGTTGTGACCACCGCTTTAGACGGTGTTTCTTTTACTATTAAGGAAGGAGAATTCGTGGCGATTATGGGACCCTCTGGTTCGGGTAAATCAACATTAATGCATATTTTGGGGTTTTTAGACAGGCCAAGCTCGGGTATCTATAAATTTGAAAATCAGGGCATCGGCGAATTATCTGATGACGAATTGGCTTTTATCCGCAATAAAAGAATGGGTTTTGTTTTTCAGTTTTTTAATCTTCTTCCCAGAACAAAAGTATTGGATAATGTAAAATTGCCTTTGATTTATGCCCAGATGCCGGAACAGGAAAAAGTCGAAAAAACCAAAGAAGCGATTGCGGCCGTGGATTTGTCTCATCGCATCACCCATTATCCGAATCAACTTTCTGGTGGCGAACAACAAAGAGTAGCTGTTGCCCGGGCAATTGTTAATAATCCCTCGGTTATTTTTGCCGATGAACCAACCGGAAATTTAGACAGCAGGTCCGGCCAAAAAATAATGGAGATTTTACAATATTTAAATGATAAAGGTCATACAATAATTTTGGTTACTCACGAACAATATACATCCGAAATGGCGAAAAGAATTATTAAATTAAGAGACGGTCAAATAATTAGCGACGAGACAGTTAGTCATCGCAGAGTAGCTAAAGATGGATTGTTAAAGTAATGAGTAATGAGTTTGTGAGTTTATGAGATTCAAGGATTCAATAAAAATTTCTTTTACTGCGCTTAAGGCGAATAAAAGCCGGACATTTTTAACTATGCTCGGAATTATTATTGGTGTTGGTGCAGTAATCATTATGATGTCTTTGGGTAAGGGTGCCCAAAGTCTGATTTTGGGTCAAATTCAAAGCATTGGCGCAAATAGTATTTATATTGAACCCGGTTCATTCGATCCCAAGGGGGGTTTCAGTATGGATATGGCCTTAGAAGAAATGACCATTAAAACCCTTAAATTGAAAGACCTCGAATCAATTAGAAAAGACCCTTTGGTAGATCTTGCCTATTCCATGGTTTACGGCTCAAGCAGGGCGATTTATCGCAACGAAGACGAAAAAATTACCTTTATTGGCATTACGCCGGAAGCGTATGAAATGGATGACTGGCATGCGGTTAATGGACGAGATGTCAGCGAAGACGATGTTAGGTCAATCGCCAAGGTAGCCACTTTGGGTCATAAAATCGCCGAAGATTTATTCGGCGAAGAAGACCCGATCGGAAAATCAATCAGAATCAAAAAAACCAATTTAAAAGTAATTGGGGTAATGGAGGAGCGGGGAATGGAAATGTTTCAGAATTTTGATGAATACGTTTACGTTCCGGTAACCACTGCGCAAAAATTATTGTTGGGCGTCGAGCATTTGAACGCAATTACGGTTCGGGCAAAAAGCGAAAGTGCCATAGATCCTTTAATCGAAAATATCCGTTTGGCGTTGAGGGAAAATCACAACATTTATAATCCCGAAGGAGATTTGGCCAAAGACGATTTTAAGGTGATGAGTCAGGTTGAAGCGGCGAATATGGTCAAGCAGGTGACCGGAGTTTTAACTGCTTTCCTTTCTTCGATTGCCGCCATTGCTTTGATTGTCGGCGGAATAGGAATTATGAATATAATGCTTGTTTCCGTAACCGAAAGAACCAGAGAGATTGGCTTAAGAAAAGCAGTGGGCGCGAGAAATAAGGATATTTTAAAACAATTTCTAATTGAGTCAGTTACCTTGACCTTATTTGGCGGATTGATTGGTTTTATTATTGGTTTAATGTTTTCTTTGGCTGCAGCAGTTATTTTAAGCAAGGTTTTAAATACTAATTGGTCATTTGTGATGCCTTTTGGCGCTGTTGTTTTGGCTTTTGGCGTGGCTACAATAATTGGTTTGGTTTTCGGAATTTACCCTGCCAGGAAAGCTTCTAAATTAAATCCGATTGAGGCCTTAAGACATGAATAATAGGGGCTTGTAGTATAGTGGTAATACGCTACATTCGCATTGTAGAGACGCGAGTTCGATTCTCGCCAAGTCCATTGGGATTCATCCTTCATCTTTAGTTAAAGGTGAAGGATTGACTTTTGAATTTAAGGGACTATAATGAATTCTTGGAATTAAATTTCTAAATATGAAAGTCATTATTTTGGCAGGCGGTAAAACCAATCTGCCAGGAAAATTTAAAAATATACCCAAGTCTTTGATTGAAGTAAAGGGAAGGCCATTTTTAGAATATCAATTGGACTTGTTAAAAAAATACAAACTTACCGATATTCGGTTAAGTTTATTTTTTGGCGCAAAAGAAATTTTAAATTATTTAAAAAAGAAAGACCCAAAAGGAAAAATTACCGACAAAAAAGGAAAGATAGCGGGAATTGAATATATTATCGGTCCTAAGCCCTTAGGTACCGGTGGAGCAATTAGGAATGCAGTCAAAGACATTAAAAAAGATTTCATAGTTATGAATGGCGACGTTTTAACCAACATAAATCTAAACGAGTATATTAAATTTTATAAGAAAAATATCGCCACTCCCAGATTTTTCGGATCTTCTTTTGTTTCAAGACTGTATCCTCCTCGGATTCTTCCCCTAGAGATTTCTCCTTTTAGAAAAAGGGTACCCTATGAAGAAAACTTAGGAGCAATGGCAGTTTATTATACTCAAGACGGTTCTCATTTGGGACTAGTTAAAGTCAAAAATGATAAGGTGGTTAGTTTTGAAGAAAAACCCGAATATCAATATTCAGGATATATTAATGCCGGATTTTATATTTTCTCTCCCCAAATTTTTCAGATTGATTGTATGAAATTAAAAAGGAAAAACGAGGCATTTAACATTGAGGAATGTATTTTTCCGGAGCTTGCCAAAAACAGTCAATTGTTGGGTTACGTTCATCGAGGATTGTGGGCTGATATCGGAAGCGAAGAAGGGTTAGAAAAAGCCAAGAGTATTGCGGAAAAATTAAACGAGAAAGAATAATATGCGGGAGAAAAAAGATTTGGGAGACGCTGGAGAAAAGATTGCGGAAAGTTACTTAAAAGATAGAGGTTATAAAATTCTGGATAAAAATTTTAGATACAGTAAATTGGGAGAATTGGACATTGTTGCTCAAAAAGACAACAATGTTATTTTTTTAGAGGTGAAAACAAGGCAAAAAACCGGTCTCTCGGAATTTTTACCAGAAGACAACATAACTTTTGATAAGCAAAAAAAATTGATTAAATTGGCTCAAATTTATTTATCCAAGCAAAAATTATTGGATAGCTCTTGGCAGATTGATATTTTAGCAGTTGAAATCTATAGGAACGGTTCATTTGATATTCGCCATACTGAAAATGCAATCGCCGACCGCTGGTAAATATGATAAAATATAATCATATGTCGAAAGAATCAATTGAAAAAAATATATCAGAGCATAAGCCCAAGACCGACGATAGAGATGTTTGGAATGATTTTCATGAATATGTTCATGAAGGAGACGTTGATAAAATTTTGGAATTGGCAAATTTTTTGCACGACCATGGCAGAGAAGAGGATGCGGATAGGGTTTTAAATAGGGCATACGAAATTGAGGGAATGAATTTTAAAGAAAAATCAAAAAAGATTTTAAAAGATTTGAGAGAAAAAAATGAGGGGGTTGACAAGTAGATTTTTAGAGAATATCATTAAATCTTAATCATTGACAGGTCCGACCTTGGTCGGACCTTTAAAAAAATATGGACCAAAAACAATTTTTATTAGCCCTAAATCAAATTGCTGAAGAAAAAGGAATTTCCCAGGAGCAAATTATTGAGACATTAGAAATGGCTATTGCCGCTGCCTACAAAAAAGATTACGGCAAAAAAGGTCAGAATATCAAAGTTAAAT
>MHMT01000023.1 GCA_001819435.1 Candidatus Portnoybacteria bacterium RBG_13_40_8
ATAAGAGATACGAGACGGAGTGCAAAACGAGAATGCACAAATTTGTCAATTTCATTCATTACAAGAATGATGGAAGAGCAGCTGAAAGGGTGGTAAGAGAGATTAAAAAATTAATCTAAATCCCGCCTGTACTAGAAAAGCCTATCTTTTTATTGCAAAAATCCTGATGGTCGATGGCTTCATTATCTTTTTGCGTATCAATTCAGCATCAAGGAACATAAGGAATTTTGCAATCTCTATCCTGTCGTCTCCCCTTATCCCGCCGATTAGTTTATCTACAAAAGCATAAAAGTATTCCACAGTCTTAATGTCAAAGATATCTCTTATGCCCCCTAGAATAGCTTCTTCTGACGATGTGCTGTTATCAAACGGTGATTGCTCGTGCTCATCAGAGAAGGTGTATTCCTTATATATTTCTTCAACGTACTTTTTCCATGATTCAGGGTTGTCTAGGTTTTTGAGCTTTAAGTCATAACCAATCCAAGTTGGTACAAGGGCGCGAAATATGGCTGCAAAAAATGCCGAGTCTTTTGAAATATTATCTTTAATAGGCTCATATATTATTAGCTGCCCACCCTGTTTCAGTGCCCGATGTACCTTTCTGAGAATCAGTGCAGGGTCTGGCATGTGGTGTAATGTCCCAAAAAAAATGATGGTATCAAAGGTCTGATTCCCTAAGTCATACTTATGTATACCTGTACATATATATTTAAGCGAACCAAAATTTTCTTTGAATGCGTTTTCTGATAATACTTGGTTTGCAATTTCTATACTCCCAGGAGATAGGTCGATGCCTGTGACATCCATATTATTTCTTGCAAGTTCCAAAGTCAAGTATCCGCAACCGCAACCAATCTCCAGGATTTTTCCACCGCGCAGTTTAGCATGGTCGATTATGTAGTTCACCGTTGGCATAAGAAATATTTTAACAAGTTCTGGATCACGCCAGACATTATTATAGAACCAATCTATTTTTTTGAGCCTTCTCAAGTCAGGAATGAATCCGTGCTTTAGCCTTTCATCAATCTGGTCATCAAAGCTTTGGGCTTCCTTTTCAAGTTTTGAGTCGAGCTTTTTTTCTTTCATTTTATTTTTGAATTTATGGAGTTATCAGGGTAAATTTTAATAGATATACACACTTAAAAATTTTTCTTATACTATCTCTTACGCAACCATTACGAAAAACAAGGTCTTTATAAATTCTTTCATTTTTTACTTTCTATATCAGGATAAAATACACAATAAATAAGTTCTTAAGAAAAATAACATTATGCATGTGCTTTAAAGAATTCCTAACAGGAAGGAAGATGTGTTTAAAGCTAGTGAGCAATTTAGCTAGCTTGTGGTTATTCATGGCTTAATTAAAAAGCTAATAAATAAGTCCGGGATTTAAATTTCAGAACACTATTTCATAAGCTTTTTAAAACATTCAATACTAAAGATTAGAGTGGGTAAAATAAATAGAATAAAGATGATATAATCCAGGTTATAAAGTGAAAACCGCAATATTTATTCCTGTAAGAGCCAAAGCCACCAGGCTCAAGAATAAGCCTCTCCTTGAAATAAAAGGAAAAAACGTGCTTGAACATTTCATTGAACGTATGAAATTAGCCAGGGGCGCTAACAGTATCGTGATTTGCACAACACTAAATCCTGAAGATGAACAAATTGTTCAAATTGCAAAAAAACAAGAAGTTGATTATTTTCAGGGCAGCGAAAGCGACATTCTTGGAAGGTTCTATAACGCAGCTCTGAAATTCAGGCCGGACCTCATCGTAATTGCTGAATGCGATGATGTTTTCACCTCAAGAACCTACATTGGCCGAATTATTTTGGAAGCAAAAAAAGGTGAATATGACTACATAAACGTAAAAGACCTCCCCTTTGGAACTAATCCGCGTGTGTTCACCTTTGAAGCATTGAAGAAAGTTTATGATGCGAAAGATGATCTAAACACAGAAACCGGCTGGGAAAAGTATTTTACAGAAAGCGGCCTCTTCAAAGTCAAGACGTTGGAAGTGCAAGAAGATTTCCTCAAAGACAAGGAGCTTAGGCTAACGCTGGATTACCCTCAGGACTTTGAAATAATCAAGCGCATCTATGATGAACTCTATACAGGCAGCGAAGGTTTCGGGCTGAAAGAAATTATTGGTTTAGTTAGAAAAAATCCTGAACTAAAAAGAATCAATTATCACCTGCAGGAGGAATACATGAAAAGGTTTAACAAAAAATCAGTGAAGGTAAAAATAAAAAATGGCAGCAAGTGAAAAAAAACAAAAAAACGCGATTCGCTTTCTCATTGTAGGGCTTGGATCCATGGGCAAAAGGAGAATAAGGAATCTCCAGTACCTAGGCGAAACTGACATTATAGGATTTGATTTGAAAGAGGAAAGAAGAAAGGAATCAGAAGAGAAATACCACATCAAAACTTTCGGTGAAATAAACCAGGCGCTCGCAGAAAAACCGGACGCTATGATAATCTCAACCCCTCCTCAGTTCCTGATAGAATATGAGCTCTTGGCTGCAAAGCAAAAGAAGAATTTCTTTTCAGAGGCAGGAGTATTCATTGAAGGGCACAAGGAGCTGCAAAAAATCGTGAAAGCCAACAAAATTATTGCGGTTCCTTCCAGCACATTCAGGTTTAACATTTCAGTGCAAAAGATAAAGGAATTGATAGATCAGAAAAGCATCGGAAAAACTGTGGCTGTAACATACCATATGGGACAGTATGCATTAAGCTGGCATCCTTGGGAGGACATCAACGAGTCCTATCTTGGTCAGAAGGATAGTGCAGGACCGCGAAAAGGCATACCATTTGAATTCGGATGGCTGACCTGGGTTTTTGGGGATATAAAAGAGATTTCCTGTATCAAAGGCAAAATCTCCAACCTTGATGCAGATATTGATGATGTTTATCAGTTACTTATTCAATTCGAAAATGGTGCAATAGGGAATGTGGTTACTGAGGTTGTTTCTAGGGCACCTCTAAGGGTACTGCGGGTAGTAGGGGAAGAAGGAACCATAGTATGGGACTGGCTAGAAGGAAAAGTTAAAATATACGAAACCAAAACAAAAAAATGGACAGAATACAAAGAAGACAAAGGATTCAAAGAAAAAGGATACCTAGCAAAAGAAAACATGTACATAGACGAAATCAAAAATTTTCTGAACATAATACGCAAAAAAGAGAAGCAAGTGTATACCTTAGGTGAGGAATACGATATTCTTAAACTAGTGAAATATGCTGAAGAGAGTGCTGAGAAGAAAAAGATTATTGAAATTAAAAAATAAAAGGCGGTGGTTATAATGAAATACTTGATTGTGGGATTGGGCTCGATGGGTAAGAGAAGGATAAGAAATCTCCAGTACTTAGATGAAACTGACGTAATAGGATTTGATTTGAGAAAGGATAGAAGAAAGGAATCAGAAGAGAAATACCATATCAAAACCTATGCCACCATAGAACAAGCCATGAATCAGGATCCTGATGCGCTGATAATTTCAACACCACCCGACCATCACTTAGAATATCAGATGCTGGCGGCAAAAAATAAAAAACACTTCTTCTCAGAGGCATCCATGTTCAGAAAAGGTATAGCTAAGCTAGACAAGCTCGCAAAAAAGAATAAAATAATAGCCGCGCCATCATCCACTCTCCGTTATAACGAATCTGTAAAAAAGATAAAAGAAGTAGTAGAAAATAAAGCCATTGGAAAAGTCATCCTTGTAACCTATCACATGGGACAGTATCTGCCCGACTGGCATCCCTGGGAACATATCAAGGATTATTACGCCGGCCAAACTGAGACATCAGCAGCCAAGGAGATGGTAGCCTATGAGCTTGAATGGCTGATCTGGGTTTTTGGGGATATAAAAGAGATTTCCTGTATCAAAGGCAAAATCTCCAACCTTGATGCAGATATTGACGATACCTATCAGCTCATATTTCAATTTAAGAACAACGCCATCGGCAACCTGTTAAGCGAGGTTGTCTCTAGGACACCTCTAAGGGTACTGCGGGTAGTAGGGGAAGAAGGAACCATAGTATGGGACTGGCTAGAAGGAAAAGTTAAAATATACGAAACCAAAACAAAAAAATGGACAGAATACAAAGAAGACAAAGGATTCAAAGAAAAAGGATACCTAGCAAAAGAAAACATGTACATAGACGAAATCAAAAATTTTCTGAACATAATACGCAAAAAAGAGAAGCAAGTGTATACCTTAGGTGAGGAATACGATATTCTTAAACTAGTGAAATATGCTGAAGAGAGTGCTGAGAAGAAAAAGATTATTGAAATTAAAAAATAAAAGGCGGTGGTTATAATGAAATACTTGATTGTGGGATTGGGCTCGATGGGTAAGAGAAGGATAAGAAATCTCCAGTACTTAGATGAAACTGACGTAATAGGATTTGATTTGAGAAAGGATAGAAGAAAGGAATCAGAAGAGAAATACCATATCAAAACCTATGCCACCATAGAACAAGCCATGAATCAGGATCCTGATGCGCTGATAATTTCAACACCACCCGACCATCACTTAGAATATCAGATGCTGGCGGCAAAAAATAAAAAACACTTCTTCTCAGAGGCATCCATGTTCAGAAAAGGTATAGCTAAGCTAGACAAGCTCGCAAAAAAGAATAAAATAATAGCCGCGCCATCATCCACTCTCCGTTATAACGAATCTGTAAAAAAGATAAAAGAAGTAGTAGAAAATAAAGCCATTGGAAAAGTCATCCTTGTAACCTATCACATGGGACAGTATCTGCCCGACTGGCATCCCTGGGAACATATCAAGGATTATTACGCCGGCCAAACTGAGACATCAGCAGCCAAGGAGATGGTAGCCTATGAGCTTGAATGGCTGATCTGGGTTTTTGGGGATATAAAAGAGATTTCCTGTATCAAAGGCAAAATCTCCAACCTTGATGCAGATATTGACGATACCTATCAGCTCATATTTCAATTTAAGAACAACGCCATCGGCAACCTGTTAAGCGAGGTTGTCTCTAGGACACCTCTAAGGGTACTGCGGGTAGTAGGGGAAGAAGGAACCATAGTATGGGACTGGCTAGAAGGAAAAGTTAAAATATACGAAACCAAAACAAAAAAATGGACAGAATACAAAGAAGACAAAGGATTCAAAGAAAAAGGATACCTAGCAAAAGAAAACATGTACATAGACGAGCTAAAGTCTTTCATTGAAAAAATAAAAGGAAAAAACACTTACTCTTATACATTGCAGGAAGACCTGAAGATATTGCGATTGTTAGATGCAGCTGTTGAATCATCTGAAAAGAAAAGGCATATAATAATACATTGATGATTGATGAAATCAAATATGCTGCAAGGGGAGAATTGGAGGCAGAAAAATGAAGGTAATCAAAAGCATTAAAGGGTTCAAGGACATAAAAAGCAGCAACTTCGGTTTGAGTGAGAATCAACTTCGGGAAAAGGCACACGCACTAATACCCGGAGGGGCACACACCTATAGCCGCGGGGACGACCAGTTCCCTGAAAATGCTCCTGCCCTCGTTGTTAAAGGAAAAGGTTGCTATATCTGGGGGTCCAACGGAGAAAAATATTTGGACTACGGCATGGGCCTACGCACAGTGACTATCGGCTACGCCACTCCTGAAATAGATAATGCCGCAATAGCTGAAATAAGAAAAGGAACCAACCTGACCAAGTCTTCTCTTACTGAGCTGGATGCTGCTGAGAAAGTCTTAAAATTGTTCAAAGGAATGGATATGGTCAAGTTCGCAAAGAACGGCTCCACTGTGACAACTGCTGCAGTAAAACTTGCTAGGGCATACACCGATAGGAAGTATATTCTAAGATGCATCGACCATCCCTTCTTCTCATATGATGACTGGTTCATCGGAGATACTGTTGTAAAAAAGGGTATCCCTGAAGAAATCAGCAGCCTTACAATAAATTTCAAGTTCAATGACATCGAATCAGTAAAGCAGGCATTCAGGAACTACCCTAATCAGATAGCTTGCGTAATAATGGAGCCCACGACGCACATCCAGCCTGAGAATGGTTTTCTCAAGGAAGTTGCTGATATAACGCATAAGAACGGCGCAGTATTCATCTCTGATGAGATATCCTGCACCTTCAGGACCGGCATATTCACAACACTCGACCAATACGGAGTGACCCCCGACCTTGTGACTGTGGGAAAAGGCATGGCCAATGGTTATCCGCTCACAGCGCTTGTCGGCAAGAAGGAAATTATGAACCTTGGCGGGATAAAGAAAGAAGGTGAAGAGCGGGTTTTTCTCATATCCACAACCTATGGAGGTGAGCTGATCAGTCTTGGAGCGATCCAGGCGGTCATAGATTACTACAAAAAACATGATGTCTTAAATTATCTTTGGAGCTATAATAAGAAATTCATTTCTGGGATTAACAAAATCTCATCGGATATTGGAATCGAGGACAAATTTTACATCGAAGGCTTCCCTGGAAGAATGAATTATGTAGCGAAAGACAATTCCGGCAAAAGTAGCTTTGAATTCAGGACATTATTCCATCAAGAAATGGTAAAAAACAAAATACTCATACCTTGGATTGTGAATTCCTATGCTCATGGGGATAAGGAGCTTAAAATGACATTTGATGCTGTAACAAACTCATTAGAAGTCTACAAGAAAGCCTTGAAAGCAGGCTTGGGCCATTATCTCAAGGGAAAACCTCAAAAACCAGTATTCAGGCAATTTAATTGATTGTCTGATTTGGCTGATATTAAGCAGGATCAAAATGAAAATAGGATGCATACAAATGGATATTGCCTGGGAGGACCAGGAGAAGAATTATGAGCGAGCTGAAGCCCTGATAAAAGAAGCAAAAGAACGCGGAGCAGAGCTTATCTGCCTGCCAGAGCTATTCTCGACAGGAGTAACCTTGAACTCCAAGAAATTCTCAGAAAAAGAGGACGGCGGGACGTGTAAATTCCTTTCTGAGCAAGCAAAGAAAAACAAAACCTATCTGTTAGGCTCGTTCATAGAATATAATAATGATAGTTTGCCTTACAATGCTGTTGTTGTTTTTGATAAGAACGGGAAACTTATCTGTAAGTACCGCAAAAACCATGTGTTCGCGTTTAGCAAGGAGGATAAAGCCTATTCTAATGGAGAAGACGTTGCCTGTTTCAATCTAGAAGGTTTCTGCATTTATCCGCTCATCTGTTATGATTTAAGGTTTCCAGAATTATTTAGGGTTGCTATAGAAAAAGAGGCAGAGGCAAATGTTTTTATTATACCTGCTAACTGGCCTAACCCAAGAAAAGAGGATTGGGTTACTTTGCTAAAGGCAAGGGCAATTGAGAACCAGGCATATGTGATTAGCATTAATAGAGCAGGTAATTCTCCTGAGCTTTCATTCTTTGGAAGCTCAATGATAATTTCGCCAAAGGGAGAAGTAATTGCTCAGGCAGGAGAAAATGAAGAGATTATAATTGCTGACCTAAAGGTTGAGGAAGTTAATGAGTGGAGAGAAAAATTCTCTGCACTCAAGGATAGAAGAGCAAGATATTATGCTTCATTATCTCAGGGTAAATAAAATGGTAGTTAAAACAATCAGAATCGGCAATAAGAAAATTGGAGAAGGAGAACCTTGTTTTATAATAGCAGAAGCAGGCGTTAACCACAATGGGAGTGTTGAAATTGCAAAGAAGCTTGTGAACGCTGCAAAGGCTGCAGGAGCTGATGCTGTGAAGTTCCAGACTTTTACAACAGAGAACTTGGTAACCAAGGATACTAAAAAAGCAGAATACCAAGGAAAAGGGAGCCAGTTTGACATGCTCAAGAAACTGGAGTTAAAAAAAGAGGATTTTGTTGGGCTAAGAAGGTATTGCGATGAAAAAGAAATCCTGTTCTTATCAACACCACACACAGAGGATGCTATTGATTTCATTGATGCGCTCGTGCCCCTGTTCAAGATAGGCTCAGGAGATTTGACTAACCTCCAGCTTATAGAAAAAGTAGCTAAGAAAGGAAAACCTGTTTTTATTAGTGTGGGTATGGCTACGATGGATGAAATAAGAGAAGCTGTTGAAGTTATAAAAAAATACAAAGTTCCCTTTATTATTCTTCATTGCACTACCAATTATCCTTGCCCTAAAAAAGATGCAAACCTCAACGTAATTGGTGTTCTAAGAAAGGAATTCGACTGCCCAGTAGGCTATTCTGACCACACAGAAGGTATCGATATTCCAACAATGGCAGCTTCTCTCGGAGCTGTTGTAGTAGAGAAGCATTTTACGCTTGACAAAAACATGGAAGGCCCTGACCACAAGGCATCGCTGAATCCATTAGAGCTCAGGGAAATGGTGGATGCTATAAGAAGCAAGAAAAAAATAGATATCCCGCGAGAGGTTTTAGGGAATGGGCTGAAAAAACCAACAAAAGAGGAGTTGGAATTTGCAAAGTTTGTCAGGAAAAGTGTAGTTACGAAAAAGGATGTTCCCACAGGTGTTAAGATAACCAAGGAGATGCTTATTATAAAAAGGCCTGGTACAGGAATACCTCCAAAGGATATTGAAAAAATAATTGGAAAAACAGCGAAACATGCTATCAAAAAAGACGCCCTTATCAGTTGGGAGGATGTTGAATGAAACGCATCACTTATATTAGCGGAACAAGAGCTGATTATGGCTTGATGAGGAACACCTTGTTTGAGATAGCTAAGCATCCGGATCTAAAGCTATCAGTCATCGCCACAGGCATGCACCTGATGCCAGAGTTCGGAAAAACCCTGGAGGAGATAAAGAAGGACGGCTTTAACATTTATGAAGTTAAAGCGGTTTGTGAAAAAGATGACAAGGCAGTAATGTCCAGGATTGTGGGTGAACTCATAATCAGGTTTACTGAAATTTTCAAAAAAATAAAGCCCAATATTGTCCTAGTTCTTGGAGATAGAGGGGAGATGCTTGCTGGGGCTATTGCTGGAACTTATCTGGGAATTCCTATTGTTCATGTTCATGGGGGAGAAATAAGCTCTACTGTGGATGAGCACGTAAGGCATGCAATAACCAAGCTTGCTCAGGTTCACCTTGTTGCAACAAGAGACGGTGCGGAAAGAATAATCAAGATGGGAGAAAACAAAAAGAATGTTTATGTTGTCGGTGCGCCTGGCCTAGACGATATACATAAAGACTTATTTTCAGGGAAATATCTTGAAAAAAAATTCATGCTTGATTTGAAAAGGCCTTTTGTGATTGTCACTCAGCATCCTGTAAGCCATGAATTCCTAGATTCTGAGAAACAAATGCGAGAAACTGTGGAAGCAATAAGAGCTTTAGGTCTGCAAGCAATAGTGACTTATCCTAATGCAGATGCTGGTAGCGGCAGAATGATAAAAATCATAGAAGAATATCGCAATTTTAGAACAATAAAAATTTTTAGAAACATACCGCGCAAAGAATTTTTGAGCCTTATGAGCTATACCTCAGCAATTGTTGGCAACTCGAGTGCAGGCATTATTGAAGCGGCCTCTTTCAAGCTCCCTGTGATTAATATAGGAACCAGGCAAGAAGGAAGGCTGAGAACGATTAATGTGATTGATGTTGGCTATAATAAAAAAGGAATTTTTTCTGCAATCAAAAAGGCTATTTACAATAAGAGATTCAAAAACGCTCTTAAGAGATGCAAGAATCCTTATGGAGATGGTAAGTCAGGTAAGAGAATTGCAAAAATCCTTTCAGAAATAAAAATAAATAAGAAACTATTGCAAAAAAAGATAACTTATTGAGGTGCAAAAATGAGTGATAGGTTTGCTAACTGGAAGCCTCCTGTGATTGAAGAGGGAAAACTTACTAAGTGGAACTGGATGGTTCAAGGAGTTAAAGGTCTAAAACTCGGGAACAAAACTGACATTGGAGCTTTTACCTACATCAATGCTAACCATGGAGTGGAGATCGGGGATAATGTTCAGATAGGAAGTCATTGCTCAATCTATAGCTTAAGCACAATTGATAGCAAGCAAGGAAAGATTGTGATAAAAGAGAATGCCTGCATAGGCTCACATAGTATAGTAATGCCCGGAGTTACTATCGGTAAGAATTCCATTATAGGGGCTTTCACCTTTGTGAATAAGGATGTGCCTGACGATGTCGTAGCTGTGGGTGTTCCTGCACGGATAATAAAAAAATCAGTTGGTATAAAATAACATGAGAGGGATGAGAAATGAATATACCCCTATTCAAAATGTGCTCTGATGAATCAGACATTGAGGCTGTTGCCAAGGTAATACATCGCGGAACATACTGGGCCATCGGCCCTGAGATTGAAGAATTCGAGCAGAGGATTGCGAAGTTTATAGGAAGAAAATATGCTTTGACATTCAATTCAGGCACTTCGGCATTGCATACCTTACTTCTTGCACACGATATCAAAGGCAAGGAGGTCATTGTTCCATCATTCACCTTCATAGCCACAGCAAACGCTGTGATACTCGCGGGAGGCAAACCTGTCTTCGCAGAGTCTGAACAAGACACCTTTGGCCTTGATGCTAATGATGTGGAGTCTAGGATAACTAAAAAAACTGTGGCCATAATGCCTATTCACTACGGAGGGTTCCCTGCAAGGGACACGGAAAAGCTGAGGGATGTTACAAGAAAACATAATCTTTTATTTCTAGAGGATGCGGCGCAGTCATTAGGCGCTAGGATAAATGGCAAGATGGTTGGAACCTTTGGTGAGAGCGCCATATTTAGCTTTTGTCAAAACAAAGTTCTAACAACAGGAGAGGGCGGATTGCTAGTAACAGATTCCCAATTAATTTATGAAAAGGCCAAACTTCTTAGAAGCCATGGGCGTGTCGAACTCGCCGAGGATTATTTCTCTTCGATAAAAGACAATGATTACACGCAAGCAGGTTATAATTTTAGGATGCCAACTATGTGTGCCGCGTTAGGACTTGCCCAGCTTGGTAAAGTGGGAAAAATCATAGATATAAGAAGAAAAAAAGGACATTACCTCACCAAGCAATTATCAAAAATAAAACAGATTGAAGTTCCAAAGGAATTAACTGGGCATTTCCAGGTTTATCAAATGTATACTATCAAACTGCCAACGCAAAGCTTAAGAGACGGACTTCAGGAATATCTCTCATCCAAGGGCGTCATGAGCAAAGTGTATTTTACTCCGGTGCACCTAAAGACCATATATACTAAGCAATACGGGTATAAGGAAGGTGATTTGCCAAATACGGAAAAATTATCCTTAAAAGTATTAAACATCCCACTCTACCCTAACATAACTAAGGAAGAGATGGATTACATGATTAGGCATATAAAGAAATTTTTGGAGAAAAGTACCTAACTTTTTTTAAAAGATAAAGCAAGGGTTGAGAATATGGCAAAAAAAAAGAATATTGACATGATAATTATTAAGGGCAATATTACCCTTAAGGAATCTATGAGAGTAATTGATAATGGTGGCGTGCACACTGCTCTGATTGTTGATAACGACAAAAAAATGCGGGGGATAATAACTGATGGGGATATAAAGCGTGCAATACAGAGAGGAGTAGACTGCGCCGAAATGGTTGATAAAGTAATGAATAGAGAGTATAAGCATGCCTTCGTCAAATCGAATGTAGAAAAGGTAAAGTCTATTATTATTGACAATTTCATCACAGGGATGCCGTTGTTAGATGAGCACATGCATCCAGTGGATTTCTTATTGTTGGATAGAAACAAACAATTGTTATATTATAATAAAAGAAAAAGATTAGAACACAGGCTGCAGAAGGTATTGGTTATTGGAGGCGGAGGGTATATAGGTTCTGTGCTAGTCAGAAAGCTATTAAAGAAAGGCTACAAAGTTACCATACTTGACAAATTCATATACGGTAAAGAATCAGTGGCAGACCTGAAAGGTAATCCTAACGTCAGAATTATAGAGGGAGACACCAGGCACATAGAGGATGTTTCCAATGCCATAAGCGATGCTGATTCCGTAGTTCACCTAGCTGAACTAGTGGGTGACCCCGCAGCTGCCTTAAACCCTCAGTTAACGCAACAGGTAAATTACTTGGCAACGCGAATAATCGCGGGGGTGTGCAAGTACTATCAAATCAATCGTTTAGTTTATGCATCTTCATGCAGCGTTTATGGAGCATCAAAAAATAATCAGTTACTAGATGAGTCTTCTACCCCTAATCCAATATCATTATATGCTAAAATGAAGGTTGCTTCAGAGGATGCTTTAAAAGAATTACAGGATCAAAATTTTCAGCCAACAATATTAAGATTTGCTACATTATTCGGAGTTTCTAACAGGCCTAGATTTGACCTTGTAATTAATACGCTCACCGCGAAGGCAGTGAAAGAAAAGAAAATAACCATATTCGGTGGAAACCAATGGAGACCTAATGTACATGTTGCAGATGTTGCAAGTTCAATAATTGCAATTCTTGAAGCACCCATCAGCGTAGTTGGCGGCCAGGTGTTCAACGTGGGAAGCGAAAGTAATAATTATACCATTAATAAAATAGGTGAAATGATAAAGAGCGCTGTTCCTGAAGCTGAAATCATTAATGATGAGTGTAAGCAAGATATGAGAGATTATAAAGTATCCTTTAGCAAACTAAATAAAGTAATAAATAAGAAGAAGTGGATTAGTATAGCTGAAGGAATTAAAGAAATAAAAAAGTTCCTACAAAAACATCCGAAACTAAATTATCAAGATCGTAAATATAGCAACATAAAATTCTTAGGAGAAGAAAATAATCCTATCTGACTATTAATTAATTCCTTTATTATCAATGTTATTATTAATCCTGAAGATTAGCTGGATCTCATTAAAGGTTACTATTCTGAATAAAAGCAAGATCAGAGAATAAACTATAAAGCTAGTTATTAAAATGAGCCCCAAATTTAGGTAGGCATTAGTGATAACTAATCTATCTGCCTTCATAAGATTTAAAAACATGATGCATTAAACCTTTCTAAAAAAGATGAAATTATGAAAATCCTGTTATTGCAGCCAGAACAAATCTATTATGAAAGAAGGAGAACTCCTTATTTTCCAATTGGGTTGGGGTATATTGCTGCTGTTCTCATAAAAAACAAATATGCTGTTGAAGTTCTTGACTTAAATGCTACGCCAAAAACAGGTAAGCAGCTTTCTGAATATTTGAAAGAAAAAAAATTTGATGTTATAGGAATATCTGCAATGTCTGTCCAGTACAACTACGTTGAGAATATCGTTAACATAATAAGGAAGGTAAGCAGGAAAAGCTTGATTGTGCTTGGTGGAGCTCTTGCAATTCATTCATATAAGATCGTGCTCGAGAACCTTGATATAGACTTCTGTGCTCTTGGTGAAGGAGAAACCATTCTTTTATCATTGCTAAAGAATTTAGACGAACCAGGAGAAGTAAAGGGAATAGCTTATGCCCAGAATAAGAAAATAATAATCACATCTAAACAGGAGGATATTAAGGATTTAGACAGCCTTCCTTTTCCTGCCTGGGACTTATTTGCTATGGGCACCTATATGAAATATAATAATAACACCGTAAACCTGATTAGCGCAAGGGGCTGTCCTTTTAATTGCAATTTTTGCAGTAAAAACTTTAAGGGAGTGCGTTTGAGGAGCGTAAAAAATGTGATTGCTGAAATAAAAGTCTTAAAGAAAAAGTTCAAAACGAATTATTTCGCGTTTGATGATGAGTTGGTAGTGGTTAATGAAAAAAGGATAGCAGAATTATGTGGGGAAATTAAAAAATTAGGCATTAAGTGGTCATGCCAAGGAAGAATTAATTTTTCTACAAAACCAATGCTATCTATGATGAAAGATGCTGGTTGTAGCACAGTTGGATTTGGGATTGAGTCAGGCTCTCCTAAAATATTGAAAAATATGAATAAGGGCATCACCCCTGAGATGATTATTACCGCAATAAAAAATTGTGATGCTATCAGGCTGAACTATGTTCCCCAAATGATTTTCGGCTATGTGGGGGAAGATGAGGATAGTTTAAAGGAAACCTTAAAGCTTTGCTTTAAAACAGGAATGACTCCTGCATTTAACACAGCCACGCCTTACCCGGGGACTCAGCTTTATGAATGGGCTAAGAAAGCAGGAAAAATAAAAGACGAGCTTAAATATCTGCAGGGTTTGCAAGGAAATGTTGCTCTTTATGTGAACTGCAGCACCTTTCCGGATAAAGATTTTGATAGGATTAAAAGAAAGTTTGAGAAAAAAATCCTTTATTATTACTTCCTCTACACATTGGCACATCCTAGCAGGCTTATTAATGATAATAAGGCAAAGCTAAATAACCTACATAGACATATTAAAGCAAAGGGAGTGAGGAAAACTTTCTCTGAATTTGTAAGAGCTATTAGAAAATACCCTCAGCTAGTCTTTGGGAGGTACTGAAGGCAAAAATGTTCTTCTTAAGTGCGTAATATTCTTCCAAATATTCTTCAGCTCATCCAATGTTATACATTTGAGCAAGAAAGCTAGCACGGCATAAACAATGAAGCTGAATATAAAAGAGATTGCTACTTTTACATAAAGGCTCATAGCTGGCTGACCTAATGAAAAAATATGCATAAATAAATATAATACTCCTAAAAAAATAAATGATGAAATAACAATAACGCTCCAACTCTTCTCAAATCTGAGTCGAATATTTTTCTGCACAAGAATGTAGGACCAAACTAGCATGATAAGGTAGCTTAAAGTCGTGGTTAAAGCTGCTCCATTTATGCCCATAAACGGAATCAAGATTATATTGGTCACTGTATTAAATGCTGCTGCAAAAACAACTATCTTGGTAATCTCCTTTGGCTTGCCAATGCCGTTAAGCACTGAGAAATTAATCTGAGCTAAGGTAAGAAATATCATCCCAGGAACAAGGATTTGTAAAGCAGTTGCTCCATTGCTGAAGCTATCTCCAAAAAATATCTTAAGAATATGATTTGCAAAGAAAAGCGCAACAATGGAAAACGGCATTAATAAGAGCAAGCAATACCTGTAAATCATAGATACTCCTTGTTTTAGGCGTAAATATTCCCTTTTAGCCCAAAGCTCTGAGAGCATAGGGAAAAAAACTGTTGCTATGACGCCACCAAGTTGGCTTAAGATAAGCACAGTTGGAAGCACTGCATTATAAACACCTACCATTGCCATAGGCACCATAGAAACTAGGATTAAGGCGCCAATGTAGCCTATGAATGTGCTAGATAAAACTGTTAGCAGGTTGGGTAGTGCGAAGTGAGTCATTCTTAAAAATAGTCTTTTATCAAACCTTCTGTTTTTTAACTTGGCCTGATTTAATCTAAAAGTTTTTATCTTACGATGAAAAGAAGCTGCAAATAATAATACCAACAGGAAAATGGTTAAGAGATATGCGACTCCTGGCAAAAAGACTCCGCGCAAGGCTCCAAAATAAAAAAGGATAATGCAAAGCGCCAAGAATAGGAATTTATTAAGGAAATATAATAGACCATACCTAAACATGTCCTGGAAAGCCTGAAAAACTGTTTGGAAAATCCCATAAAGGGAGTTAAGAATCAGTATGAAGGCAAAAAGAATGATTAAAGGAATAACCTCGCTTGTTTTGAAATAGTATTGTGAAAGCGATCCATTAAGGGCAAGCAGCAATCCACTTATAAAAAGCCCTAAGATTATGTTTATTGCAACAAAATACGAAATAGTCTTATTAACCAGGTATTTATTTTTCTTAGCAAGGAATTCAGAAACAAACTTCACAAGGGCAGCTCCATAGCCAAGATCTACGAACACGCATAAAAATAGGAACAAGGTAAAAACAGAGTAGAACAATCCATATTCTTCAGGCGTAATCACCCTTGCAAGAAAGATCCTTGTAAAATAGCCTGCCAAATAGGCTAAAGCAGTAAACAATGAGACTATAACTGTTCCCCTAAATCCTTTTTCAAAGTAATTAGTCATCTCAAAAAACGCGCCCTAGATTATTTAATTATTGATTATGCAGTCTACCTGCCCACTCCCTTGTAATTGAATCCAAGCTTCTCAATGTCTGCCGGCTCATAGATGTTCCTGCCGTCAAGGATTATGTGCTGCTTCATCAGCTTCTTCATCCTGGCAAAGTCAGGCTCCCTGAACTCATCCCATTCTGTAAGGATGATTAAGGCGTCTGCTCCTTCAAGGGCTTCGTATGAATTATTTGCAAAAAACACTCCTTTCTTGAAGAGCTGCTTTGCATTCTCAGTTGCCTCAGGATCATAAGCCCTTACCTGAGCATCTTCTTTAAGCAGTTGGTCAATAACTGTTAATGCAGGTGATTCCCTGATATCATCTGTCCTTGGCTTGAAAGACAAGCCCCATATTGCAATGATTTTTCCATCAAGCTTAGGCAGGAATTTCTTGAGCTTAGGCACAAGGCTCCTCTTCTGCCTCTCATTAATATAATCAACAGTCCTCATAAGGTTTGATGTTAAGCCGTGCTGCTCAAGCATCTGGCCTAAGGCCTTAACATCCTTTGGAAAGCAGCTACCTCCATAGCCGCATCCTGCCTGCAAGAACCTTGGCCCAATCCTTGTGTCTAAAGCCATTCCTCGGGCTATGGCCTTGATATCAGCTCCCATCTCCTCGCACAACTGGCTTAGCTCATTCATAAAGCTAATCCTGGTCGCAAGCATAGCATTGCTTGCATATTTAATTAGCTCAGCATTCTTCTCAGTTGTGAAAACAATAGGCTTGTCAGCCCTGCTTATGGGCTTGTAAAGCCTTGCAAGAATATCCCTTGCCTTATCGCTGGAGACTCCAATGATTATCCTGTCAGGGTTCTGGAAGTCCTTGACAGCAGCCCCTTCTCTCAGGAACTCAGGGTTGCTAACAACATCAAACTCAATGTTCTTCTTCCCCTTCCTTAATTCCTCGCTGATTATTTTCCTGACCTTTTCAGCAGTGCCAACAGGCACAGTGCTCTTATTAGCAATTATCTTGTAAGAGCCCATGAACCTGCCAATGTTCTCAGCAGCAGCATAGGTGAAGCTCATGTCAGCCTCTCCGTTAGGCTTAGGAGGAGTGCCAACGCAGATGAAGATGATGTCTGCTTCCCTGATTGCCTTCTCAGAGTCAGATGTAAACCTTAACCTGCCAAGCTTGATATTCCTGTCAACCAGTTCCTTAAGCCCAGGCTCATAAATAGGGATGATCCCCCTGCTAAGGCTTTCAATCTTCTTCTCGTCAATATCCAGGCAGACAACCTCATTGCCCAAGTCAGCAAAGCAAGTGCCTGAAACCAAGCCAACATAACCGCTGCCAATGCATAAGAGCTTCATATTAATACCTCCAATAATACTCGTATTAAAGCATAAAACTGATGATAAAAGAGAGAATAAAGGCGTTTTTAAAGGTTGTGAAAAGGGGTTCTTTACGACTGAAAAAAAGAAACCTTTTTAAATGCCAAATATTCCCTATGACCCTGGACGGTCATAGCCGCGTGGCACACCTGTTCCCATTTCGAACACAGATCGGGTTTGGAACCTAAGCCCGTGTGAGAGTTAAGCACGCGAACGTTCCGGGGCGTACTGCACTCACGTGTGGGAGACCCGGAAAGCTGTCCTTTTTAACGAATGGGAACATTTAGGTTCAATTTTTTCTTTTTTAATTCCTCACATAAATTTGGTTTTCTTTTAGGTGTTGCAATGTAGCTTTCAATAATTAAGTCTAAAATTAATGCTTTTCTTGGGTGCTTAAAGCCTATTTTGTCTCTGAAAGACAAAAAGTTCTTTTTTCCGGTTATGCTGAGAATCCATGATTCATCATAAGGCCGATTAACATTATTCTTACAAATTCTGTTCGAAGTAATTCCGAGAGAATGCAAAATTTCCTTTATTTCCACCAGTATCTGAAATGAATTTGAAGAAAGGTTTATGTTTCTTTTCCATTCTTTTGTTGATTTATTGAACCTCAAAGCAGCACATCCTTCGTCATCATAAAAAGCTCTTATGAAAGCAATTTTAATGTTTAAAGGTGAGTTTTTAATAGATTGTGGAATGAAAATATCGCTGCTTTTAAAGGAATATAAATGGGAAGAGAAAACAGAAAGAATTTTCTTGTTATGTAACTGAACAAAGGAAGTGCCTGAATTAACTTTTCCTTCTGTAAAATGAACTTCACCAAACTCTTTTTTAATATCTTCTTTGAATTCATTTAACAAAACTTTAGATGTGTTATTATATCTCAGATACTTTGAATTCATATTTCCGTCACCGCAAATTTTTGCTAGGCACCTTGCGAGGTTTCCAGAAATCATATTTAAGAAGATGTTAGTTTCTTTTTAAAAGCCTTACGTCGAGATGTCCAGTGCAAATATAAAAAAAAAGAAAAACAAAAAATTTCCAAAGCATCACTTTAGCTTCCTAGCAATCTCTGCGCCTTCCTCTATCATGAGCTCGTCATCACCAATTGGCTCATCTGTCACCTTGACTGTGTTGGCAAGGATGGCATTGTAGTACTCTATCGGCTTGATGCTCGTAATTACAGTTTGCTGTATGATGTACCTGCCGTTCCTGCTGGCTTTTATCCTGTTCTGTATGAGCGGCATCCTTCTGAGCTGCTCTTCTTTCTTGTTGCTTAATCCCATATTACCACCTCGTTTGTTGGTGGCTTGAATAAGTAGGCAGGTGTTTAATATAATGCTATGGCAAATTTTCGGAGAAAAAAAGCTTTTTCAGGAGTTTTTTCGGGTGCGCGCAACAAAAAATTTAATAACCCCTAGCAATAACCGCTTTAAGAAGAGGCGGGGGAGGGCGTAAGATGCTTGTGTGCGATAGGATTGTAACAAGGCACAAGGGTAAGTCTGAGCTTGAGATAACTCTTGAGAACTGCAAGACTACTCCTGTAAAGGTTGCTGAGTTAATGACGCAGTACAACACCAATCTTCAAAAAGGGAAAGGACCTTTTCAGGCAGGATATGTAACTGTGAATCGTCCTTTCAATGACAACCGAGTATTTGGGTGCAACCATGAGCGCTCACCATATTATAATCCTGCAGGGATTTACTTTTGGGGCAGAATTGATAGGAACAATGTTGTGTTCGAGCTTCCAAGAAAAAACAAGACCAAGGAATGGCTTCTTGATTTCTGCCTGAACTATGCTGTAACCAGAAACCCAATCTGAAAATGGTGAAAATCGGAATTATCGGAGGAAGTGGGCTTGACAATCCTGATATTCTTAAGAATGCAAAAGAGGTTGAGGTGAATACTCTCTATGGCAAGCCGAGCAGCCAATTGAGAGTTGGGAGAATAGGCAAAGTTGATGTTGTGCTGCTCGCAAGGCATGGAAGAAAGCATGAGCTGCCTCCTGGCCAGGTTAATTACAGGGCTAATATTCACGCGCTAAAAGAGCAGGGAGTCACGCACATCATTGCAACAAGCGCTTGTGGCTCTCTTAAGGAAGAGATTGGAAGGGGAGATTTTGTTATTCTTGACCAGTTCATTGACTTTACCAAGAACAGGAAAACAACCTTTTTTGAGAGCTTTAAGGACGGCGCAAAGCATACAGCGATGCCAGAACCTTTTTCAAAAGAGTTAAGGAGTGCGCTGATAAAGACTGCTAAAGAGCTCAAGTTCAAGGCTCATGCTACAGGAACAGTTGTGACTATCGAAGGCCCGAGGTTTTCAACAAGGGCTGAGAGCAAAATGTTCAGGATATGGGGCGCTGATGTGATCAACATGAGCATTGCCCCTGAATGCATGCTTGCCAATGAAGCAGGCATTCCTTACGCTGCTGTTGCCATGTCAACTGAC
>MHMT01000024.1 GCA_001819435.1 Candidatus Portnoybacteria bacterium RBG_13_40_8
AGAGAATAGAAGAAAATCCAGTTTTAGATCGGCAGTCTTTAAAATTCGTGGTAAAAACCTTAATTTAGCTAGAAACCTTAATAAAGTTATCCCCATTTTAGATGACTTATACACAAGTATTACACTTTTTAATTGTTATTGGTTTAATATAATCTATGAATGTTTATTAATGTTTTTCTTAATTACAAGACAACATGCAAAACAATAAAAAAGGCTTTCGCCTCTTAGTGTTTACCTTGTCAGTAAATATATTTAACTCCCTACTTTAAAACCTTCCACAACGTATAGATGAATCCTAACACGAAAAATATTACCATTATGTACCTTATTGCGGTCATTTTACCCAGATTGTAATCTGGAATTTGATTACCCATCTTTTTCGCCCGACTATAAATTAATACTATGGCCGTGCCTTCGATTCCGCCCATCAGCGACCCCAATAAAATGATAATGGTAACAAAGTTATAAGCACCCAGGAAAAAGAGTACCAAGGGCACAAAACAAACTAAAAACCAGGCTATATTTTTGTTGATTTTAAAGTCATACCGAAACGTTTCTTTAAGGCATAGTCCTAACGCAAAAAAGGAGGTGATGGTGGCTAAAAATCCGAAAATAGCTCCCATCAAAACAACCTTTTTACCTAATATGCTGACCAGCCCATTTATCGCTTCGGGCGTGGTGTTTACGCCGGTTAAGCCCATCACCGTTAATATAAAAATAAAATATAAAATTCCGGGTATAACTGTTCCTAAAATAATAGCTTTCTTATAGAGCTTACCATTTTTTCCGGCGAAAATTTCTTTTAGTTCCGGGATAATGGACATACCCGCCAAAGAATAGAGCGTCACGCCATAAGGAATAAAAATGTTTTTCCAATTATATGTTTTTAAATTGCTTAAATCTATATATTTAAATCCCAAAATAAAAAACAAAAATACTATTAAAATCAGAAAAAATCCCATTAATAAATCCAATCCAGAAACAAATCGTAAACCGAAATAAATCACTATCGCTCCAATCGCAAAAAATATAAGATTAAACAAAACCGGCGGGAGATTTGATGTTGACGAAAAAATATCATAAAGAAATCCGCCGCCAACAATAATATAAACCAAGAGAGAACCATAAAAACCAACAATCACCGAAACCGTAACCAGACTCTTCCATTTTTTGCCCAAATAATAATCGGCATAACCAACCAATCGATGTTTTTCTTTGGTTCTTGAAACTATTTCCCCGTAAAACAGATGAAGCAGGGTAATAATTATTGTCAGAATAATCAAAAAAACACCAGCAATCATAAATCCAGACTGCGCTCCGGCATATGGCAGACTAAACATGCCGACTCCGACAATTGTACTCATTAATAAGGCTGTGGCAAATAAAAATGGCTTCATAGGCCCTTTATTACTTAAACCATATTATGTAATATTTAACTTAAGTCTACCTGTAAAATGGCTTTAAAACTAAATATTACTTGGTATTATTAGATATAATCCCCTGATTTCAACAACTCAATCAAATAAGCTAAAATTATTGACCAAACAAAGCTAATTACCAAAATAATCTTCCCTTCGTTCCTTAATTTTTGTTCAGTTAAAAAGGCGTAAGAAATAACCAGGCCAGAGAAAATTGGATTTAATATCGCGATTATAATCCCCATAATAAACCATTTTCTCTTTGAACTAATATTAATTTCTTCTTTTTTAAAAGAATCAATCATAAATAAAATTAATAATTTACAATTACTTTTCCGAATTTAACCATTAATAAAGATTAATAAATCTTTACTCGGTAACCTTATAAACCTCGTCTTCCTCTTTGACTTTATCTTTTACCTTCAAACCAATTACGTCTCCTTTCTTGGCTTTATCAACCTGCTCATGTTCTATTTGCATAGAATCAACGCTCTGCTCAAAATCTGTGGTAGACCCCTTAATATGAATTGTATCTCCAACCGACAAACTACCTTTGGTTATTTCAACAATTCCCACTTCAATCTTGCCAAAATAATGGGTTATTTTGCCGATGAGTTCTTCTTTTTTTTCAGCCATATTTTTTTACCTTGTTAAACCGCTGCTTTTCAGCTGCCCGCGATGCGGGGGCTTAACAGGATGAATTAATTATTATTTAGATTTCTCCTTATCAATTAATTTTATAACTTTAGAAATTAATCTCTTCGGATTGCTGTCATAGGCTATTTTTCCCGCTCCGCGATGACTGCTTTTTACTATGGATTTAACCATATCAGCCGTCCCTCCGGTTCCGGTTAAAACGCCGATTACCTTCCGATCTTCAAAGGCTATAGTAAATTCATTTAAAGTGCCTATCCTACCGCAAACAACAATTACCGCATCAGAAGAACGGGTTAATAGTAAATTTCGCCCAGAATACTCAAAGCCGGTATAAATGATTACATCATGAAAATCTGTAGGCAATTGATAGGTTTTAAGATGAGCAACCTCTGAAGCGGCTGGTGATAAACCGATGACCGCTCCCCCCTCTTCTTTTGCGCCTATGGCTGCCCAATAAGGAATACCGGAGGTGGCGCCAGTTATTAAAACGCCGTTTTGCCGAATAACTTCTTTTCCTAATTCTTTTGCTTTTTCCAGGGCGCCCCTTTGACAATGACCGGTTTCGGCTGCCCCAGATACGCAAATCTTATATTTCATATAATCTCATAATAACACTTTTTCAATTACAATTCCACTGCCTCTCCGCTTTTGGGAACCGACGCAGAAATCCCCAAATGGTCTTTTATTAATTGCACCAATGCCTCGGCTGATTTCTCTTCTCCTTGAACAGCAAAAATATGTTTAACTGGCTTAGAAAAATTACTGAGCCATTTATATAAAGCTTTTTGGTCAGCATGGGAAGAATAGCCCTCTATTGAGGCTATTTTTGCTTGAATTGGCACTTCTTCATCAAAAATTTTAATCTTTTTATTCCCTTCTAAAATCTTGCGACCCGTTGTTCCCCTAACTTGAAAATTGGTTATTAAAAGACAGCTTCTGGGATCGGGTAGATAAAATTTTTCATGAAAAAGTATTCTTCCGCCAGCCGACATTCCTGAACCAGCGATAATAATTTTTGGCGGCATGATTCTATTTATCGCCTTAGAGTCTTCTACTTGCTCGGTATAATTAAGACCAGAAAACTTAAATAAATCATGCCCTTCTTTAATTGACTTGCTGGCTTCTTTATTGAAATATTCGGGATATTTTTTGTAAATTTTAGTTGCTCTTACCGCCAAGGGACTGTCAATAAATATGGGAAGCTGGGGAATTCTGTTATTCTTCACCAACTCGTTTAATTCGCATAATAATTCCTGGGTTCTTTCTACGGCAAAAGCCGGGATCATCAAAACCCCCTTATTGCTATAGGTTTCCTCTATGATGTTTTCCAAAATTTCCTTTCTCTTGTCTCTATTCTCATGAACCTTGTCTCCATAAGTAGATTCAACTAAAATATAATCGGCTTCCGTAATCTTGGCTGGCGGATTTAAAAGAGGTGTAGGCGCATTTCCTAAATCACCAGAAAAAACAACCTTTTTACCCTCTGCCCAAAGTTCGATTATAGCTGAACCAAGCATGTGCCCGGCATCATTAAATTTATAATATATCTCATCTTCTAGTTTATGCTTTTTTCCGTATTTTTTAACCCTGATTAAAGCTAATGCACCCTCAACGTCTTCTTTCCGATAAAGAGGTTCCATATTTTTTCCTCTGGCTTCTTTTTCGATAATTTGCTGACTATCGTTTAAAACAAGTTCCATTAAATCCCTGCTCGGAGGGGTGGTAAGAATTTTCCCCCGAAAACCATCCTTATATAATTTAGGAACCAAGCCGACATGATCAATATGAGAATGGGTAATAAATAAATAATCAACCTTTTTAGCGTCAAATGGAAAAGGATTCTGATTCTTTTCAAATTCTTCTTTACCGCCCTGCAAAATACCGCAATCAACTAAAATTCTAACTATTTTTCTGGGGCCGGTTTTAATTTCTAAGAGATATTTAACCCCCGTCACTTCGCCAGCCCCACCGTAAAAATGTAGTTTCATATTTTCTTGGCTACTATTAAAATATTAGTTTTTTTATTATTTCTTTTTAAGAATTTTAATTCTTCCACCTTAAATCCTGATTGTTTAAATAAATCTCCTAACTCTCTTTTCGTGAAAACATGATAATATCTTTTTTTGCCGTGAAATGGAATAAAGATATCCTTACGAAAAAATGATTTTATTTTCCAGCAAGTCACAATTACTCTTCCGTTTGGCTTCAAAATTCGCTTAATCTCACTCAGGGCGCGTTTTCTCAGTTCATCTGTAGGAATATGATGCAGAACGGCAATTGACCAGACGGAATCAAAATAATTGTCGGAAAATGGTAACATTAAGATATCAGCCACTTGAAAATGATTCCCATGTCTTTCCTTGGCAATCTGTATCAAATTTTCCGAAAAATCAATACCAACATAATCAATATTTTTTCGGCCCGAGGCCGATCCGCCTTGGACGGAGAAAATTTCGTATAATCGGCCAGTTCCGCATCCCAAATCTAGAACCTTTTCTTCTTCTTTGATATAAAGCTTTAACTCCTCTATTTCCGGACTGTACTTTTTCCTGGTTTGGTAAAATTCTTCAGCCACCTCATTGTATGTTTTTTTATTTTCCTCTAATATTCTATATGCTTTTTGTAAATCCATGAAAATTGAAGATTATATTATCAAAAAAATCATTGAAGAAAAGAAAATTAACGAAACCGAGCTTGATTCAATTAAACGTCGAGCAGCTTTTAAATATAAAATGGGAATGCCGAAAAACATTAATCTACTTCAAGCATACCATAAGCTTCTGACCCCTCACAAGATAAAAAAATCAATTACCCTGGAAAATATTTTAAAAACCAGAAAAATCAGAACATTGTCCGGGATTGCATCAATCACTGTAATTACCAAGCCCTACCCTTGTCCGGGAATTTGTCTTTATTGCCCCCAAGAAAAAAATATGCCGAAAAGCTATTTAGCTAACGAACCAGCTTGTATGCGCGCGGTTTTAACTAAATTTGACCCCTATCGCCAAGTTGATGCCCGCTTAAAATCTTTAAAACTTACCGGTCATATTACGGATAAAATAGAATTAATTGTTCTGGGCGGCACTTGGTCAGCATACCCTAAGAAATACCAAAATTGGTTCATAGGGCGCTGTTTCGACGCCTGCAACGGTTACCCCGCAAAGTCACTAAAAAGCGCCCAGAAAGCCAATGAACGCGCTAAAAATAAGGTTATTGGCCTAACCCTCGAAACCAGGCCCGATTATATAACTCTAAAAGAAATAAAAAGTATGCGCGCTTTCGGTTGCACTCGGGTTGAATTAGGAGTTCAGGGTATTTATGATGATATTTTGAGAAAGAATAAAAGAGGGCACGGAATAAAAGAAACAGTTCGCGCCACAAAACTACTTAAGGATGCGGGATTTAAGATCACTTACCATATGATGCCGAATTTAATCGGTTCAAATTTAAAAAAGGACGAAAAAATGTTTGAAGAACTTTTTTCCAATCCCGATTTCCAACCTGACCAACTAAAAATTTATCCCTGCGCTGTTTTGGAAACCGCACCATTATATAAATTATGGAAACAGAAAAAATATAAACCATATACGGAAAAACAATTGATTAATCTCCTAATTAAAATCAAAGAAAAAATTCCGCCCTATGTAAGAATTATCAGAATTATTCGCGATATCCCTTCACAAAGCATTGTTGCCGGTAATAAGATTTCGAATCTAAGAGAAATAATCGCTATAAAAATGAAAAAACAAGATAAAAAATGTCGCTGTATTCGCTGCCGTGAAATCCGTAATTCAAAATTCAAAGTTCAAAATTCAAAATTAATTAGAAAAGATTACGATGCCTCGAATGGAAAAGAGATATTTTTGTCTTTTGAGGATACAAGAAACGATAAAATTTTGGCTTTTTTGCGCTTACGAATTACCAATTCTTGGACTTTGCCGATTTTAAAAAATTCCGCCTTAATTCGTGAACTGCACACCTATGGCCAGACTGTCCCCGTTTCTGAAAAAATAAAAAATGCCCAGCAACATCAAAACCTGGGCAAAAGATTAATGCGGGAGGCAGAAAAAATCGTAAAAACAGAAACTCCTTATAAAAAAATCTCTGTTATCGCCGGCATCGGCGTCAGAGATTATTATCGAAAATTGGGATATAAATTAAAAGAAGAGTATATGGTTAAAAATCTTTAATCTCCGTTATTTCTACCCCAAATACAATATTCGCATTCGGAGTGATGGGGCGGGATTGATCCGTTCAACAATTTCATCGCGTCTTTCAGTGTTTTTTTGGCCCGATTCGGGTCAATTTTTAATTGTATTGGTTCAACATTAAAAACTACTGTGCCATTTTCCTCTACATGTTCGGGATAATAATAAACCAAATATCCATAATTTCCAACCGGATAACCGTTCCCCTCCAAAAGCAGAGCATAACAATCAAGTTGATTTCCGTAATATTTTTCCGAATCACCGGCTTTTGGAGCAAAGCCCCTGGTTTTGTAGTCTAAAGGCATATATTTCCCGTCGCTTTCCAAACAATCATCCAAAGCCCCAAATAAAACAACATTCAAACCTTCGTCTTTATATTCCAATCCCGTTCTCCAATTACGCCATTTATTCAAAAGATTATGGTCGTGAAGCAATTTTCCTTCGATTTTACCTTGAATTTCCGGCGGTAGTTCTCCTTTTTCTCTATATTTATCGAAATAATCTTTAATAACACCATCCATTCCTCCGGGCAAAGAAGGAAAAATACCGCGCGGCCGGTGAATTCCTTCATTCATCTGCAACCAAAAACATCTCGGACACTCCAAGAATAAATTTAAGCTTGATGGCGACAATCTAATTTCTTTCATTTTGAAAAAAACATTAAAGAATCAAGAATTACATCAATATAGCTATCTAAGTCTTTTTTCTTATTCCCGCCAAAAACCACATTTTGCCATTCAGCTAAAAGCGTCCCATTTTTTAATGCCCTGATCTCTTGCTCCAGCTCTTCGAGGCCTTTTTCTTGTCTGGCTAATTTAATGGATTTATCCAAGAGAATGGCGTAGGCATTAAGTCGCTCTACTTTTTCCAGACAACTAAAAGACGTCATTCTCTCGGCTTTGTTTGCTTTAATTCCAAAATAAACCATAAATCCCCAGCCGATTATAACTAAAATAACCAATACAATAATCAGGGTTCTAATCTTGAAAATCGCCAGCTTGACGCTCTTGAACTTCGCGGCAATTTTTAATAAAAAGCTCATAATTTTAATAATTAATCTTTAATTTCTCCTAATTCTTCTAAAATATCAAGAGGAATTGGAATCGGTCCACGAATTGGGCTTTTACCCGGATATCTCCAAGCCGTAATAATTCTTATTTTCCCCTTCTTAAGATTTTGATACATTAGCCAAATTTCAGTTGGATGCTTTTTACTGCCCATGGACTGCATTATTGCAACTGTGCCCTCCGCAATTCCTAATTCTTTACGCTTGGGATTGTTTAATACTCTTTTCAGGCGCGCCTCGGATAAGCCGTAATAACGCATTTTTTCTATTGAATGCATTGTCCAAGAAAACCTATCTGTATTTTTTGGTATTCTGAATTTCATTAGTCTATCTCGTAAATTAGACTAACGTTGATGATAATCTCATTTTCACCGGTCTGAATATCGGGTGTTTCACCTCCTCCTCCAATTCCGCCCATCTCTGCTCTATAGATCGGCGTAGGATAATAGCTGTTGTCATCGTTATACCCGATTAAATCACCTAGCTCAACACCCAAATCAGAAGCCAATACCTGGGCCTTCTTCTTGGCGTCTTCAATGGCTATTTTTCTTGCCTCTGCTTTCAATTCCTCGTCCTTGTCAATCCAAAATCTTAATGAATTTATCTGATTTATTCCTGCGGCAACGCTCTTTTCTAAAATTTCGCTAACCTTATCCAGATTTCTTATTTTCAGCTCAATGGTCTGATTTATCTCATAACCAACTATCCTCGGCGCCTTTCTGTCCTCGTAGGCGTATTGCGGATAGATATTGTAATTAATGGTCTTGATATCCTTTTCCTCAATTTCAAAACCCTTCAAAAATTCAATTACTCCGTTCATCTTTTTACTATTACTATCCTGAGTACCTTTTAAGCTGTATCCTTGCGTAATCACCGATAAATTAACATAAGCAATATCTGGTTTGGCATAAATTTTACCTTGACCCTGAATGCTGATTGTATCTCGGTAAGCTCCTTCATCACCGAATTCAATTTTATTAACTATTCCGATAATACCTGAAATAATCAACACCAAAAACAAACAGGCAATAATTGTACTAAATGTGACAAAAATTATCTTATGCTGTTTTATATTCGTAATTTGTCCGAGCATATTTTTATTATTAATTATTAATTGTTACCTTATTAATTATATCACCTTGCTTAATTTGCTGCACTACTTCCATTCCTCTGACTACCTGACCAAAGGCAGTGTAACGACCATCTAAATCCGGCTGGTCTTGGGTAGAAACGATGAAAAATTGACTGCCGCCCGTATTCGGCTGTCCGGAATTTGCCATGGAAATCACGCCAATCTTATGAGAAATAGACTTCAGCGAATAATTAAATTTATAGCCCTGATATTCCAACTGACTTATTATATCGTCAGAAATACCAAGCGACTTAGGATTAATTTCATCTTCAATATTGTATCCCGGTCCGCCCGCCCCATCATTGTTCGGGTCATCGTCTTTGCTTAAAGGGTCGCCTGCTTGAATTACAAAGTCCTCAACAACCCGATGAAATTTTGTACCATCATAAAATCCCTCTTTGGCTAATTTTACGAAATTTTCCGCTGTTTTTGGCGCTGCTTTTTTATCAAGTTCCAATTCAATATTTCCTTTTTCGGTTTCGATTGTGACAAATACAAATTTTTTTTCTTTATTTATTCTGGAAAAATAAAAAACAGCACCCGCACCTATAATCAATATTAAAATAATCGCAATTCCGATTGCACTTATCTTCTTCTTTTTTTTCTTACGCATATCTTCTCCAAGAATTGCTGCCAATTTTTTCTGCTCTCTTAATTTTTGGATTCTACCCATAGGGATTGACAAATTAATAATTATATGATAAGATTATAATCAAGGAGGTGAATAATGCTCTCTCGAAGAAAACTTAGGCCCAGATTAGGAAAATATGATCTGGCCTACCAAAAAGAAAAAGGGGGCGAATGGACCATCAAGACGGTCTGGGCAACGTGCCAAGCTGAAGTAGAAGTTGCACTAAGAAGAAAAACCGGCATCGATCTGTCCAAAGTCAATGATTATGCCTTCCTAAGCCCCTGAGCTCTCCGTAAACCTACGGAGGGCCTTTTCTTTTTCTCCGTAACTTATTTGCGCTTTTTTAATTCCTTTTTCAATTACATCCAAAGTTTTGTCGTAAACCGGCCTATTTACCGGAAAAGGAACTCCGTCTTTGCCACCAAAAGCAAAACTATAACGCGCTGGGTCTTCGTAAGATGGCTTGGCCCCATAAATCAATTCCGAAACCAAAGACAATGCCCGAATAGTCATTGGTCCCACTCCTTCGCTCATTAAAAGCTGTTCGAAATTCTGCGGAGATTTTTCGTGAACCTGAAACAGAATTTTCCCCAGATATTTATTTTTACCAAAATCCAAATCACCAGTCAATTGCGGTAAAACAGTATCGTCTGGCATCTCTAATGTCCTAAATAAATTTTTCTGACCAGTTTGCTTTTCTCTTATCAGTTCTAAATCACTAAGCAGGGCCTTGTAGCCGCCTTTAACCAATTCTGTGCTGATTTCTTTATTTTTCTTGCTCTGTTTGGCAGTTAAGTTTAATGGTTTTACTTTTATATTGGAAGAAATTCCGGTATGCGGCTCCTCTATATAATCATTAACGTTTTCTGATAACCAATGGTAACGCCTAGCCTGACCAACTTGTTCATTCATTCCCTGCTGCACTACTGCCCAATTTCCTTTTTTGGTAAAAAGAAAAGTATGATGATAAAGTTGAAAACCGTCTTGAATCGCGGTATTATCAACTTTGGCGCTGATTTTTGAAGAATAAACCAACTTATCGGCTAAATTCTGCGAGAAATTAAGTCTATCTGCCCAATCAATAATCTGATTGGGTGTTTTTCTTGAAGTTTTTCCTTTGCCCCCGCAAATAAATAGCCCCAAATCTTTCTCCAGTCCCCAAATTCCCATTTTTAAAGCTCCACAGGTGGTCGTGGTCAAGCCACTGGAATTCCAATCGAACGCAAGCACCGAACCAAAAGATTGAAACCAAACCGGATCAGATAATCTCTTTAAAAATTCCTCTGCTCCAAATTCGGAAACAATCGCCTGGACAATTGAACGCGAAAGTCGGGTCATTCTTTCAAATAACCATCTCGGGCAAGTGCCGTAATCCAAGGGAAAACTAGCGAGACCTGTGCGCATGTTTGCTTTTGTTCCTTAAATTCTTAAGCACGGATTGGTATCTGAACACGCTTGGAGTTCTATAAGCGGTTTTGCCTTTATGGGTTTGTTTGCACGCGTATTTCTTCATAAGTATTTATTCTATCAATAAATTTATTGAAATTATCCAAACTTTTAAATATTGTGACTAAAAAAATAACAACCACTATTCCAATAATGGCCAGGCTAATTCTTGTTTCTACGTGAAGCAGAAAAACATTCCTCATCTTATTCTCCTTTAATTACTGCCAACGGCACCAAACGGGCGACTTTTTTGGATAATCCGGCCCGATGAACAACTTCGACTACTTCATCAATATCTTTATATGCCTGGGGCGCTTCTTCGGCAATTCCGCGCATACTGTAACATTTTACCAAAATTCCCTTGGCTTTTAATTGATTGATAATTTCTTGTCCTGAAAGCGCCCGAATAGCCGCATGTCGCGACATTGTTCTGCCTGCGCCGTGACAGGTTGAATACCAAGAATCTTTGCCGCTTTCAATTC
>MHMT01000025.1 GCA_001819435.1 Candidatus Portnoybacteria bacterium RBG_13_40_8
CAATGTACCCTGAGCTAACAAAAGAACAGATAGAGTATGTTTGCGAGATGCTTAAGAAAATCACAAATAGAAACTAGTAACTTTAAAAATTTATTTTTAAGATTATTTATTATAACTTGTTTTTGAATTATTCCTGTACCCTGTTGGCAGTCCGAATTTCTTAAGCGCGCTAAGTTTTTCAATAAGCCAAGTGTCCGGAATGTCGACAAATATGTCTCTTGAGTAATAATCTTCTGCGTTAGGGAAATCTGGTTTGACATAATCAGAGTCCGCTTTGTTTTTCTTCAAGAAAGAGTCGAATTCCTTTACAAAATACCATAGTATTTGGGCGTTTGTGAGTTTGAGATAATCTTTTGTCTCAAAATAAAAGTCCCTTATTCGCATCCTATTATTATCGTCAAGGGATGTAAGCAGTCTTGTGGCAACTGCATTTAACTTGAGACATTCAAGCATTTCCTTCCTGGGCATGGTGGGGGTTTCATAAACAAAATGGTTTTCGTCACGACAATCTAGAACCAACCTATCCTCTTTAGCTATTTGGACTAAGTCTGTACCTGGAAGTATTCTGAGTAATGAAAGGCTAAGAAAGTTGGTGCCGTCATGCATTTTCTCTGTTATGAATTCCAAAGTTTCGAGGTAGCTTTCCTTTTTCTCAAAAGGCAACCCCAAGATTATGTCTGATTTTATTATCACCTTTTCTTTTTGCAGGAGGTCGAATGCCTTCTCGAAATGATTCTTTGGGATTCTACGGCGGATCCTCTCCAGAGAAGGCTGGGTCAGGGTCTGTATTCCCATACCTATCATGATTCTGTTATCTGGCGAGATACGTATGTATTCTCCGATGAGTTGTGCCAATTCTTTATCTAAGAAGGTAGGTAGAACTTCTAAGAATAATGCCATTTTTATCCTTCGATTTATCATGCCTCGCAGTATCTTCTTTGCAAAATCCTTATCAGAAAAAAAGTTGGCGTCAGTTATCCTCCCCATTTTTATGTTCTTTTTGAACGCATAGTCTAATTCCTTGACAACAACGTCTGCAGATCTATACCTTACTTTTGGAAAGTTCTTATGATAAAAGCAGTAGGCGCACCTAAAACTACATCCCCTCTGCGTCTCAATATTGACCCTTATTCCTGGTTCAACTAGAATGTTATCAGAAATGAATCCTTTTAAGTATGGTGATGGCTCACCCACCAGATTTTCTATGATATCAAAAGATGGGCTGCATATAAAATGATTTCCTTTCCTCAAAGCAACCCCTTTCATTTCATCCAAAACCCGCTTACTCTTACTGATTTCATTCAACATTAACGCTGCTAATGGCTTTTCGCCTTCTCCAAAAATAAGAAAGTCAACACCTGAGTTATTGAATGCCCCACCTAAGATGCCCGCTATTGTGATTTCAGGCCCGCCTAGGATTATTCTTACATTCCGTATTTTGTGCCTTAGGATGTCAGAAACAGTAAGCATGCATTTTATGTTCCACACATAGCAAGATAACCCGACAAAATCTGGCTTAAGATTAATCACATCTGCTGCTATCTTCTCGCTCATCTTTGCGAGGTCTTTTCTCGGTACATAGTAATAGTGCTTCTGAATAACATCCAATTCATCCTTGATGCGTTTGTCATTATAGAGAAAGCAGTGAAGAGTAGGTAATGAGAGTAGGAAATCGCGTTGAGTTCCTGCTATACCAACTAATACCAACCTTTTTTTCTTTTTTTTTACTATCACGACGCTTCAGAAGTGATATCTTATTTAAAAATATATATTATTCCCTCACTCCTTCTCATCTTTTTGCAAAGCATAAATGAAATGTGAGGCTAAGCCAGGAAATATTTTTAATAAGCTAGACCTTATCCGCGAATCTTCTTTAATAATTTTTTTAATGATTCGTTCTTGGGGAAAGTAAAACACCGAGGATCTTTTCTTTAGGATTTTAAAGCCAGAGTCTTTAATGAGCCTTTTGATGTCGCGTTTGGAGTACTCACGCAGATGCGTAATATCCATAGTTTTTAATGGCATGAAGAATATTTTTCTGAATATATTTCGCGGTTGCCATTTGTTGGGCACAGATAAAACCAAAACGCCTTTTTTTGTTAGCAGGTTTCTAAGTTTGAATAGTAACTTTTTCTCTTCTTTCGTATGTTCTATTACTTCTGATAATATTATGAGGTCAAACTTTCTCCTTTTCTTTCTTCCGATAAGCCATTCTATGCTCCGTACTGCATAATGATAATTGTTCTTACTCTTAGCAGTTAACTGCTTTGCTACACTTATGGCGTGTTGGTTAATGTCAATCCCCAGCAGGGGAATTGGTTTTTTTATGCATTGCTCCATTATACCGAGACCACACCCAACGTTCAGAGCGCTCCTCAAATCTAACTCGGAGATTAACTCATCTATCAGTTCTGCTACTTTTTTTTGCCTTATAAAGATGTATTTTCCTTTATAACCATGCAAGTTACTTATACTAATAAGCTCCGGATCACCAATTTGTTGCGTTTGTTTCATCGCATGAAAAGATTTCCTTGCCATCGATTACAATGATAACCTGTGCCTCATTAATCTTTTTTCTAATTGTTTAATACAAGGTTAACGGATAGTAAATTTTTGGCGCACTTAATCTATACACATTTTTCTTATGTAACAAGGAGGTCAGATTTTCACCACGGATCTATTTTGAAAAAATCTATTTTAAAATCATTAGCTACTTTTTCATCTTTCCAGCTATCGCCGATTAGTAAAATTTTGTTCTTATCTTTTCCCTTTAAGCGTCTACAAATAAGCTTTATTCCATCGGTGTCTGGTTTGAATCTTTCAACATCCTCTTTGCTCACGATTATTTCAAAAAGATGAAGCATGTCCAAATCCTTCAAAATCTTAATTAAAGTATCTTTCATGTTATCGCTAAAAATAACCATGCCGTATTTTTTGGCATTTTGCTTTATGCAGCCAGTAATTGTATGATTTACTGAGTAATTGGAGTTTTTTTCGTGTTTATTCATGATGGTAAACGCTTCTTTCTTCTTCCCAGATCTTATTAATTCATAAAGGATATCGCTTAGGCTGGAGGGCGAGGTTTGTTTTTTCTTGAATTCTTCTGACTTTTCCAGTTTTTCTAACAATTCCTGTTTTAATTTAACCCAATCTAGATTTAATTTTACAATGGTCCCGTCAAAATCCCAGATTAGGGCTTCTTTCCCTTTTACTTTTTTATTAAATTCTTCCAAGTCCATACGCTTTTACCATCTACAAAGATTTCATTCCAGTAACGGACCATTTTTAGGTTATCATTTAATTTAATCTCTTTCTTTATATCTCTGGGGTTTCTTTTACTTAGCATATCTAATATGTATTTAATTGAATTGAGCCCTGCTTGAATGGTAAAAGGGTGCCCCCCTGCAAATCTTGGGTTTATCTCTGTAAAAACGATTTCCCCGTTGAGCGTGGTAAACCCCTGGATGTTGTACGCCCCAGGCAATTTCAGGGTGGTAGTTATTTTTTCAATATATTTCTTAATTTTTTCAGCCATTTTCTTCTCGGTCATTCTTATTTTTACAGAAAGCCCCCCTTTTGTCTCAATTCTTTCTCTTACAACTGCATTAATAAAAATAGTTCCGTCTAGGCTATTAAGGCCGTCTACAGTAAACTCGGTTCCTTCGATGAACCTTTGGATGATATAGTTATCACTCTTTTTCAAGTAGAAATCCAACTCGCTCTTGTTATCAAGGGGGTGTACGTCCAGGGTGGCTCTGCCCCCGAGCCTTGGTTTTATTATAAGCTTCCAGTCGGCAGGGACCTTTTCCTTCTCTGAGATTAGGAAGGTTTCTGGCGTCGGAATGCTATTCTTCTCGAAGAATTGGTAAGTAAGGTATTTATCCGTACACGCCTTTATAGAATCAGGGTCTGCAATCATCAAGTAAATTCCTTCCTTCTTAAATTTCTCTTTGCTTTTAGATAACTTTTCAAACCCGTAATCGATAATTGGGATGTATAATCTCACAGATTCTTTTTTACAGATATCAAGGACATAGTCAATGTATTTCTCATCTTTAGATGGCAGCGATTTATAGAATTTGTTAATAAAATACTTTCCCGCGACAAAATCATCCATGTCCATGCCAATGGTTTTATACGTGTACTCATTCTGACATGTCAGTCCTTTAAATACAGAAATTGCTGTTGCGGTCCCCGCACCCTCAACCAGTATTGAGAAATCAACGTCCCTATTTTCCTTCGTTTTGCCCATGTTTTAAATCACCCTTTCTTAACACTTATACTTTTACTTCTTTGTTGCTTTTCATGCTTTCGTCGCATGCCCTAAGCAATTTAACCACTGCTAATCCGGCCTTACCATCAACTTTAGGCTTTTCTTTGCCTTTGATACAGTTCACTACATGTTCAACTTCAAGACCCAGCGGTTCTACATCGCTTATTTTAGGTATAAGAATATCCCCGCTTCTATAGATCGGATTGAAAGGAGTTTCTTTGCTAAAATCTATATCTATCCCCCTAGTATAAACCCTAATCTTTTCATTTAGAGACATATCATCATACAGAATCATTTTATTATCCCCGCTAATGATCATTTTTCTCATTTTAACAGGAGACAACCAACTAACATGTGCGTGCGCCACGAATTGATTGTTATACTTAATTGTCACATGTGCCATGTCTTCCTGATTAGAGTGAATTTGTTTTGAACCAACGGCCGTCAATGAATTAGGTTTAAAGTTAGGGAATAGATAGGTGAGGATGGAGAAGTCATGCGGTGCAAGGTCCCAAATAACATTAATCTTCTCTTGTAATAATCCTAAATTAATTCTTTCAGAATCAAAGTAAAGTGGCTTTCCTAGCTCGTTATTTTCTATTAATTCCTTCATTTTTATTACAGGAGGGCTAAATACGAAGGTATGGTCAACCATGATAAGCCTGTTTTTTTCTTTTGCTAAGTTTATTAGTTGCTCTCCTGTCTCAACGCTGACCGTCATAGGTTTTTCTATAAGAATATGTTTTCTTTTTTGAAGAGCGTCCTCTGCAATTTTAAAGTGTGTTTCTGGAGGTGTTGCAATACAAACTAAATCTACACTTTTATCATTAAGAATACTCTCGTAGTCTTTAGTGAATATGACCGAAGGGTATTTATTTTTTATCTTATCAATGTTCTTGTCCAAAAGATCACAGCCATACTTGACAAAACATTCCTTATTAGAACTAAAAACTCTCAGAAGATTAGGCCCCCAATAACCAAGGCCTACTATGGCAACGGTTATCATTTTTTAAACCCTCCCCCAAGCTTGAATTAGTTGCACTTAAAAGTTCGTGTTTGTTTATTAAATTTTCGCTTTTATAAAACTTTATAAAATATCACTATTCCCTAATTTAAGCTCAAGTTTATAAATAAGTTAATATAAGATATGAATGTTAATTTCATAAATATAATAAAAATAACATATACAAACATATTTACCAAACAAAAATGGCTAAATTTCAAAGTAAACTTAGCGGGCTTTCTCATACTTTCATATCCATAACCATACCCGCATATAATGAGGAGAAAACGATTGAAAAGGTTGTTCGAGACGCTCTCTTAACTTTGAAAAGGATAACGACGAAGTATGAGGTTCTCGTGGTAAATGATGGCAGCACAGATTCAACTAAAGAATTATTGGAAAAATTTTCTTCAAAAAATAGGCATGTGCGAGTAATCTCATTCAAGGCAAACCGAGGAGTCGGAGCTGCTTTGTCTGCCATCTACAGGGAAGCCAAAGGAGAAGTTATTTTTCTAAATGCTGCGGATGACCAAGTGAAAATGATAGAGTTATTCGTCCTCTTACCTTTTATAATTGACCACGACATTATTATTGGGCATAGAGTGAATAGATCGGATAATTGGTTCCGTAAAATTACTTCTGTATTATTTAGCCTGGTGCTGCGTTTAAGATTTGGCGTTCCTGCAAAAGATATTGATTCTGTCAAGGTTTATAGAACATCTGTCTTTAAGAAGATGAAGCTGGAATCAAGAACAGCCTTTATCGAGGCTGAGATTCTTATCAAGGCAAAAAAGAAGGGATTGCGAATAATAGAGGTTCCGATAAAGCATTATCCAAGAACTCATGGCAAGGCCAAGGGCGTTAGGCTTAAGATAATAGCCCCTCAGCTTATTGAGTTGGCAAAGGCTTTCTTTAGGATTAGGTGGGACTAACCATTATTTTTGGCTGTTGCTAGTGTTAATGCGATTTTCGTTTATTTAGCAAGAAGAACAACGCCTAGAATTATGAGAGCAATGCCTATTATTTTGTACTTGTTCAAATCCTCTTTAAGATATTTCTTTGAGAGAAGAGCAACCCAGATGTAGCTCATAGAAGTCAGGGGATAGATTATTGAAACATTCTCGTATTTGAGGGCCATTAGTGAAAAGACAGATGCTAACCCGTAAAGCATGAGCCCAGACCATATTTTTTTGTTAGTAATCTTCTGGATAAGGCTTCCTTTAAGCTCTCGAGCCCCTTTTTTTAAGTACAACGCTCCATAAGCACCAATCCAGGTTGCGATGATTATGAGTGCAACAAAATACCACTTAACCATGCTTATCACCCAACCCGACAAAGCTAGCCCCGCCAATTATGACCATTATCCCAAGCCAATTAGCAAGGGAAAGGGTTTCTTTGAGCAAGTATGAGCCCAGCAGGGCAACCCAGATAAAACCAAGCGATATTATGGGATAGACTAGGGAAAGCTTTCCTTCCCTAAGCGCCATTATAAGCATTACTGCACCCACACCATACAACCCAAAACCAAAGATAAAGCTGAAATTCAACAAGCTCAGGAGGTCTGACAGGGAAGCTATGCTGGCTTGATTAAGTCCTTTCTTTATGAAGTATTGCCCAAAAGCAGCGAAGAAGGTGGATGTGATAACAAGAGCCATGAGGCCAAATCCCTTTTTTCTCTTTTTTCGCATTAAGTTAGGTTTCATTCTCAAATCTCAATCTTTCAATATTAGCTCCCTATGACTTTCTCCAGTATCCTCAGGCACAGGATTGACTCTCGGGTTATTCACGTATCTTTATTAAATTTATGATTAATCCTTGTGAAATTGAAAATCATAACATATAAATATCCCCTCTACAAGGCTTAACTGTCAAAAGTTGCCAGTTTCAGGTGTTTTTTTATGAAGCGAAGATTCAAAATAGGGATAATCTGCGAAGCAGGCTTTTTCACAGGCACTCACTATTATATCATAAACACGGCTGAGCAGCTGGCTAAGCTTGGCCATGATGTCACCCTCATAACCCCGCTGCATATACCGGGCCTGAAAGTAAAGCAGAAGGTCTTAAACAAGTTCATATTCAAGATTCCTTTGATTGGAAGGGCGTTGTGGCTGATCACATTGTATTTCAGGCTTTGGAAATGTGATTTCGACGTTATAGAATCATCGTGGTATGGTATGATGAACCTTCTGCCTTTTGACCTTTATAAAGACAAGCTTAAGGCCACTACTTTGTTTGATGTGGTAGGGGAGAATAAGCAGCTCTGGAAAAGAGAACCCTACTTTTTTATTGTTTGCAAGATACTCCAGCCTCCGCACCTGAAATTCAATGATGTCATAATAACATGCAGCCATTATTCTAAGGAGCAGATAATCAAGTTTAAAGGAGTGGCTGGTGAGAAGATTGAAGTTGCTTATTACGGTGTTTCAGACGATTTCAAAAGGGTCAGGGATAAAAAAACCCTTGAGCAAACTAGGAAAAGGCTTAAGCTTCCCCGAAGATTCATCCTGAATGTAGGAGGTATAAAAACAACCAAGAACATAACAGGCATTTTAAAGGCGTTTAATATTATAGCAAAAAGACATCCTGATATCCACCTTGTATTTACTGGAAAGCTTGACTCAACTCTTAAGACCTCTCAATACCACAAGCTTGTGTATCAGGAGCTCAGGAAAATGGATGCTGATGCGCGTAAGAGAGTGCTCTTCCTGAATTATGTGCCTGATAATGAGCTCAGGCCGCTTTATTCCTTGGCTGATGTTTTCCTGATGTCGTCATTAGCAGAAGGATTCGGCCTGCCCGCGATTGAGGCTATGCGCGCAGGATTGCCGGTAGTCACATCAAACATTTCGTGCATGCCAGAAGTCGCAGGAGGAGCTGCGCTATTATGCAACCCCTATGACAGCAAGGACATAGCGTCCAAGGTTGATAGACTGCTGAAAGACAAGGCCCTGGCTAAAGAGATGGTTTCAAAGGGTGAGGCTCGCGCCAAATATTTCACCTGGGAGAAGACTGCAAAGGAATCTGTCAGGATATATCAGCAGGCATGGAGGAAGAAGTTTGGCAGCATAGATGGCTAGTTCATTAATTTCAGCTCATTAAACTCTATTTATTTTTCATTATTTTTCCTTTTTCTTACTATGAACTGTATTGTTGGGGTGAAAAAATAAAAAGGAATCCCTATTGTTAATAAAACTTTTGCGACTATGTTTTTTATTGAAGAAGTATTAAGATTTCTTATATAATCAGCGCCAGTGGCCACTATCTCTAACTGATTTTTGATTAGTTCTTTCCTGAGTTTAAAATAGCTTAGAAAAAATACAGGATAATCAAAATATTTCCTGTTGGCAATCTTTATAATAAACTTGCAAACTGGCGCTGGGTACCAGTGAACAAATAATAGGTGGTAATGGTTCTCTAAAGGAAAGAACCTGTTAGGAACGTCAATATATGCAATACCATCCTCTTTTAACACTCTTTTTATTTCGCTAACTGTTTTAGATAGGTCAATGGTGTGCTCCAGCACCTGGTCACAAACAACTATGTCGAAAGTATCGCTCTTGATTGGAAGCACCAATTTTTTATTAAGAATAAATCTCGGACTTACTCCTTCAGAATAGCCCCTCAGTTTCGCCAGCCTCAGATCTTCCTCTAATTGATCAATCCCGAAACTTTTAACACCTTTTAACGACCAAGCAACGGTTGCGCCCCCTGTGCCGCAACCCAAGTCTAAAAGTTTAGTTTTGCTTAAAGCTTGGTGCCAATACTGTAAGATGAAAGGGATTTGTATGCTATTCTGCTGTTTTAGCTTATTCAGTTCTAAGAATAGAATGAATCGATATTGAGAATTCTTTTTTGGAAAAGTTTTAGCCACGTAGATTTCGAGGAGTTGGTTGAACTTTTTACGCGATATTACTTGCTTTTTCATATTATTTTCCTATACTCATTTAATAACCTGCTCGCTATGGAATCCCAGCTTAGCTCTTTTTTCATTTTTATATATCCTGCTTGTCCTAGTTTTTTTCTTTTATCATTATTTTTTAAAAGGTAAAGAATCTTTTCAGCAAGAACCGCCGGGTTTTCAGGCTCAATAAGTATGCCCGTCTTGTTGTTCTCTACAGCTTCTGACAGGGCGCCTACATCGCTACAGATTAAAGCTTTCTTAAATGCATATGCAACCGGAACTATGCCGGATTGCGACGCTTCCCTGCATGGCAGAATCACAATTGAAGCTCTTTGGAAATATTGCGGCACTTCTGCATCAGGAATGAAACGGTTTATGATTTCAATGTTCTGTGTAATCGCCCCTGTCATTAATCTTTTATACGGGCTCAAATTTCCCTCCCCAGCAATTATGAGCTTGAAACCTGTTTTTTCCTTTATTATTTTCAACGCTTTAAGAAGAATATCAAGTCCTTTGTAATGTAGTATTCTTCCAAAGAAGAGAATAGTGCAGGGTTCTTCTTTGATTCTATTGTCTTTCCACTTAAGAAAAAGCTCCATACTCCCATAAGGGAATACTAATATTTTTTCCTTATCCACACTGTGGCTCAATTTCTTCTTAAGCTTTTCTCCATGGACGATTACCCTGTCAGCTTTTTTGTTAAGTAACTTGTTCATAAAAATGGAGATTTTGCCCCTTATTCTTTCTCCCGGATGGGCTGTGACGTCATGCTGTGTGACAAAGACTTTCTTTTTCTTCAGGGAAGGTAAAAGCGGCAAGTACCACGGATGATTGTCGAGGAAGTGTACTATGTCAGGGTTAATTTCATGCACTCTCTCTATTAAGCGTGTGAAATGCGCTGGATTTGCACTGATCACTGTAGTTTTTATTATACTCGGCGGTGCCTTAACCCTGATAAGAGTGACTTTTTTATCAAACAAACTTGTGTCTGAGTAGTCTGGCAAAAGCAAAAATACCTCGACCTTTTTTGACAGCGCATTTGCTAGCTGGGATGCGTACTGAATCATTGCACCCCTACCGTATAATGAGCATAATAAGACTTTAAGTTTTTTATGCTGCTTCTGAGGGCTGCTTTCTCTGCTTTTTTCAATTTTTTTAATCATGATAAAGCCCCTCGTATTTTAGAATGACTTTCTCCCACTCAAACATTTTTATCTTTTTTAGCGCTTTTTCTCCCATCGTTTTTCTTTTGTTTTCATCTTTGATAAGGTATCTTATTCTAACTGTAAACTCATTAATATTATTTTTTTCACACAAGAACCCGCTCCTGCCATTCTCAATCAAGTCAGGTATGCAGGGAATGTTGCTTGCAACGCAAGGCACTCCGTGGATCATGGCTTCCATAATCACTCCAGGCAAGCCCTCGCCTTCTGCTGGCAAGAGCAGCAAATCAGTTACTTGGTAAAGCTTGTGCATGTCAGCTCTCCAGCCAAGGAACAAAACCTTTTTTTCTAGATTTAGCTTCTTGACTTTAGCTTCGTACTCTTTTCGTTTTGGCCCATCTCCTGCGAGCAAGAACACAACAGCCTCTTTTCTGAGCTTGTCAGCGATTTGGATTATTTTATCAATTCCTTTTCTCGGCACCAGAAGGCCTGCGTAGAGTATAACAAAGGCTTCGGGCTTTATGCTGAGCTCTTTTCTTATCTCTTCCCTGTTCTTTTCTGCTGTTTTTTTATCATATTTTATCATGCCTATGCCTGTAGGTATCACTCTTATCTTCTCCTTTGGGACGCCTGCTTTTAGCGCATAGGGAACAAGGCTTTCTCCATACAGGGTTATGATATCAGGAGTTCTGAATATAAGCCATCCGAATAGTTTGTTATAAACCCCGAACATACCATCCCAGAACTTACCCATGCTGAAGCTATAGCCAGGCACAGTATCCATGGTGAGTATGAGCTTTTTCTTTGGGAAAAACAGTTTCTTTGCAAGCATTACCTTGAAGCTGGTTAGGTAGTAAGGAACCCACATATGGATTATGTCATTGTTTTGTATGGCTTTGATAATATTGATGCAGAACATCGGAGTCATGGGAAGGGGTTGCTCTGCCTTGATAAAGGGAGGGTTAATGACTGAGTATGTGTATATCCTACTCTTCTCAACCAGGCTGCTGTGATGCAGGGAAGCATCCCTTTTTTTGAAGAGCTTTTTGGGAATGAGAATGCTTGTCTTGTAGCCTTTAATGCTTAGCTTGTGACTAAGCTCAGATATAGGCCTTTTAAGCAGTACTGGCGGGTTTACAAAACATATTCTTGGCTTTTTCATTGTTCAATCTCATCTTTTCTTCTTCTCCTTTGAGTTCAAGGCCAGTTTCCTCACAACAAAGGTGACCTCTTTCTCCATACCCTCAATCTTTACGTATAAGCGGAAGATGAGGTAGAACAGCACGATAATGCTTATATATATTACCAAGTCTATCCCCCGCCCAATACCCAACAGCCCGGACAACAGGATTGTAATACCGGGAAGAAATGATACCAGGATTATGCCAGCCCAAATAAGAGCCCAGAAAATCATTTCGTTGATTGTCAGCTTGTTGTCTTTGAATCTCAGCACTGCTCTGCTCAGGGCGAACAGGGCAAATACTACAATAAGGATTTGTATTATTTCCATTATTACCCCTCCGATTTATAGTCGACTATTCTCTTTCCATTTATATTTTTTGTGAATAAAAGTTAGATTTTGATGATAGAAGCATAAACTAGAAAACTATATAAACCAACAGCTTTACCTCACCTCCAACCTAAATACAGATTTTTGGGAGGGTGATTTTTTGTGGCTCAGCATTCTGCTCACGAAGGGGAAAGCAGGGAAAGCAAGGAAAGCGAGGGAGAGGTAAGCCTTGATTTCTCAAAGATAAAGAGCTTCTTCTCAATAAAAAATCTCAGGAGAAACACAGCCCTGCTAACAGTCATTTTAATTCTTATTCCTGTAATACTAACAGTTTATATCAGGCTCCAGCCGCAGTACATGCCACAGACAGATAGCTGGGCTGAGAACTCTGTTAATAATTATTTCAGGAACCAGATTGCAAATTCAATCAATGCCCAATATCCCAACCTGCCCCAGCAGAACAAGGAATCTCTGATAAACCAGCAGTTCGAGGATTTCAGGAAGAACAACAAGGACATGATTGCTCAGCAAGTGAAGGCCACTTCGCAATATTTCAAAGCAGGATTCCAGTACCAAGAGAACAATTACACCTATACTTTCCTCGGAGACCTTGACTCCTATTACTATCTAAGATATGCGAGAAACCTTGAAGAGAAAGGAAACTATTGCGATGAGATACAGGGAGGAGTTTGCTGG
>MHMT01000026.1 GCA_001819435.1 Candidatus Portnoybacteria bacterium RBG_13_40_8
GGCAGGACTTTGCCCACCCAGGGAAGTAAGGTAACAGTTGACGCGATTTTAGATATTTCGGGAGGAAGTTTAAACGACTTGAAATATAGCTGGTTCCTGGATGATATTTTCCAGGAAAGTAAATCCGGCTATGATAGAAATAGCTTTCAATTCGGAATTAGAAGAACTAATGGCAGCTCGCACACCGTTATGGTAAAAATATTCAATGAATCACGTTCTTTTATGGTTGAAAGAACAATTGAGATTCCCATAGTTCAACCGGAAGCAATTATCTGCTTTTCAAATAACGGCTCCTACTCTTCCGACAGAAAAAACGAAACCGCCGATGTGTTCAGCAATAAAAAGTCGGCCTTCATTGCCAAGCCCTATTTCTTTGATATAGAAAAATTAAGTGATTTAACCTTTGAATGGAAATTCGCCAACCAGTCGCCAGTTATTTCTTCTGCTTACAGCGCTAACGTCTTGGACCTGGTAATCGAGGGAAAGGAAGACCAAAAAATTCTGGAAAACAATCTATCACTCAAAGTGACCAATAAATTAAATTCTCGCCAAAGCGATTATCAATCAACTTTAGTAAAAATACATTAATAAAATTATGAAGCAAGAAATTTATAAAATATATAAAACCGTAATTTTAAAAGGCTCCATTCTTTTTATGCTTTTAGTGGTAGCTAAAAACGCTCTGGCAGTTTCTTTAATTCTGGATTACCCCAATATTGGCGGATCAGATATTGAAGAAACCACCACTATTCCCGGCGTGATTAGATATATCTACTTGTTTTCAATCGGAATAGCGGGAATAACTGCTTTGCTTTCAATAATAATCGGCGCGTTTCAATATGTTACTTCGGCCGGAAGTCCGGATAAGGTGAAAGATGCCAAAGACCGAATTTTCTCAGCAATAATTGGAGTAATAATTCTTTTGGCCAGCGTCCTGATTTTAAGAACTATAAATCCAGACCTGGTAAGTCTGTCAAACATATAATTAATACAAAAAAGTAGAGACCTTTAATACTTATGAACACGAGATTTAAAAAAATTCTCATCATTATAGTTGTAATTTTGGTCCTTGTATTGGCCGGCCTTCTGGTCTATAAATTTTTGATTAAAAAGGGAATTATCGGCCCAGGCCAGGAAGGAAAATTTCCCGAGGGAGGACAGCTTCCTTCGGGACAAGAAGGACAACCTGGCGGAGGAACCGGGGGCGAAGGAGCCGGAGGCGGTGAAATCACGCCCCAACCGGAAATCAGGATAAAAGCCATCAGCAGTGAGGCAGTATATGCGCCGACAATTACTGCGGATAAGTCCCAGGTAATTTATTATGTACGCTCCAATGGCAATATCTGGCAATCGAATTTCGATGGCTCTAATCTAATCCAGGTTTCCAGTAATGCGCTGGAAAACCTTATTAATGCTCTTTGGTCTCCCAACAAAGATAAAACCATCACCATTTTTCAGGATGGATTGGGAAATGTTACCAAATATTATTACGAAATTTCCACTTCCAGGGCTCTTCCCCTGAATAAATATACCCAGGATCTGTCTTGGTCGGCTGACGGAAAAAAGATTGCTTACCAATACTACAATAAAGCAACCGGTGATAATACTATTAGTATCTCCAATCCCGATGGCTCCGGTTATTCAATAATTCTGAAAACAAGATTAAAAGATCTGTTGGTTTATTGGCCCAAGGGTACGGAAATATATCTTCAAGAAAGACCATCTGGTTTGGTTCCGAGCTCTCTTTATTCTCTTAATCCCAACAATGAATTGTTTAACGAAATCATCTCCAATGTTTATGGATTAAGCGGCAAATGGTCTTCTGATGGCAGTAAAATAATGTACTCCAAAACAGGCTCGGGTGGAAAAAATATTGTTATTTATACCGCAAGCAGAAGTGGCTTAAATGAAAAACCAACGGGAATAAACAGCTTTACGGAAAAATGCGCCTGGGCTCAGGATTTAAGATATATTTATTGCGCTATTCCCAAAAATCTAAACGAAGCCGAGGTTCTGCCTGATGATTTTTATAAAGGAACTTTCCTTGCCGATGATGACTTTTACAAAATAAACATGGAAACAGGAGAAAAAATTAAATTATTGGACGATTCCCAGTTAAAAGAATTATACGACGCCAATGAGGTATTCCTTTCACCCCAAGAAGATTATCTGTTTTTCATAAATAAGGTCAATGGGTTGCTGTATTCGATAAAATTATAAAATGCGATTCTAATTTGAGAATCGCATTTGAATGATACAAACAAAAGAATCCTAATCAGGATTCTTTTTTAGTACAGCCGTTAATCCAATAACTAGCCAGAAAAATATTGATAAGTCATTCTTCCAATAAGTGGTGTCAATTAAGCCATGGCCGAGAATATAAACCATTAAAGACATTATGATAAAGACCAAGCCCCAATGACCAGTGACCAATTTAAAACCATTTTTAAAGAACCATATCAAGAGCCAGAGAAAACCAATAAAACCGAAAATTCCAGTCTGAATTAAAAAAGCCAGATAAATATTATGGGGCTGAGGAACGCCCCAATCGGGATAAGGAGGGAAATAATCACCAAAAGTACCGGGACCAATGCCTGTAATGGGATACATTTTAAAAACTTCCCAAGCGTTCTGCCAAATTTCTAAACGAGAATTGAAAGAAAGTCTTCCCTGGATTGAGCTGAGCTTAAAATATACGAAAATTAAAAGAATAATAAGTCCCAAACCGATAATTGTCCAGATTAATCTTATTTTTCTTTTTTTGTATAAATAAAGTCCAGCTGCAAAAATTATAGCAAAAATTAAACCTAAAAAAGCGCCGAGGGATTTTGTAGAAACTAAAACCGCCATTAGCAAAAGATTATTCACCCAAAGACACGCGTCGGCGCCCCGGCGAGTCGCCGCGCTCTTTCTCGCCCTCGCTCTTCCGATATTTTGGTCGGAAACCATGCCCGCTCGGACTATGAGAGGTCTTTTAGGTAAATAATCTTTTGCCCAAATAACTAATCCGAGATTAAGTATTAAAATCGGTACCAGATACATGGCTAAATAATTTGGGGAGTTATAAATTCCCTGCAATCGACCCGAAGCATCCAATTTCCCTTGAAATAAATAAACTAAAGAAATTACCGAGACAAAAGAGCCGGAAAATATTAAACTATAAAAAATTTTTTTGATCTGCTCGTCGTTTTTTATAACCGAGACAATCACGATAAAAAATAGCAAAGGATCTATAAACCAAGCCTTTAAAATTCCCAAACTCGTTCTTAGATTCCAGGAATAAAAAGTGGCCACACCAACACCAATTAAAATCAATATAATAGCAATAAACAACGAATAATGAGTAACGAATAAGTTTTTAAAATCTTTAAATTTAAAGCCTTTAATCAACCATAAAACAAACAAAGCATAAATTAACAATTCCAACGCCGTGGTTGGAACTTTAAAAATAGTAAATCGTACTAAATATAAGGGTAGGCAGAAAACAATTAAATAAATTCCCCAGATTATTAGTTTCATGTTTCTTTCTTTAACAATAAAGAAAGTTCCTCTTTTTTAACTCCCTTAATTAAATAAAGTACAACAAAATAAACAATAATTCCTCCTCCAATCAGCAAAAACAAATTCCAGCCCTTGAATAAATAAAGAAATCCAACCATAAGCGTCCCCGCTATTAACGGTTTGACTATATTAAATCGAGGAAAGTAATTTATTGTTTTATAAATAAGATAAATCATTAAAATTGTCACCAATAATTCGGTGGCAACCGTTGTTGATGCCGCCCCCAAATAAGAATATCTGGGAATAAAGATTAAATTGGTTATTATATTAAAAATCATTCCTGAAAAATATATCCAAGCCCCGGACTTTTGTTTGTTTAGAGCAATAATGCTGTGACCAAAGAGATTGCCCAAGAATATCAAGCCAATAGCAAAACTTAAAAGTTTTAATACTGGCGCCGAAGCTTTAAATTGTTCTCCTCCGATTAGAACCACTAATGGCAGAGACAATATCAAAAGCCCGATAACAAGAGGAATGATAAATATAATCAAAACATCCAATGTTTTTTGGAATATTTTTTTAAATTCGTCTGGACTAGAAAAGGCAAACTTAGAAAGCAGAGGCATAATCAGGCCAACAAACATAGAGGGGAAAAATATTAAACCTTCAAGAATTTTATAGGCAACATTATAAATTCCCACATCAACAATCGGGTTAGTTGACGACCTATTAATAAAACCGAGGGAAAGAAAAATAGTATCAAATTTAAAATAAATCAAGGTAAGAACAATGGAAGCAGCAATGGGAATGGCTATTTTTATTAATTTTTTCCATAAATCAAAATCAAAAGCTAAAGTTATGGAAATATGTTTTCGAGCGAAAGCCCAATTAAGAATAAAGTTCCCAATACAGCTAATAATTAAGGCTGTTAAAATAGAGAAAAAACCCAGATTAAAATGAACAAAAATAATCACTAAACCCAACTGGATTAAGCGACCAACAATATCAGCCAGCCCTGCCTTATCTATTCGAAGATATTTTTGAAAAATACCCATTAAAACCTGTGATGCAGATAAAAACAAATAGCCGACAGAACCAATAACTACTCCTAATTTAACCTGGGACGTATAGGGGAAAAACCAAATTAAAACAATAGCCAGACCCAAAAACAACAAAAGAACAAAAATCCTAATTGTAAAAATATTGCTGGCAATTTTTCTCTCATCTACGCCTGGCCGAGATATTTCTCTGGTCATTAAGGAATAAAGACCTAGATCGGCTAAAATATTAAAGATATATAAAAAGGCCAGAATTAAACTATAATTACCAAATCCTTCCTTGCCTAAATAACGAATGATAAGCCCTAAATTAACTAAAGAAAGGGCTACCGCAATTATGCGTGCCCCTGCTGCAAAAATAGTATTATATGCAATTTTTCTAATTACGGTCATATCTCATCATGGATATAATCTGACCACTATTTTTCTCTCGGGTTCCTCGCCGATACTTTCAGTAGCTATATCCGGATATTCAGCTAACCTTAAATGAATGAACCTTCTTTCATAGGCGGACATCGGCTCAAGAAAAATCGGATTTTTTGTTCTCCTTACTCTTTGGGCCGCTTTTTGAGCTAATTCGGTTAAAAATTTTTCTCTCTCTTTTCTAAAACTATTTATATCTAATAATAAAAGAGTTTGACCCGGGTTATCCTTAAAAGACAAAACCCTTAAAAGATGCTGAAGGGCATTTAGGCCAGAACCGACTTCGCTTAAAAAAGATTTTGCGTCTTTTGGATTAAGCTCTAATTCAATTAATATCGTTTCTTTATCTTTTAAAGAATTATCTTTTTTAATATCTATTGCCACTTCTTCGATTCCCATTGCCTGAAGTATTTCATTAATTATTTTTTTTATTTTTTCCATACCCCGTACTAGATTTTCGACATTTTAAATGTCGAGATTATACAGATTAATACTTAATAAAACTGTTTGATCATTTAATCATACCCCGCGCTATCTTGATCCCGCGCTGCGGGATCAGTCGAAAATTCAGTACGAGGCATAATTTTTGGGAATAAATCAAATTTTTAAACTACTGATTTTGCATCGGGATGCGACCAATTCTTTTTTCTTAACAGGAAATAATCCTGAACCAGCCCCAAGAGAGTGCTTAAAAACCAGTATAAAGATAAGCCGGCCGGTAGTCTCAGAGCAATGAAAATAGTTAAAATTGGCATAAAATACATCATTTGGCGACCCATTATTTTTTGTATTCCTACTCCGGCGCCCTTTTTATCGCTAGCTTGAGGCAATTGAGGAGAGTATTTTATTGTCAATTTAGAATAAAAAAACTGGGAAATGCCCGCCAAAACTGCCAAAATATAATTAGGAACAGATAAATCTACGACTCCTAAAAATAGAGGATTGATTTCTATGGGATTTTTAATAAAACCATAAAGAATTGAAAGGCTCTCCGGTTTTAAAACTTTAATAAATACCTGATATAAGGCCAATAAAATTGGCAGCTGAATTAAAATAGGAAGACAACCAGAGAAAGGATTAACACCATGTTCTTTATAGGCCTTCATTAATTCTCGGCTTTGTTCTTCTTTAGTTTTGTATTTTTGCTGTATTTCTTTTAATTTTGGCTGAATAATGGCAAGAGATTGACGGGATTTAATCGAATAATAGGCTAAGGGAAATAAAATAATTCTAATTAAAACCGTTAGTAAAATAATTGCTATCCCGAAGTCATGGCCAGGAATAATATTATATAAAAAAATTAACCCATTAAAGATTGGGCGGTATAAAATTTCGTTAAAAATTGTTCCTAGCATGGATCATGGCCCCCTCTGCTTAAAGGGTGACACCTAATAATTCTTTTTAAACCTTTAATTAGACCTTTTAAAACTCCATATTTTTCCACTGCTTGATAAGTATATTCTGAGCAAGAAGGATAAAAACGACAGCCAGAATACGGACTTAATAATTCAAAAACCGGGGATATGTTTTTTTTATAAAACCGAATTATATTCAATATTACTATTTTCATTTCATTTATAAAGTCCTGATTTTCTAAATAATTTCTCTACCTCCTCTTTTGTTTTTTGATATTTCTCTTTAACGGTTGCTGGCTTTAAAAAAATAATTATATCAAATCCTGGTTTTAAATTAATCAGATTACTTTTCGCTATTTCTTTCAACTGTCTTCTTCTTTTGTTTCTTTCGGTGGCTTTTTTGGACGTTTTCAGGCCTACGATAAACCCGAAGCGGTTAATTTTTAAATTATTCCTTTTAAATTTTAAAAGAATAAAGTCGCCGCTGGTTGTTTTTCCCTTTTTAAAAAGATTATCAAAATCCGCCCCTTTCAGGCGATTTTGGCGAGCTTTCATTTTAAACACTTAATTTTCTTCTTTTTTTTCTTCTTCGTCGAGACAAAACTCTTCTTCCATCCTTAGTCCTCATTCTTTTTAAAAATCCGTGTGTTCTTTTCCTCTTTCTTTTTTTGGGTCTATAGGTAAGCCCTTGAATCTTCATATAATTTTAAGTTAAGCTTATTAATATATTTAAAGATTAACAATAAATAAATTAAGGGTCAAACATTATGCTAAAAATTCGATGTTTCCACAAATGATACACAGATTATTAACAAAATTGATTATTGACTGGGTTTTTTATTAAAATTCTTTGTGATAAAATACTAACATATGACTAACCAGGAAATCTGGCAAATTACCTTAGGAGAGATAGAGCTTTCTGTTTCGAGGGCGAATTTTATTACTTGGTTTAAAAACACCAACATTATTTCGAATAAAGACGGGAAAATTATAGTTGGCGTACCTAATGGCTTTGCCAAAGAGTGGTTGGAAAATAAATACAATAAACTCGTTTTAAAAGCTTTGCGGAATTCTATTGGATATATAAAAAATGTGAATTATATTATTTCTTCATCCCCTGAACATCAGGTAAAAACCAGACAAAAGGCAAGGCCTAAAAAAGAGAAAATAAATTTAGACTTAAAGGAACAATTAGACATTCGGGAGTTTAAAAAGGATGAAAAAACAAATCTTAATTCCCGTTATGATTTTGGTTCTTTTGTGGTTGCCTCTTTTAATGAACTGGCTTACGCCGCGTCTCAATCGGTAATCAAAGACCTTGGGAAAATTTATAATCCATTATTTATTTACGGGGGCGTAGGAGTCGGCAAAACTCATTTAATTCAAGCAATTGGCAATGAGGTGATTAAAACTTATAATGATAAAAATGTAATCTATTTACCATCGGAAAGATTTTGTGCGGATTTAATCTCTTCTATATCAAATCAGACCATTGAAAAATTTAAGGATGATTATCGAAAATTTGATGTTTTAATTATTGATGATATACAATTTTTAGCCGGTAAAGAAAAAACCCAAGAAATATTCTTTCATATATTTAATGGTCTTTATGAAAAAAATAAACAAATTATTCTCAGCAGCGACAGAGCGCCAAAGGCCATTCCAACGCTGGAGGAAAGATTGCGCTCCAGATTTGAAGGAGGAATGATGGCCGATATTGGCCGGCCGGATTTTGAAACAAGATTAGTAATTTTAAAGAAAAAGGCTCAAGATCTAAACATAAACATAAGTGACGAAACACTTAGTTATATCGCCATAAATATTCAAAAAAATATTAGAGAATTAGAGGGGGCCCTAAACCGGGTTTTTGCATTTATTAAATTAAATAACATTATCCCAAATCAAAAACAATTAACTAAAATCCTTAAAACGCTTATTTCTAATCCCCAAAAAAGAACCAATTATAAAAAAATTGCCGAAGTCGTGGCCAGTTTTTATGATATTAATGTCAGCGACCTAATAAATCGAAGCAGAAAAAAAGAGATAGTTAAACCAAGGCAAATAGTTATGTATTTAATGCGAGAGGAGTTAAAAAATTCCTACCCATCTATTGGAACCAGACTAGGAGACAGAGATCATACTACTGTAATTTATGCTTGCGAAAAAATAGGAAAAGAATTAGAAAATGACGAGACATTAGAACAAGAATTAAATTTAATTAAAGAAAGACTATATAATAATATTGTTTAATAAACTGTTAATTTAATTATTAATATTTAAGCTGATATCTTGTTAATAAAATTAAAGGCCGAAATTTTATTAATAAAATTAAAAACATATTATACTAAAAATCTCCCGAGCTTATCCACATAAAATTAAATTAAAAATGAATTCAATTTAGTGCTTTTCCCCAGATTTTAATTGCCTATTAATAATAAATAAAGTTTAAATAATATAAATTAAAATTATTAATATGAAAATAATTTGCCTTCAAGAAAATTTAAAAAACGGATTAAATGTAGTTCAAAATATTATTGGAAAAAATTTAACCCTTCCTATTTTAAATAATATTTTATTAATTACAGATAAAAAACAACTTAAATTATCAACAACAGACCTAGAAATAGCCATAACTAACTATATTATTTGTAAAACAGAAAAAGAAGGAGGAATTACCGTTCCTGCGCGAATACTCGTTAATTTTATAAATAACTTACCAAATAAAAAAATAGAGATAAGTATAAAAAATAATATAATTTATTTAAAATGCGATAATTTTAAATCAAATATTAAAGGACTAGATATTAAGGATTTTCCTATTATTCCTAAAATAAAAAACGAACCAACCCTAGAGGTTAATTATTTAACATTAAAAAACGCACTGGAACAAGTAATTAATTTTACCTCGTTTTCTGATATTAGGCCTGAAATTACTGGTGTATTTTTTAATTTTTCATCCGATAAAGAAATTAAAATTGTTGCCACTGACAGCTTTAGATTAGGCGAGAAAATTATTTATTTAAAAGATAATAAAATAAATAAAAATAATCAGGGTTCGGTGATTGTTCCGGGAAAAACCATTCAAGAGTTGATTAGGATTTTATCTAATTTAGAAAAAGATGAGGAGGGTTTAGTAAAAATCAGTATTGAAAATAATCAAATTTTATTTAACTTTTCAAAAATTCAGATAATTTCAAAATTAATAGAAGGAAGCTATCCAAACTATCAGCAATTAATGTCTAAGCAATTCGAGACAAATATTTTAATAAACAAAGAAGAATTGGTTAAGGCCATTAAATTAAGTAGTTTTTTTAGTAGTAAAATAAACGATATAAGATTAAAAATTGATAGTAAAAAATCCTTAATTAGTATTTTTTCTCAGGATATAGAATTAGGTGAAAATTTATCAGATCTTCAAGCTGAGGTAAAAGGCAAGGACTTAGAAATTATATTTAATCACAAATATTTATTAGACGGTCTGAATAGTATAAACACCAAAAGAGTTTTTATTGGTTTTAACGGAGAGACCAGTCCGGGAATAATCAAGCCGGAAGGAGATGACAGTTTTAATTATGTCATCATGCCTATTAAGTTATAAAATGTTCCACATTAAGCAAATTATTCCCAGGGTAATAAAAGGTCTAAAAGAAGGAAAAAATTTAGACGAAATTACAATTTATAAAGAGTCGGAAAAAATACTAAAGAAAAACACCCCTGATGCCGAGGTGTTTTTTTATAAAGATAAAAATTTATATATCAAATGTCCTAATCCTGTTATTGCTAACGAAATATTTTTGAATCAGGAAGAAATAATAGAAAGAATTAATGACCGTTTAAATAAAAAGATAGTTAATAAATTAATAATTAAAATTAAATAAGTTTATTTCAATTTTTTTCGAAGAATAGTTCCCGACGATATCAAAGGCCTTTACCTCTATAAAATGGACTCCCTCAGTGATTATCTGTGGGATCTGATAGTATATAGAATAAGGCCTTGAATATTTTATACTCATCAATTCATCGTCGAATAAAAACTCTACTTTTTCTATACCAAGCCGAGCATTCGCCTCGGCTTCAATTTTTATATTGGCTTCATTTACATTAATATCTTGAAAATTAATAGGAGACAATATTGAGACATAAGGCTGATTTTCCGGCGTGTGAATATTATCGTATTCTTGGGGCGGTTGTTGGTTATAAAAAACACCTGCCCCGAGTGAATTCACCCATTCAAGAACCGGTCTTTCCCAATTATTGAACTGGGAATCTTCTCTTCCGTTTTCTTCTCCTTGGGGATTGTCTTTATTTAAATAATATAAAATACAATGAACCTGAGGATAAATTTTTTCTTCGATTAAATCTGGTGGGGTTAGGTTCGTGGCTAATTTACCGGATATTCTATCTATTTCAACCTTATATTCTGTGGCGAATTTGCCATTTAAAATATCTTTATTGGCAACAACTAATTCGGGCTCAGTAAAATTTTCGGGCTCTTCTGACAATGTGAATTCGTTTTCAGGATTTTGAGCTTTGAGCTTTGAGCTTTGAGCTTTGAATTCATAGGCCTGTTTTAGGAATTGATTCCAGATCGGGGCAGCAATAACTAATCCCGGCTCTTTATTCATTGGCGTATTATCGTTGTTTCCGGCCCACACGCCCACCACTAAAGAAGGAGTATATCCGATTGTCCAGCCGTCGCGATATTCTTGAGTAGTTCCTGTTTTAGCTGCTACCGGCAATCCTTCGATGTAAAGATTGGAACGAGAACCGAATATAGGCGCTCGCATTTCTTCATCTGAGAGGATGTCAGAAATAAGGCGAGCTATCTGTGATTCCATAACTTTTTTTGGCTTCTTGGTGTATTCTTCGATTATATTTCCTTTACTGTCTTCAATTTTAATTATTGGTACAGTCGGATTTCGTATTCCTTCATTGGCAAAAACTCCGAAGGCAGCAGTTTCTTCTAATAGCTTTACTTCTCCTCCTCCGAGAACGAGGGAAAGTCCGTAGCGAGACCTGTCTTTTAGAGTTTCTATTCCCATGTCTTGAGCAAGGTTCAGTGTTTCGTTCAGTCCGGCCAAATACAAGACCTGAACCGACGGAACGTTTAATGATTGGGCCAAGGCTTGACGGAAGGTTACCGGTCCTCTAAATTTGCTGTCGTAGTTATTCGGCTTATAGCTTTCTGCTCCCTCAACCGCAAATTCTGTTTCCAAATCGAAAACCACAGTATCGGGGGTAAATCCTTTTTGAAGCGCCCTCGCATAGGCGAACGGCTTAAAGGAAGAGCCTGGTTGGCGCGGTCTAATTGTCACATTAACATTTGGTTCAAAAAGACAGCTTTTTCCTTGTTTACAGTTTTTGGGATAGACTTCACCAAAATAATCTCGGGAGCCAACCATTGCCAAGATCTGTCCTGTTTTTGGGTCAATCGCCGCTAAAGCCGCATTATTAGCATTATAATTTTTAGCATTTTTCTTTACCTGGTCGGCCAAGACCTTTTCAGCAATTTGCTGGAGATCCCAATCAAGAGTTGTGTAGACTTTTAAACCGGCTTTTTCTATATATTCTTTTCCGTATTTTTCTTCTAAATATTCTTTAATATACATTACAAAATGAGGAGCCTCAAATCCTTCTTTTGTTTGGGTAAATCCTAATTCTTCTTGTTTGGCAATTTTTAGCTCTTGCTCGGTTATATAGCCAAATTTATACATTCTTTCTAAAACGTATTCCTGGCGAGCCTTTAATTCATTGAGATGAGAACCATGAGGCGAATAATAGCTTGGGGCTTGGGTTAAGGCAGCCAAAAGAGAGCTTTCAGCCAAACTGAGATCCATCGCTTTTTTATTGAAGAAAGTTTGAGCCGCTGCCTCTATGCCATAAGCATTAGAACCGTAAGGAATCTGGTTTAGATAAAAATTTAAAATTTCATCTTTGGAGTATTTTATTTCTAATTCGATAGCCAGGATCGCTTCTTTTATTTTTCTTGCGTATGTTTTTTCTGGCGTGAGAATGGTGCTTTTGATGAACTGTTGAGTAATAGTCGAGCCCCCTTGAGTTGTTTTTTTGCCTTGTAAGTTGTATATAAAGGCTCTTAATATTCCTTTAAAATCAATTCCAAAATGGTGATAAAAATTGGCGTCTTCAACAACAATAGTAGCGTTTTTTACATTCCGGGGGATTTCTTCAAAAGAAACAACGGTTCTTTTCTCTTCTCCATGAACATCATATAAAAGAGTTTTCCCGGTTCGGTCATAAATTTTCGTTGACTCTATTACCTGTCGACCAGTCAGTTCTTCCGGGTTTGGCAGATCTTTGGCGAAATAAGCAAAAACAATAAGGATGCCCATAATAGAGAGAGCCAAAATCCAAATAAAAAAAACCAAGATTTTTTTCAAAATCTTTCTGCCTCGGCTTGTTTTATCTTTTTTACGAAACCAAAAAAGTTTAAGTTTATTCCAGAAATTATTTGATTGTCCTTTATGATAGGAAGTAATTTGAGGCATTATAATTTAATCATAAAATAATAAACTACTTATGACAATATTGTTTATTCCGGGAATTTATAGTAAAGTGAAATTATGAGTAAGATTATCGCGGATACAAATAAAATAAAAGAAGTCTTGGAAAAAGGAGTGGAAAAAATTTATCCGAGCAAAGAAGCCTTGGAAAAAACTTTGAAATCCGGCACAAGGATTAAGCTTTATTGCGGCTTTGACCCTACCTCGCCTAATCTGCACATTGGTAGCGCTGTTCAGTTTAGGAAATTAGCCCAGTTTCAAAAATTGGGCCATGAAGTAATTATGCTTATTGGCGATTTTACGACCATGATTGGTGACCCGACTGATAAATCCGCCGCAAGAAAAAAGATAACCAGAAAAGAAATTCTTAAAAATGCTAAAAATTATAAAAATTTAGCCAGTAAGATTTTAAGATTTTCCGGAGAAAACCCCGCTAAAATAATGTATAACAGTCAATGGAACGACAAATTGACGTTTGTTGAATTGATAGAATTAGCCTCCAATTTTACGGTTCAGCAAATGATAATCAGAGACATGTTTCAGGAAAGATTAAAAAAAGACAGACCGATTTATTTACATGAATTTCTTTACCCGCTTACTCAAGCTTATGATAGCGTGGCAATGGATGTTGATTTAGAAGTTGGCGGCAATGATCAGACATTCAATATGCTTTGCGGTAGAGATTTAATGAAGGTTCTTAAAAATAAAGAAAAATTTGTCTTAACCACAAAACTATTAATGGATCCATTAGGTAAGAAAATGGGTAAAACCGAAGGGAATATGATAAACTTGGATGAGAAACCGAACGAGATGTATGGAAAAATTATGTCTTGGCCCGATTCTTTAATCTTTCCGGGATTTGAATTGTGCACCGACTTATCGATAGAGGAGGTTAATCAAATCAAGAAAAAGAAAAACAATCCTCGTGACGATAAAGCCAGGTTGGCGCGAGAAATTGTTGCCATTCATCACAATAAAGTCGTAGCACAAAAAGCAGAAAAAGAATTTAACCGAGTTTTTAAAGAAAGGGGGACACCGTCAGAAGTTAAGAGCTATAAACTGGGCGTTAAAAACTTAAATATTTTAGATTTACTGTTTAAAACTGGCTTGGCTTCTTCAAAATCAGAAGCTAAAAGATTGGTTGAGCAGGGAGCAATAAAGATTGATAAGTCGACCGTAAAAGACTGGAGAGTGAAAATCAATATTAAAAAAGGAATTATAATACAAGCAGGGAAAAGGAAATTTATTAAATTAGTATAATAAATCTGACAACTCTAAAACCCCGCAGTCGCGGGGTTTTAGTTTTTTATCATTTACTCTATTTCTTCTTCCTCTGTATCTTCCTCTTCCTCTTCCGATTCTTCGGTTTCTTCCGGCTCTTCCTCTTTTTCCGTTTCATCGTCTTCGTCTTCTTTTTCTTCTTCGGGCGTTTCTTCTTCCGTTTTTTCTCCCGTTTCTTCTTCGTCTTCAATAAAAAGAGGACGAGAAAGATCTTTAAGCATCGTAGATATCATAATTTTTAAAATGTTTACTTGTTAGTGGCTATTGGTCTTTTTTCTCAAATCGACCTTTTACCCTCTTTTAGAGTTATAAGGCCATTATATTCATAAAAAAAGCCTTGTCAATACTTTTATCAACAAGGCCTGATAGTGTTGGCACAGCAGATAGCCGTAGCCAAGGCATCACTGGCGTCGTCTGGCTTGGGGATTTCCTTCAAATTGAGCAATCTTTTAACCATTTTTTGCACCTGACTTTTTTCAGCTCGACCGTAACAGGCCACCGCTTGCTTGATTTGAAGGGGCGTATATTCGTAAATAGGGATTTTTGTTTGGGCAATCGTGAATAAAATTACTCCCCTTGCCTGGCTTACCTTAATTGCGGTTTTTAAGTTTTTGAAAAAGAAGATATCTTCTATTGCCGCTATGTCGGGTTTTTGTTTTTTAAGCAGTGAACTCAATTCTTTGTTTAAAAGAGCCAATCTTTCTGCCGTGGACAAATCGCTGGGCGTCTTTATGCACCCGTAATCGATAAGCTTTAATTCATGTTCTCCGATTTTTTTTAAAACCCCGAAACCAGTTATTGCTGTTCCGGGGTCAATTCCCAATATAATCATAAATTTACATTAGAGTAAATCTCATTAACGTCATCGTTATCGTCCAATTCTCCAAAAAGTTTTTCCAATTGTTGCTTAAGATTTTCGTCCGTAATATCAATTGAGTATTTTGGCTTCCATTCTCCTTCCGTTCTGTCAAAAAGATATCTCACGCCGCCGGTTTCCGCCAATTTCCCGCCATGCTCGTTTAAAATGTGTTTTATTTCCGATATGGTGCGGTTTTTGTTGTCGGTTATCACTTCAATAATTAAGGGAGTACCGTTGGGTCCGTAGGCTTCATAGGTCATTTCTTCCAATTGCCCGCCTTCTTTATCTTCGCCAGTTCCTTTTTTAATCGCCCGCTCAATATTGTCATTGGGCATATTGACTGACCGGGCATTTTCAATGGTTAAGCGAAGGGTCGGATTCATTCCCGGATCCCCGCCTTTTCGAGCGGCAATTTCAATAATTTTGGCCATTTTACTAAAAACCTTGCCCTTCTTTTTGTCCATGGCCTCTTTGCGAGTTTTTATGTTCGCCCATTTTGAGTGTCCCGACATATATCTAAATTTTTACAAAAAGAATAATTAAAGTCAATAAAATCATCTAAAAACATTTGGTTGTTGGTATTTTTTGCGAAATTTTACCAAAATTAAACCGATAATAAAGCCAAACAGAACAACGAGACCAATGATTAAAACCAGATTAGTTGATTGTTTTGAGTTTGTCATTTCCTTAATTGCAGCCAAATTACTTGTCGGAGATTCAATGTTCGTTGCATTAGAGACGGGTTCGATGGTTGTATAGCCGCCTTCAATTTGTTTTTTATCTGTATTTTGGTAAAGCCAGGCATAATCTTGAGACGATTCTTTGACGATTTCCGGCTTAATACTTACTTGATAATTTATATTTTTACTTTCATTGATAACCATACCGGCAATATTGGTTGTTCCTGGGGTAGGAATATTCCAAACGAATCCTTCTCCGGTTTTAGCCGATGATTCTCCTTGTGGCGGTTTTTCATAATTTATTTCCTGGAAAACCGCTCCCTCTGGCAAAAGCAATCTAACGCTGTCTTTATCATTGTTTAAGGCAATTTCAGTAATCTGGCGTGTAAAAACAATATAGCTCTTCGGGGCAATTAAAGTATTTTTTGGGAAAATAAACGGCTCGCTACCGCTTGCCTCATCATCTAATCGCCAGTTAGAAATATCGACAATAGAATCAGAATCGTTATAAATTTCTATCCATTCTTCTTCCTCGTCCTTGCCGGATGGGTTAGGCAAAAATTCATTGATGGTTATTTGACCAGATTGTATTTTTACTGTTATCGTGTCAGAAACATAATATCTTCCATCATAAACCATTAGGGTAACCAAATAGGTGCCTGGATAATTATATTTATATGTAAAAGATGGCTTTTCGATTAATTTACCATCACCCATATTCCAAGAATAGGATAATTCATCACCGTCTGGGTCAGTTGATTTGGTTCCATCGAATTTAATTTCCTGATTAATGAAAGCAATAATATTATCTCCAGCCTCAGCAATTGGCGGATTAGTACTCGTAGAAACTGTCGGAGTTTTGGGTTTTTCGGTTGTTTCCAGCTCTTCGGTTGTCCCGTTGCTATTTTGGGCTTTTGGCGTGCCCCCTGAATTTAAACTAGTTTGCCAGCCACTAATTGTTTTTTCCATTGTTTGCTTGGTGGAATTGTCTCCGGCTGGCCAGCCATCTGTAAAATCTAAATCATCAACTACATTATTCGTATTATCTTTTAATTTTAAATATTCGCCGGTATTCCCCAATGCGCCAGTATAAATCTGGTCAGCCGTGATATCGGGGATGGTACTATCATCGGTTCTTTCCAATAAAAAATATCCATTTGCGGATATGATGCCGGTTAAATTTATGGTTGGCGTGTCATCCGTCGCCTCTAATAACCACCCAGTCAAATTCACTGCTTCAGCGCCATTATTATACAATTCAATCCATTCATCGTTGGCTGAAATATTTGTTCCCATCCAAGCTACTTCATTGATAGCCACGGCTCCGAAAGCAGTTCTCGGAACGAAAATAAAAACGACAAGAAAAGTCGTTATAAAAAATATATTTTTCATATTTTTTAAAAGAGCCCTCCCAGCTCTTTTGTTAAATATTATTCTATTAATTTTTTCTGATTTTCTTCGGGATGGCGAAGTCCGAGGTGTTGATAAGCTAAATGAGTCGCGGCCCTGCCCTGAGGCGTGCGGGCCAAAAATCCAAGTTGCATCAGATAGGGTTCGTAAATATCGCAAATCGTATCCTTGTCTTCAAAAGTGGCTGCGGCTAAGGTTTCCAGTCCTACTGGCCCCCCTTTGAATTTTTCAATTATTGTTGATATAATTAATCTATCTACGGGCTCCAGGCCCAGTTCATCAATTTCTAACATTGCCAAGGCTTCTTGAGCAATTTTTTTACTGATCTTACCTTGTCTATGAACCTGGGCATAGTCACGAACGCGTTTTAATAAACGATTAGCTACCCGCGGCGTTCTTCTCGCTCTTTTGGCAATTTCAGTTATTCCTTCTGGTTCGGCCTGAATTTGTAAAATCTTACTTGAGCGCTTTAAAATATTTTCAATATCTTCATGTTCGTAAAAATCGAGATGATAAGTAGCTCCAAAGCGATTTCTTAAGGGGGAAGACAATAAACTGGCTCTGGTGGTAGCGGCAATTAAAGTAAATTGGGGTAATTCCAGCTGAATGCTGCGAGCCGAAGGCCCCTTACCAATAATAATATCTAGACAATATTCTTCCATAGCCGGATAAAGATATTCTTCAATCAATTTATTGAGTCGATGAGCCTCGTCAATAAATAAAATATCGCCTTTTTCTAGATTAGTTAGAATAGAGGCCAAGTCGCCGATTTTTTCGATGGCTGGACCAGAGGTAATTTTGATATTCGAACCCAGTTCTTTAGCAATAATATGAGCCAAGGTGGTTTTTCCTAAGCCGCTTCCGCCATAAAGTAAGATATGTTCAACTGCTTCAGCGCGTTGCTTGGCTGCTTCCAGTAATATTTTTAGATTTTTCTTAATTTTTTCCTGACCAAAATATTCCTCAAAGCTCAATGGCCTTAAGGTTCTGTCTAGTATCTGGTCTTCATTCTGTTCTTTGGGATTCGTGTACATAAATAAGTAAAAGACTTGACAATGCTTGGATAATCTGCTATAATGGAGGTAAAGAAATTAGGAGGGTTAAAATCCCCTAATTTTTGTTCTCATTCAATCCTTTTCAGTAACCTGCAGGCAATAAGGGTAACCATAATTTATTAAAAATTACCCTTTGGACTATTTCTTAGTTTTGGATGGTTTGGTCCCCTCCTTGTTGAGGTCCTACTGAACCATTCCTCGGAAATTTTCCGCACTTTTGGTTCCTAAGCCAAAGTTTATTTGCCTGCAGATTACTGGGAAGGATTTTTTATTCTCCCAACACCCTTTCAATCTCATCCATTGTGGTAACTTTAGCCAATACTTTTAATAAGCCGTCTTGTTTCATGGTCACCATCCCGGCCTTAATTGCGGTTTCTTTGATTTCTACAAATGATGGGGTTTTCAAAATAGTTTTTTCCATGGCATCATCAATAACAAACAACTCAAACATTCCGATTCTTCCTTTGTAGCCAGTAAAATTACAATAAATACAACCCTCTATTGATACTTCTTTAATGGTGATATTATCTAAATTCGGTTTTTTTACTCTTTCGGGCAAATCTTTTAGCCCGTTTTTTATTTTTTCAAAAGTTATCTTGTCTGGTTTAATTTCTTTCGAACACTTTGGGCAAAGTCGTCTGACCAATCTTTGGGCAATAACCAAATTTATAGCTGGCGGAATAAGGGTAGGATTAACTTTCATATCAACCAATCGTGGGATCGCTCCAGCCGCGTCATTAGTGTGAAGAGTAGAAAATACCAAATGACCAGTTAGAGCAGCGTGAATAGCTGTTTCGGCGGTTTCATTATCTCTAATTTCTCCAACCAATATCATGTCCGGGTCTTGTCTTAAAATTGAACGTAAGCCGCCGGCAAAGGTATAGGTCTTGCCGCTTGAAACCTGGGTTTGTTCTATGCCCGGAAGATGATATTCGATTGGATCTTCTAAGGTAATAATTTTAAGTTCCGGAGTGTTAACCTTTTTCAGAAAAGCATAAAGAAGAGTGGTTTTTCCGGCCCCAGTTGGTCCCGTGGTAACGATCATGCCGTTTGGTTTTTTTAATTGGTCTTCAATGGTTTTGAAGTCGTATTCTTGAATTCCCAGGTCCTCCAATTTTAATCCCACGGTTTTCGGATCTAAAATTCTCAAAACAATGTTTTCTCCATATTCAGCCGGGATAATCGATGTTCTTACTTCTATATCTGAGCTATCTACTTCAATGCTAAATCTTCCGTCTTGAGGAATATCGTGAACATTTATTCTAAGGCTAGAGAGGATTTTAATTCGAGAAAGGAAAAGCTGATAGTTCGGGAATGGAATAGACCCCGCGTCTTGAAGAATGCCGTCAATTCTTAATCTTAATCTTACTTTTTCTTCGGACTCATTTTCGGTATGAACGTCTGAGGCTTCTAATTTTAATGCCGATCCCATTATCGTATTTAAAAGTTGAGTGGTGTTAAGACTAGGATCGGATATTTTTTCTTTTAAATCGTCAATTGTAATTACTTCTCTCTGAATTTGGGTTAATTCTTTAACATCGATTTCCGTTGTTTTGGTTATTTTTTCTTTTTGTCTTACAAACTCGTATCTTTGCCAAGCCTTTTCAAGATTACTTTCCGAAGTAATAGAAGTTTTAACCCCATATTCTTCTTTCTCTAGTTTTTCTATCAGAGTTTTGGCTTGTTTTAATCGAGGGTCCGCCACGACTACATAAATCTCTCTTTGTCTTTTTTGAATTATAGCCATTTGAGCTTTTTGAGCCTCTTCTTTAGTGATTAAAGCCAGGGCCTCATCATCAATAGGCGTGATTCTTAAATCAATATAAGGAAAACCTAGCTCGGAAGCTAGGTTTTTAGCCCTGGTTTCTTCGGCCTCTCTTTGAATTTGGTGGATTTTTACTTCTGTTTTTCTTTTTTTGTCCTGGTCTTTTTGAACCATGCCCTTATCTTACTCTAAAATAGTATATTTGGCAAGATTAGAGGCTTTTTTTATGGTTTAAAAACTGATAAGATAAAGACAATGGAAAGATTTTTGCTTAGAAATCAAAAAGAAACTGAAAAATTAGCTAAAATTTTAGCCAAAGAAATTGTAAAATCTAAATCAAAGATTAAAAAAGCTTTAATTTTTGGCTTGGTCGGTGAATTGGGAGCCGGAAAGACTACCTTTATTCAGTCTTTTGCGAGAGGTCTAAAAATAAAAGGCCGGCTAACCAGTCCTACTTTTGTTTTAATGAAGAGATACAAGGATTTTTACCACATTGATTGCTATCGGATAAATAATTCAAGAGATATTTTAGATTTGGACTTTAAAGAAATTATTTCCAATCCCCAAAATATCATTATGATTGAATGGGCAGAAAAAATAAAAAGAATTTTACCCAAAGGAACTATTTGGATAAAGTTTAAAATAATCAGTTTTACCAAACGAGAAATAAAACTTATATGAAAAAACTGGTTTTAATTGATTCTAATGCCTTAATTCACCGCAGTTTTCACGCTTTGCCGCCCTTAACTACCAGAAGCGGCGAGTTAGTTAATGCTGTTTATGGTTTTTCTTCGATTCTATTAAGAGTAATCAATGAATTGAAACCCGATTATATTGCTGCTGCTTTTGATTTGGCTGCTCCGACTTTTCGTCATATTGAATATGACCAATATAAAGCCAAAAGACCAAAGGCGCCGGACGAGCTTTACGAACAAATTCCGCGGGCAAAAGAAATTCTTCAAGCTTTTTCTATTCCGATTTTAGAAAAAGAAGGATTTGAGGCGGATGATGTAATCGGCACATTGGCGAAAAAATTTACCAGAGAAGGAGTAGAGACTATGATTATTACCGGAGATTTGGATACCTTACAATTGGTCAACAATAAAATTAAGATTTATACCATGAAAAGAGGATTAAGCGACACAGTAATTTATGGTGAGAAAGAAGTCAAAGAAAGATATGGGCTAAAACCAGAGCAAATGATTGATTACAAAGCATTAAGAGGCGACCCATCGGATAATATTCCTGGAGTTAAAGGAATTGGAGAAAAAGGAGCGTGTAATCTGCTTAAAGAATTCGGCACGTTGGAAAATTTATATAAAAAACTGGATAAACTTACAGAAAAGCAAATTATCGACAGTCCTTCCTTAAGCGAGTCGGTGGTGGAAAAACTGAAAACCAATAAACGAATGGCGTTTTTCAGCAAGAGATTGGTCACAATCCACCAAAAAGTGCCGATTAAGATTAGTTTGAAAGAATTAGATTGGCAAAAAAATATCAACATAGATAAAGTTAAAGAATTATTTAATCAATTGAATTTTCAGACCCTAATCAAAAGATTGCCCGGTCAAGTAATTGAACTAGAGAAAAAAGCCGAACAGACTAATTTATTCTAAATTCATGCCCGAATTACCGGAAGTGGAAACAATTAAAAGAGAATTAGAAGCGGTTATTTTGGATAAAAGAATCACCGCAGTGGTTATAAATAACGCGAAAGTAATCAGAGAGCCGAAAAAGGAAAAATTTGTCGCGAATTTGAAAAATGTAGCGATTAAAAAAATAATCAGAAAAGGAAAACTATTGATTTTTGAATTATCTTCAGGAAAATTTCTGACCATCCACCTGAAAATGACTGGTCAGCTGATTTACCCCAGCCACCAAAAACGTGGTGGCGGGGTGAATCCGGGAAAAATATCCAGAGTCAGTTTTAGATTTTTCGATAATACATTATTGGATTTTAACGATAGCCGTCTTTTTGGCGAATTAAGAATTGTGGACGATTGGCAGAAATTAAAGTTTATCAAGGAATTAGGACCAGAACCATTTGATATTGATGCGGAAAAATTCAAAGAAATGTTGGCAAGTAAAAAAACAAAGATTAAAGTTTCAATCATGGACCAGAAATTTATCTCCGGCATCGGAAATCTGTATGCCAACGAAGCATTGTTTCGCGCAAAAATTCATCCGCAAAGACCGACAAACTCGCTTTCCGAAAAAGAAAAAGAATTATTGTTTAAAGAAATAAAAGATGTATTATTGGAAGCAATACATTACGGTGGTTCTTCGGTGGACCAATACGTACAGGTTTCAGGAAAGCCAGGAGAATATGTAAAATATCACAAAGTTTATGATCGGGAAGGAGAACCATGTTTTAATTGTGGAGGAAAAGTGGAAAGAATAAGTTTGGGCAGTAGAGGAACATATTTTTGCCCCGCCTGCCAGCGCCTGAAGCGCAGCTGATGGCGAGCAGGCCGAGTTGTCAAAAGTTATGAGAAAAAAGAAAAAAATTTATTTCATTTTGATAATTATAGTTATTTTGGCCATTGGCGGAGCTTTATTTTGGAAATTCGGAAATAGAAATATAGAAATCAGCAATTCTGGCGAAAATACAGAAGAAAATTCCAAGCAAGACAATGGAGTTAGTACGATTACTGGTGAAAAATGTGAAAATTATAACCGCCGGCCGATTGCGATAATGCTGGCCGAAGACCCGATAACTCGTCCCTTGTCAGGAATTGCCGAAGCTGATTTAGTAATCGAAATGCCGGTAATTACCGGCAGCATTACTAGAATGATGGCGGTTTTTCAATGCGGTTCTCCGGAAGAAATTGGCTCGGTTCGTAGTGCGCGCCACGATTTTATTCCATTAGCGTTGGGTTTTGATGCGATTTACGCGCATTGGGGCGGCTCTCATTTTGCCTTGGATAAATTAGATACGGGAATTATAAATAATCTTGATGCGATGATAAATACATATAACTCATTTTTCAGAAAATCGGGCATTATCGAGCCCCATAATGGATTTACTTCAATGGACAGATTGTTAAATGCAGCTCAAAAACTTGGCTACCGAATGGACAACAAATTTTCCGGGTATTCGCATCTTGATAACTTAAATCCGCCAGATGGCGGACAAAAGGGGCGTTTAATCATCGGTTACGGAAATCATTACCGAGTTTATTATGATTATGACCCGGAAGAGAATGTTTATCGTAGGTGGAGAGATAATCAAAGAGAAATTGATAAAAATAGCGGAAATCAAGTGAAAGCAAGCGTAGTTATAATAATGAAAGCAGAATCAAGAATGATTGAACCGCCAAATTATAACGAAGTTGATGTTGAAGGCGAAGGCGAGGCAATTATTTATCAAAATGGCGAAGAAATTAAAGGGAATTGGAAAAAAGAAGGTAGTTATTTCAAGTCAAAGCTACAATTTTTAGATAAAAACGGAGAAGAAATTAAATTTATACCCGGGAAAATTTGGATAGAAGTTTCAGAACAAGGGCAGGAGAATAAGTGGGAGATTTTTTAAATATGCTAATATTTTTATACGGACAAGATACATATAGATCGAGAGACGAATTAAAAAAGATTATCGAAGAACGGGAAAAAGCCAGCTTGAACTGGTTTAATTTTGTGAGAATCGATGCTAAGGAAAATGAGTTAGAGATTTTCGAACAGATTAGACAGATAGCGAACACGGTTTCAATGTTTAATGAACAGAAATTAATTGTTATAGAAAGCATTCTTTCTGCGCCAGAAGAGATGCAAAAAAATATTTTGGACTTGTTAAGAAATAAAAATATAGAGAAAGATCCAAATACGACAATTATTTTCTGGACTGACGAAAAAGATGCCAAAAATGAATTTTTTGAATATTTAAAAACCAAAGCTAAATTTCAGGAATTTAAATTATTGGAAGGGAATCAATTGAGAAAATGGATAAGAGATTATATTAATGAACAAAAAGGAAGAGTCGACAGCTCGGCAATAGAAAAGTTAATAGAATGTATTGGCAATGATTTGTGGCGAATGAAAAATGAAATTGATAAATTATTGAATTATAGTAATGCAATAAAACTTAATGACGTTGAACTTTTAGTCAAGCCGGAAATTGATTTAAATATTTTTGAATTGATTGATGCCATGGGTTATAAAAATAAGGCAAAGGCATTGAAATTATTTAACCAACACTTAGAAAGAGGCGCTGACGAGTTTTATATCTTATCAATGATTGTTTATCAGTTAAGAAACCTTTTACTTGTTAAGTCAACGCCAATAACTAAATTAAAATTACATCCTTTTGTAATCAAAAAATCACTTCAACAGGTCAGAAATTTCACATGGGATGAGTTAAAAAAAATCTATTATCAATTAATGACAATAGATTTGAGAGCAAAGACGGGGAAAACCGATATTAACTCTGCTTTGGAGCTGTTTCTGACGAGCCTCTAGAGATCAGCTTGGTTAATCTTGATTTTTTGCGAGCAGCATTATTTCTCTTGATTACTCCGATTTTAGCAGTCTTATCGATTACTTTATAAGCTTGAGGTAGGAGTTTCAAGGCTTCTTCCCGCCCTTGGCGAGGCTCGCCTTCGGCGGCTTTTTTGTTTTCGTCTACTAGTTTTCTAATTTTCTTAATAATTTCTCGCATAGCATTAAGCTGACGAAGATTTCTTTGTCTCCGTCTTTTGTTTTGTCGTAATGCTTTTTTTGCTGATTTAGTAATCGGCATATTGATTTGATATTAGCAGAGATAATTATTTTTAGCAAGGTTTTAATTGATTTTGGGCTAAATAGGAGGTAAGATTAAATCATGATTGGGTTTATTGAAGGGAAAATTGAATATAGTACTGATAGATATGTGATAGTTGACGTGAATGGCGTGGGCTATAAGATTTATATTTCCGCCAATATTTTCAAAAAATTGCCCAAAGTCAATGAAAAAGTGAAATTATACACCCATCTCCATGTCAGAGAGGATATTATGGATTTATACGGATTTTTGGATAAAAAAGATTTGGAATTTTTTGAAATGCTGATTTCCATTTCCGGAATCGGGCCAAAAGGAGCGACAAATATCTTAAATGTTGCTTCGGTGGAAACCCTGAAAAAAGCCATTGCCAATGAAGAAAGCAGTATTTTGACCAAAGTATCGGGAATTGGTAAAAAAACAGCGGAAAAAATCATTTTGGAACTGAAAAATAAGGTCAGCGGAGATTATTTGGACGAAAAATATGGAGCCGGCAGCGAGGCGATTGATGCTTTGGTAGGTTTGGGCTACAAACTTCGCGAAGCCAGAGAAGCATTAAAAAAAGTTCCAGAGGATATAAAAGAAGTTGGCGATAAAGTGAAAGCAGCATTAAAATTATTAGGCAAAAAATGAATTCTTTTTTACAATCAAATACGTGGCTGGAATTTCAGAAATCTTTAGGCAGGAAGGCTTGGCAGGTGAATGAAATAAGTGCAATAAAACATAACCTGCCTTTCGGAAAATCATATCTTTACTCTCCGCGCTGCGAGAGTAAATTTTTATCAAAAACGTTTTTGAATAAAGTCAGAGAGATTGCCAAACAAGAAAACAGTATATTTTTTAAGGCCGAACCACAAGACAATATTAATTTAGAGAAATTGGGCTTTAGAAAATCTCACAATATTCAACCAACCAAAACAATAATTTTGGATATCACGAAACCCGAACAGGAATTGTTGAATCAAATGCACCATAAGACAAGATACAATATCGGTCTGGCCGAGAAAAAAGGAATAAAAATTAAAAAAGATAAAAAATTATTTGGGGAATTTTGGAGATTGATGGAAGAAACCACAAAACGAGATAAATTTAGGCCCCATTTAAAGGAATATTATCAAAAAATGCTGGAGATTCCGAGAGTGGAATTGTTTTTGGCGGAGCTTAACGGAAAGATTATCGCAGCGAATGTCGTTGTATTTTATGAAAAGATTTGTTCCAAAATTTATTTTTGGCATTTATCATTACCTCCTTTCTTTAATGGGTGCTGTTTTATATGGTTTTCCGTCAAAGAAGCTGATTGTGATTGGAGTAACTGGGACAAACGGGAAATCTACGGTTGTTCATTTAACTACAGAAATTTTAGAAAGCGCCGGAAATAAAGTTGCCTCACTCTCTTCCATTAGACTTAAAATTGGCGAGAAGGAAAGAAAGAATATGCTGAAAATGACTATGCCTGGCAGATTTAAATTGCAGAAATTTTTGAGAGATGCGGTTAAGGCGGGTTGTAAATATATGACTTTGGAAGTGACCTCCGAAGGAATTAAGCAATTTCGCCATAAATTTATTGATTTTGACGGGGCAGTATTTACGAATTTGACCAAAGAACATATTGAGGCGCATAAAGGATTTGAAAATTACAAAAAAGCCAAAGGAAAACTGTTTACAGCGTTAGAAAAAAGTTCGAAACAGAATAAATGGGTGGTTTTAAATATTGATGACTCGAATTTTGAATATTTCGATAAACTTTTCAGCGGAAAAAAATATTTTTACGGAATTGATAATCAGGACGCTGAGATTACACCGGAAAAAATCAATCTGCAAGTTCAATTATTGGGAAAATTCAATGTTTATAATTCGTTAGCCGCTGCCTGTGTGGGGTTAGCGCAAGGAATTGATTTACCTGAGATATCAGGGGTTTTAAGAAATGCCAAGGGAATTCCCGGAAGAATGGAATTGGTGATTGATAAGCCGTTAAAAGTATTTGTTGATTATGCGCATACTCCGGACGCGCTTCAAAAAATTTATGAAACATTAGGCAAAGGATTGATATGCGTGTTGGGTTCTTGTGGTGGAGGTCGGGACAAATGGAAAAGACCGGAAATGGGTAAAATCGCAGCAGAATTTTGCAAGAATATAATTTTGACAAATGAAGATTCATATGACGAAAATCCTTTTTCCATCCTTGCGGATATAGAAAAAGGATTTTCGCAAATCCTAAATCCTAAATTCGAAATCCTAAAAATTTTAGATAGACGCGAGGCGATAAATAAGGCGTTGTCATTGGCAAAATCCGGGGATATAGTAATTATTACCGGTAAAGGTTGTGAGCCATGGATGGTTGTGGCAGGAGGAAAGAAAATTGCTTGGGATGACAGGAAAATAGTTAGAGAAGAATATAATAAAATTTATGGCAAATAAATCCTACGAAATTTTGGACCATCCCTCAGATGTAAGGGTTAGAGTTTTTGGAGACACTAAAGAAGAATTATTTTCAAATGCCATGAGAGGCATGAATGAGGTTTTAAAATCCGTCTCCTTGAAAAAAGCAGTCAATCAGAGAGTTGTTGTTAATTCATTTGATTTAAACGCCTTGTTGGTTGATTTTTTGAGCGAGGTTTTGTATTTGTCGCAAGTTAACAAAGAAATTTATACCGATATTAAATTCAATAAATTCAGCGACAAGGAATTGGAAGGGGAGTTAATCGGCAATACAATCGAATCGTTCGCTGAAGATATTAAGGCCGTAACTTATCATGATTTAAAAATAGAAAAGAAAGACGGTCTCTACGAAGCCACGATATTATTTGATATATGATCTCAAAAGAAGCATTTAAAAAAATTAACGATTATCTTTGGGAGTATCGAAAAACCGGACAGATGAATGTACCGGCAAGGATTTATGTAAGCGAGAAAATGCTGGACGAAGTTTTTAAAGACAAATCAGTGGAGCAATCAATAAATACAGCCAGCTTGCCGGGAATTGTAAATTATTCTTTGGCAATGCCCGATATTCACGAAGGATACGGGTTCCCCATTGGCGGAGTAGCGGCAATGGATTCGGAAAAAGGCGTAATTTCACCCGGTGGAGTGGGTTACGATATCAATTGCGGAATGAAATTATTGAAATCGGAATTATCGGAAAAAGATATTTTGCCTTATTTGGACAAATTGGCCGCAGAAATCCAGAAAGAAGTGCCATCCGGATTGGGCAAGGGCAGGCAAATTAAATTAAGTATTGGTAATTTGGATAAAATCTTGAAACACGGAGCGAAGAAGTTGGTTGAACAGGGATACGGGGAAGAGGATGACATAAAAAATTGCGAATCAAATGGCTTTATTGAACAAGCAGATCCGGAAGCGGTTTCCTTGCATGCCAAAAATCGCGGCCGAGACCAGGTTGGAACACTGGGAAGCGGAAATCATTTTTTGGAAGTGCAAAAAGTTGAGCAAATTTTTGATGAAGAAACTGCGAAAAAATTCGGATTAATCAAAAATCAGGTTTTAATAATGATTCATACTGGTTCGCGCGGCTTGGGTCATCAGATTGCCACTGATTATATTCAAGTAATGATGCGGGCAATGCCAAAATATGACATTTTTTTGCCCGACAGAGAATTAGCTTGTGCGCCATTTAAATCTAAAGAAGGACAGAGGTATTTTGCGGCAATGTCGGCCGGAGCAAATTATGCCTGGGCAAATCGGCAAATGATCGCCCATTATATCAGAAAAGCCTGGAATGAAGTATTGGGTCAGAATGTTTCTAAATTAACTGCTATTTATGATGTGGCGCATAATATTGCCAAACTGGAAAAACATAAAGTTAATGGCGAAGAAAAAGAATTAGTTGTCCATCGAAAAGGAGCTACCCGGGCATTTGTTGGTCAGCCGGTTTTAATTCCCGGTTCAATGGGCACTGCTTCTTATGTTCTGGTAGGAATTGAAAGCGGCAAAGATTCTTGGTATTCAACCTGTCACGGCGCAGGCAGAACAATGTCGCGACATGCGGCTATTCGGG
>MHMT01000027.1 GCA_001819435.1 Candidatus Portnoybacteria bacterium RBG_13_40_8
TTATACCAAATTTCGCGGAAAATTTGAAGGGGTTGTTGTGTTCATTTTTTTATTTTTGTATAATTAAAATATCTATGAAAATAAACTCTACAACTTTGCTGATTGTAATAATTGTGATTTTGGTTATATCGATTATCGGCGTGATTGTTTTTGGCGGAAAAAAGGAAGCAAATAATCAAGGCAAAGAACCGACTTTGCCCGAAGAAATATACGGTTTATCGGGGACAATTACGAGCATCGGGGAAAAAGAAATTTTCATTGATGCTCTAATTGTGTACACAGACGGAAGCAATGAAACGCAATCCAAAAGAATTTTAGTTGACGAGAATACTAAAATTACAACATTGGAATTTCCGAAAATAACCGCTGAAGACAGAAATAAACCGATAGAGCAACCAAAGGAAATTGAAATAGGATTTACTGATTTGAAAGTCGGCGATAAAATCGAAGCAATAGCCAATGAAAATATTGTCGGAAAAGATGAGTTTTTGGTCAAGTATATCAACGTAATAAAATTACTAATGTAATAAAATAAATAATTTTAAAAAACAAAAAACCCCGCAGATGCGGGGTTTTTTAGTCTCCACAAACATCCGGCGGGCCAAGGCAATTAAAGGCAATCCAACCAATCACCTCGCTTCCCCAAGCCCAGCCTTCAAATTCATTAGTATTGGCATCAATACGAACCTGATCTTGAGCAGCGCCAGTCCAACTGCCCGTGCTATCGCCTAATTTTATCCAACCATCCCAACCCCCGCTACAACCGCTGGGCTGACAGGCAACCGCCCTTGCCCAACCAGTTACTTTATAATCTGACTCAAGGTGGGCTGCCCTTTGAGGGTCAGCCGGATAAGGACCGACTGGAGCAAAAGTAATCCAGCCAACATTATCCGACCAAGCATAGCCAGAAAAATTTCCAGTGCCAAAATCGACATTTATTCCATAATTATAAGAACCACCGCCGCTGGTAGAATTAAAACTAATCCAGCCAATATAATCAGACCAACCCCAGCCGGAAACATTGTGTTCTGTGCCTCCGCTTGCTATTTCCGGTTTAGTGAAATAATCTTTATAAATAAAATTCCCGACTATCAAAATAGCTAAACAAGCAATGATAATAATTAACGGCCTCGCTTTTTTCATAAATAAATTATAAATTAATCTGCCACGGCCCTTCCTATTATATCTGAAATATCCACTAAGCCAAAACGGGTACTGTCAACGCTTCCGGAAACCATATTGCCCATAAGCAAGTATGATTTGGGCGGAATAACGCCGTGATAATCTTTTATATATAACCCAATCAAATCGGCAGCTTTTTCATTGATTTGATAGGGTTCACCCTGTGAAACGGTGAGAGCCTTGTCATTTACCAGAATATTCCAAAATTTTCCATCTCTGCCTTCCAAGCGAATATTATCGCCGGGGATACCTTTAACGATTTTTATTATCGGATCAATTTGAGGATTTATCTTATAAAGGACCAAATCGCCTCTCTTGACCTGATGGCACTGATAATAATTAAGCCAAACATCAATAGTTGTCCCCGGCTCCAAAACTCCCGACAAAGAAACGCCTCTTACTTCAAATTTTTTTTCCGTTATCTGGCACTGTGCATCTTCTGGGCCGACAGTTCTGTTGGTAGTTAATCTGTTAGCGGTTAAACGGATATAAATCGCGACCAACAATAATAGAAACAGAATTAAGAAAATTTTTTTCTTATTCCCTTGAATTAACATGCCGAAATAAATAATTTAAAGGCTGCTATAAAAACAGATACAGGTTTGACGAGCCGCACAATCAGTGCCGGCGCCGGGACGATTTTGTAAACCATCCCAATAATAAACCCCTCTGAGCGTAAGACCGGACACAGTCGGACAAGGAGCAGTGTTGCCTTCGGCATAACGAAAAGCAGTTGCACCTTGGGCCAAAGCATCGACATAGGCCTTAGTCGCCGCGTCAGAAGCAGCAGTGGGCGTTGCCACATTGGTGATTCTATTGTTGTTAACATTAACAACGCCAGCAACGTCCAAATTGTCATTAACCAAAACATTCCCGGTATTGCTTGCGAGCATTAGTTGGTGAGTATCCCCGAAAACACAAAATTTACCAGCATCGCAGCCATTCCAGCCACCATCCCACAAGAAAATACCCGCCCTACTTGCCCCGCTGTACCAGCCAAACCATTCATAACTACCGTCATCGGCTGTATTCTGAAAAACATGCATCGAACCCGATCCACCAGAACCAATTCTTGCTCCCGAACCCGAGAGAAAAGAAATATCACCTCCGGCTACCGTAAGGTCTCCTGCGGCATACATATTATTGGCGGCAAAATCCGCGTAAGTACTTCCACCGGCAGCTGTTCTCAGTCTTAAATAACTATCTCCGGTATCCCGAAAAACCTTATCCAAGCTCACGGCCAGTTGACCATCGGCACCCGTTTTCAATAAATCACCGCTAAGAGTCAGATTGCCACTTATGGTCTGCCCTCCGGCTGTGGTAATTGGCGGATATGGTGGAGGAACTCCTAAAGGCGGATTAGCCGTAGGTCCAGTCCAGGCAAAAACCAAATGAATGCCGAAACCAATAATAGTGCTTAAAAACAGAACCGAAGCTAAAACAACGCCCAAAGAAAGTTGCTTATTTAAAACAATCTTTAATTTGTTCATGGTTTTTACCCTATTAAATTCCGCCAGAGGCGGATAAAATTTAACAGGGTGAAGTTAATTATTACTATTTTAATTATAACACAAAATACAAAATTCAAGTATTTTTATCCACAATCTTGATTTATTTTTATTTTTAAAATTGGTATAATTAGAATATAATTAATTAAAATAAAAATATGAAAAAATCATATCTTATTATTGGCATAATAATCCTGATAGCGGTAGCGATAATTTTATATTTTATAGGTTATACGGCCGGGAAAGGCTCCCTGGAATCAACGATAAGTCAATATAAAAAGCTTCTAGATTATTATGTGCTTGTGCCGGAAGAAATTTTCAGTATTTCCGGACAAATAACAAAAATTGAGGGTAACGCTCTAAGCGTAGAAGCCACAATAGAAGATAGGTATAAATTACCTAGTGAATGGGAGAAAAAAACGATGAAAGCTCTAATTAGCAATGAAACAAAAATCACTAAACTTAAGCCCATAGACCCAAATCAAGAATCGAGTGCCGACAGTCCAATTGTTACGGAGGTTGGTTTTTCTGTTTTAAAAGTCGGCGATTATATTACTGTCACGGCCAAAGAAAATATAAAAAACAAGACAGAATTTATTGCCAAAGAAATAAATGTAATTGAATAAAATTAAAACATGAAAATAAAACCATCTATTTTAATTACAATTGTTGTATTGGTAATATTAATTGTTTTAGCAATTATTTTTAACGGCTACAAAAAACCGGGAACCTCAACAGGACAAGAGAAAACTTCCATCGCAAAAGAGATTTATGGTATTTCGGGAACTATTGAAGAAATCCGACAAAATACTTTGACGGCAAATGCTTTAATTTTGTTAGAAGACCCGACCAAACAACCAATCAGTAAAAAGGTTAATGTATCGATTAATGACGAAACCAAGATTTATAAATTGGAATTTCCCGATCCGGAAAACCTGACTCAAGAACAAATAGAAAACGGGGTTCAGCCAAAAGAAACAAAATTGAGTTTGTCCGATTTAAAGAAAGGGGATACGATAGACATCAGAACAGGAGAAAATGTCTCGGGGAATATTAAAAACAATACATCGTTTACTGCCAGCGTGATAAATGTGGTTGAATAGGATAAAAATTTTTCTTTTAGACTTATTTTTTCCCAAAAAATGTTTGGAATGCGGCCAGGCCGACACATATTTGTGTCCGGCCTGTTTTAATAAAATAGAAATTCTGCTGAACAACGAATGTTTTTTCTGTGGAAAAATTACCTGGCAAGGCAAAATCTGCCTTGAATGTAAAAAGGAAAGTTATTTAGACCGGGTAATTTCAGCAACAAATTACGGAAGTCCCCTAATCAGAGAATTAATCAAGGCATTTAAATATCATTTTGTTAAGGAATTGGCTATTTCCCTATCACAACTTATAATTAAAACAATAGAGGCCAATTGGTCATTGGACATTGCCTGCCCGCCGGCAAGGCAGGGGTTTTGGGATTTTTTGATTGTCCCTGTTCCTCTTTGCAAGGCAAAATTAAGAAGCCGGGGGTTTAATCAAGCCGAATTATTGACTAAAGAAATTTCAAATTATTTCAACATACCCACAGAAACCAATATCATAAAAAGAAAATTTCCGGGCATGCCTCAAGCAAATATTAAAGATACTGAGAAAAGAAAGAAAAACATAAAAAGGGCTTTTGAAATTTCCGAGCCGGAAAAAATTAGAGATAAAATTATTATTTTGACAGATGACGTGATTACAACCGGCGCGACCTTAATCGAAGTAGCCAAAATCTTAAAACAAAATAGCGCCAAAGAAGTTTGGGCAATAACAGTTGCGAAAGGGTAAAATTTATAGTAGGATATAAAAGTAATTTGGAGACGTGGCTGAGCGGTCCAAAGCAACGGTTTGCTAAACCGTGGGGATCTTAAAAGTCCCCCGTGGGTTCGAATCCCACCGTCTCCGTCGCGTAAGAGCGTTAATTTTGTTTCGCAAAATTTTACGCTCAACGCGACTGGGACGTTTAAATTTGCGTCAGCAAATTTATTACGTCTCGCAGTTCATGGTATGTTTTATTACGTTTATATTCTTGGCAGTCAAAAAGACAATAACTTGTATATTGGTTATACCACAGATTTAAGAAAAAGATTTAAACAGCATAATTCCGGAGAAAGTTTAGCAACAAAACCATTTAGACCCTATAAGCTTATTTTTTATGAAGCCTTTTTAAAAAGAATAGATACAAAACATAGAGAAGAATATTTAAAAAGTGGCTACGGAAGGAAAACAATTAAGATCATGCTAAGGAAATATTTCGATGAAACAGGAACTCAAAATTATAAAAAGAGAAAATAGAGAATTAAAAAATGAAATTGAAAGGCTAAAGGAGCTGGTCACGATTGATTTTTTAACCCAAGTTTATAATCGTCACGCCTTTTCTCATTTCTTAAAAAGTGCTTGTAAGGAAGTGAAATGGACGGCTGAACATATGAGTAGACGCCAAAGGCGAGAATATTTTTCCCTTTTATTGGTTGATATTGATGATTTTAAAAAATTTAATGATAAGTTCGGCCATCTTTACGGAGACAAAATCCTTAAAAAGGTGGCTAAATTTCTGAAAGGTTCTGTCAGAGAATTTGATATTATGGCGCGCTGGGGTGGCGAGGAATTCGTTATCATCTTGCAAGAAGCAACTCTGGGACAAGCGAAAAAAAGAGCTGAAATAATTTTAAAAAATGCCCAGAAAAAATTACCGGTCACTTTCAGTATCGGGATTATTGAATCAAATCCCAGGTATTCAGCTACGCAAATTTTCAAAAAAGTTGATAGGGCTCTCTATGCAGCCAAAAGTCGGGGCAAAAACCAAATTATTATTGTTTAAGGGGAAGCGTGCCAGAGTGGTTGAATGGGCTGGTCCTGAAAACCAGTAGGCCCGCAAGGGTCTCAGAGGTTCGAATCCTCTCGCTTCCGCTCTAATCTCTAATCAAAATCTATGACCGAAAAAGCAATTAAATTAGAAACAAAAATAAGCACCACTCTGTTTTGGATTTGTTTTTTTATTACTTTTCTAACCATCTTTATGAGCTTGGCTGAATTTTTTTCCCGCGGAGGATTCCCGCCATCGAGAATAAATATTTTTTATATCGGGGTTTTGTCTATCTATGCTCTCCATAAAGAGGCTTTACGATTCCTAGACCGCTCATCATCAGAAAGAGGCCAGAAAAAAGGAGAAATGTTTGTCTATATCTGGGTTATAATGACTGCTATACTTTATTTGATTAATTTCACGACCAAGGATTACTATTCTTACTCTGGCGATGGTAAGGAATTGCTAGCTCTAACCCATATTAGTTTTATTGCCCTGGAAGTTGGGATGGTTTTTGTTCTTGCTCGTATTCTAAAATTATTAATGATTAAATATTTGGAAAAAAATGAAAACTAATAAAGAAGAAAGTGTCGAACTTAAAGAATTTGAATGGGAAGCACCGGAATTTGAAAAAAAAGAAAAAACCAAATCCTGGTTTTTTATTCCGGCAATTATTACAATCATTTTGGGCATTATTGCTCTTTTTACCGAAAATATTCTCTTTCTGATTTTTGTCGTCTTGGCTTTTGTTACTTTTTATATGTATGCCAACAAGGAACCGAGGATTATAAAATTTAAAATTGATGAAAAGGGAATTGAGTTTGACAATAGGTTACATGAATTCGGTGATTTACGCTCCTTTTGGGTTTTTTACGCTCCGCCGGAAGAAAAAGAAATAAGCCTGAGAAGCAAAAAAACTTTCTTCCCATATATTCGCATCCCTTTGGCTGAACAGGATCCCAATGAAATCAGAAAATATCTTTTAAAATTCTTGCCCGAAAAACGCCACCGAGAGTCAATTATTGATATTATTATGAGAAGAATTGGGTTTTAATGCGCCCATAGCTCAGTTGGATAGAGCGTGAGATTGCGGATCTCAAGGTCGCAGGTTCAAGTCCTGCTGGGCGTACATTCATCCCCCACCAAAGCTTGGTGGGGGATTGACAATTTTATAATGATTTGCTATAATGTAAGAATTGAAATTTAATCAAAAGGAGGTTTTAAAATGCCGCATAATGGACTTCCGAGAACGCATGTGAAGCCTTTTCACAGACACTGGGGAAGCCGATCCTCTGGCAAGCGCAAAAACTGGAGCAGAAACTCTTTGAAGAACGACAGCCGAAGCAAGTTCCGCGCTTTCATACAGCGGACATTCGGCCGGCCAGCCTTCATTCGACCCAAAATCGGCTGATTTCCCTGCTGTTCTCCTCCCCCGACATCTAACGGTGTCGGGGTTTTTCTTTACCCCGCACCTTTTTTAAAGGTGCGGGGTTTACCCAAAAACCCAAAAATGATAATCTAAAAGTATGATTAAATACACTCTCGATACGCCAATTGGCAAATTACCGAGAATCAATGAAAGATATTTGAAAAAATTCCACAAACTCGGACTAATCACGGTCCGGGATTTATTGTATCATTTTCCCAATCGCTATGATGATTTTTCTAAAATTATTCCGATTGGAAATTTGAAATTAAACGAAACTGCGACCATTCAAGGCGAGGTTCTAAAAATCGATAATATCCACACATTTAAAAAAAGAATGTGCTTAACCGAAGCACTGGTAAAAGATCCGAGTGGTTCGGTAAAAGTAATCTGGTTTAACCAGCCATTTTTAATAAAAAACATCAAACAAGGCAAAAAAATCAGTTTGTCGGGAAAATACGCAATGGGCCCGAAAGGACCCTATCTTTCCAATCCAAATTATGAAATGATTCCCCTCGGGAAAATTTTTACCCTTCACCAAAAATTTGGTGGGGGGCTTACGCATACTGCCGGCTTGGTTCCGGTTTATCCCGAAACTACTGGTTTGGGTTCCAGATTTTTAAGATATTACGTTAAACTTATTTTACCCACCGCCATTCAAATTAAAGAATTCATTCCTTGGAATATCTTAAAAAAACAAAAACTTCCCAATATCCAAACCGCGATAAAAAATATTCACTTTCCTAAAAATTTAAAATCAGCCGATGAAGCGAGAAAAAGATTTGCCTTTGAGGAATTGTTTTTGCTGCAGTTGTTTGTTCTAAAACAAAGAAAAAATCTGCAAAAAGAAAATTCTTTTTCCATTCCTTTTGATAAAGATTTGATTAAAAGTTTTGTTGATAAATTACCATTTAAATTAACCGATGCGCAAAGAAAGTCTGCTTGGGAAATATTTTTAGACCTGGCCAAATCCGAACCAATGAATAGATTATTACAGGGTGATGTCGGTTCGGGCAAGACCGTGGTTGCGACAATGGTAGCGCTAGAGGTCGCCAAAGCCGGATTTCAAGTTGCTTTTATGGCGCCGACTGAAATTCTGGCCCAGCAGCACTTCAAAGAAGTAAGTAAATTGGTTAAGGGACTTGATATAAAGGTTGGTTTATTAACTGGAGATGAGAAAAAGTTTTCCACTGATACAAATATCGTGATTGGCACACACGCTCTTATTCAAAAAACCGTGAAATTTAATAAATTGGCCTTGGTAATTGTTGACGAACAACATCGATTCGGAGTTGAACAACGTGCCACCTTATTACGCGATAAAACCTACTTACCCCATCTTTTATCAATGACCGCCACGCCCATTCCCCGTACATTAGCTTTAACTATTTACGGCGACTTAGATATTTCGCTTTTAGACGAGATGCCTAAAGGCAGGCAAAAAATCATTACCCGAATAATCCCTCCGGAAGAAAGGGATTCGGCTTATGAATTTATAAGACGAGAAATAAAAAAAGGTAGACAGGTTTTTGTGATTTGTCCGCGTATCGAGCCCCCCGTAAAATCCCGACCAGATGTCGGGATTAACGGGGCTGACGCCGGTCAATTAGAAATTGACCCCAGAAAATTGTTATGGGCTGAGGTAAAAGCAGTTAAAGAGGAATACGAAAAATTGGCAACAAAAATATTTCCTGACCTAAAAATCGATATGTTGCACGGAAAAATTAAAGCGAAAGAGAAAGACCGGATAATGACGGACTTTAAGAATAAAAAAAGCGATGTTTTGGTTTCAACATCGGTTATTGAAGTGGGAATTGATGTACCCAATGCTACGGTAATGATGATTGAGGGTGCGGACAGATTTGGCTTGGCACAATTGCATCAATTCAGAGGACGGGTTGGCAGAGGCGAACATCAATCATATTGTTTTCTGTTTTCTACTTCCGGTGAAACTACTGCCAGACTACGCGCTTTGCAAAAATACGACAGTGGATTTGATTTGGCGGAAAAAGATATGGAAATCAGAGGACCAGGCCAATTTTAT
>MHMT01000028.1 GCA_001819435.1 Candidatus Portnoybacteria bacterium RBG_13_40_8
GATTTTGTTTATTCTCTCCATTCCATTATTCGTGGCTTTGCCGATTACCGATACTTTTGATACAATGGCAAATTGGCGGATTTTGCTGGCAATTTTGTTTTTGGTCTGGTTTTTCAAAAAAGGTTATATAAAAAAGATTTTAAAAGAAAGATTTTGTTGTTCTTTAATAATTCAAATTAAATCCAACTTATCTAAATTTGTTTTTATATTTTTAGGCATCGGGGTTTTGTCTCTTATGGTCGCCACTAATCAGATTGTTGGCATTAAAAAATTATTGTTTTTGATAAATATATTTTTGTTATTTCCGATTATCCGAGACTTAGCAAAAGACGAGAGAATGCGGCTTAAAATTATTAAAGCCGGGGCAGTGGTTTTGATTATTTCTTTGGTTATGGGTTATGTTCAGATAATTTCCACAATGCTTTCGCCTCTATATAATTTCTGGCAATGGTGGGCAAATAACGTAATTTCTGTTTTTTATGGCAATAATTTATCCGAATTAGTAAAAACGAGCAATACCTGGTTTTCTTATTATCCCGATAGTCCGCCAACCCTAAGAATGTTTTCGATTTTCCCGGATTCTCATTCTTTTGCCATGTTTATAATTATTGGGCTGATATTCGCGGTTTACTTAATGTTATCGCGCCAACAAAGAAATTTGGGTAAAACTTTAATTTGGGCTGTAATTATTTTATCCTTTCTTGCTTTGATTTCTTCTGGTTCTCGGGGGGTTTGGTTAAGTGCGGTTTTCCCATTTTTGACGGCTGTATTTTTATTAATTTTCAAAAAACAAAAAATATTCAAATCATTTTTAATAATGTTAATAATTTTTGCTCTTTCTTTTCCGGTTTCTTCATTGATTTTATCTCAATCTCATCAGAATGGCGATGACGCTACTCTGGCCTTTAAACGAGCAAAAAGCATTGCCGATTTAGAGGAATTATCGGTTAAAAGTCGGATGGGGATCTGGAAAGCATCTTTCCGGTCAATTTTAAAATATCCGTTATTGGGAGTAGGCATCGGTAATTATCCAATTGTTTTAGATGAGGATATATCGGCAGCCAAAAAAGGTGCCTCAGCCCATAATCTTTATTTAGACGTGGCTTCGGAAATGGGGTTACTGGGATTAATTGCATTATTGCTGATATTTTGGGAAATTCTGAGAAAATTTTGGAAAAATAAAAAAGAAATTTACTCTTTAATTTTCTGCTTCTTTTACGTCTGGCTTTTAATTTACAATCTTTTTGATGTGGTTTTGTTGAATGATAAAGTTTTGTTATTATTTATGATTGCGTTGGGGATTGCTTATGCGAATCAAGAATTAAGAATCAAGAACCATGAACAAATTAGTATCAATCAACATTCTGACTTATAATGGCGATAATTTTATTGAATCCTGTTTAAAATCTGTATTAAATCAGACATATTCGAATGTTGAAATTTTAATAATTGATAATGCATCGACTGACAATACCTTAAAAATAATTCAAAATTTACGAGTTATTAAAAACGATAAAAATCTGGGATTTGCGGCCGGACATAATTTGGGAATCAAAGAGAGCAGGGGAGAATATGTTTTATGTTTAAACCAAGATGTAATTTTAGATAAGGATTTTATAAAATATGCAGTTGAGACGATAGAAAAAGATGACAAGATTGGTTCACTCCAAGGGAAATTATTAAGGGATTATAAAATTATAGATACTACGGGATTATTAATGTTTAAAAATAGAAGAGTAATTAATCGAGGACAGGGAGAAGAGGACCGGGAGCAATATACGGCGGGAGAAGTATTCGGAGTTGATGGCGCCGCGCCACTATATCGCAGAGCGGCATTGGAAGATACAAAAATCAATAATGAATATTTTGACGAAGACTTTTTCTGCTATAAAGAGGATATTGATTTGGCTTGGAGAATGCAACTTTACGGATGGAAGGCATTTTATGAGCCAAGAGCGATTGGTTATCATTTAAGAAGCGCGGGCGAGAGAGCGGCCAAGAATTATTTATCTGTTGCCAAAGAAAGAAGAAAAATTCCGGAATATGCCAAGTTTTATTCTTTTAAAAATCAGCGTCTTCTCCAGATTAAAAATGAATTGCCGGGTTTGTTTTTTCGTAATATTTTTGCTATCCTTATAAAAGAGATTGGTGCATGGTCATATGTACTGATTTTTGAGCATTATATATTAAAAGTAATCAAGAATTTATTTAGACAGGTACCGAGTGCTTTTAAGAAAAGAAAAATTATAATGACGAATAAAAGAATAAATGCCAAAGAAATGGCAAAATGGATATGTTAGATTCAATTCAAGCGCCACCAAAATATATACCAAAATCCGAAAGATCCAAAAATAAGAAAAAATGGATTGTTTTGTTTTTGATTCTGATTATCTTGGCCCTTCCCGCTTTTTATGTCCTTAAGACAGGAATAGCCTTTAGTAAGATTATTACCATTAAAAATATTGCCTGGGAAAAGATTTTTGGCAGTAAATTTCCATCATCCGAATATACTCCGGAAAAAGATCCGGATAGAATTAATGCCCTAATCTTGGGAATCAGGGGTGAGGGCGATCCTAACGGCGGTTTGTTAACTGACGGAATAATGATGGCTAGTTATAAAAAAAGCACTGGTCAGATTGTTCTGTTTTCAATTCCCAGGGACCTATATCTGCAAATGCCTGGCGAAGCGAAATATGAGAAGGTTAATGCCGCCTATGCTTTAGGATTAGAAAAATACAACAATGGGTTGGATTACGCCAAGAAAACCGTAGCTTATATTACTGGTCAATATCTCGAGTATGCTTTAGTGGTTAATTTTGAAGCATTCAAAGACCTTATCGATTTAACGGGAGGGGTAAAAATTCATTTAGACCAGAGGTTTGTAGAGGACAAACAGTGGTGGTGTGATAAAAGCGGAGAAAATTGTCGGCCCTTTGTGGTGGAAGCCGGAGATCAAATCCTTGATGGAGAAACGGCATTGTATTACGTTCGCTCCAGGTTTTCAACCAATGACTTTGATAGAGCAAGGCGCCAGCAACAGGTTCTTTTATCTTTGAAAGATAAACTTATATCATTGGGGGTTTTGGTTGATCCTCTGAAAATAAGCGGTATATTGGACGTTATTTCCAAAAACATAAAAACAGATGTTACGCCCTGGGAAATTCCTCAACTAATCGAAATTGCAAAAAACGCCAAAACCGATAAAATTATTACTAAGGTTTTTGAAAACTCTCCGGAAGGACTGCTTTATCAAACTCAAATTAGTGGAATTTATGTTCTTTTACCAACAGAGGGAAATTTCAGTAAAATCAGAGAAACTTGCAAGAATATTTTTAGCATATGAAGCTTTCAATTATTATTACCCATCATCAAACCCCGGAATTATTGGATTTATGTCTGAAATCAATCAAAGAAAATATTGGTTACATAAATCATGAAATAATTGTTGTTGATAGCGAGGCAGAGGAAAAAACCGAGGAAGATATCAAGGAGAAATATCCAGAAATTAAGCTTATTCCCTTTAAGAAAAATTTGGGTTATTCTAAGACAGTAAATGCCGGAATAAAAGAGGCTAAAGGGGATTATGTTTTGATTTTAAACGCTGATATAATTGTTTTAGAAGAAACAATTTCTGAAATGATTGAATTTATGAGAGAAAATCCAAGAATTGGGATTTTGGCTCCTCAGTTATTGGATTTTACCGGCAATATTCAAATTTCTTGTTTTTCCGAACCGACTATCAAAGCCATTTTGGCTCGACGCACTTTTTTTGGTAAATTTAAAAATGGGAAAGAAGCGCTTAAGGAGTTTTTAATGAGTGATTGGGACAGAAAATCAGTTGAAGAAGTAGACTGGGCCCAGGGTTCGGCAATAATGATTAAAAAAGAGGCCATAGAGAAAGTGGGTTTATTTGATGAGGGCTTTTTTATGTATTTCGAAGATGCTGATTTATGTCGGAGATTTCGAGAAGTCGACTACAGAGTGGTTTATTATCCAAGGGCTAAAATGGTTCATTATTATCATAGAAGCAGCAAAAAGTGGGGCGGGTTGTTGGATTTATTTTTAAATAAATATACAAAAATCCACATTATTAGTGCCTTAAAATACTTTCGAAAATATCATGAGAAAAAGAATAAATAAAAGATACATTTTTATAGTGATTGGTGTTCTTGTCGTCGTATTGGTTTTTGGCGCGGGTTTTTTAATTGGTAAGAAATCAGTTGCCTTATCCGGAGCCCACGACAGAATATTTTTTAATAAAGAACTGGGAAAGCCGGAAGTTATTGATTTCAGTCTTTTTTGGGAAGCCTTAAATAAATTAGAAGAAATTTATGTAGATAGCGATAAAATTGATTATCAACAGATGCTCTACGGAGCGATTGAGGGCATGACCAATTCTTTGGGCGATGATTATACGGTGTTTATGAAGCCGGAAAAGACAGAATCATTTATGAAAAGTGTCTCCGGAGACGATAGTTTTGAAGGAGTGGGAATGGAATTGGGGATAAAAGGAAAAGTTTTGACTGTTGTTGCCCCAATTGAGGGCACGCCAGCCTATAAAGCGGGAGTTAAGGCCGGAGACAAAATTCTAAAAATCGGCGATAAAACAACCGAGGGCATGCAAGTAGAAGAGGCAGTCAGCTTAATTAGGGGCGAAAAAGGCACTCAAGTAATCCTGACCATTGTTAGAAAAAATTTAGACCAGCCAAAAGAATTTACCCTAACTCGAGATGTTATCGCTGTTCCGGTAGTAAGATGGGAAATGTTGGATAACGAAATTGCCTATATCAAGATTTATCAATTTACCAGCAATTTACCATCTAAATTCGAGGATATTGTATCAGAAATCTTGAAAAATAATGCCAAAAAAATTATTATTGACTTACGGAACAACCCCGGTGGTTACCTGGAGGTTTCAAATGAAATTGCCAGCTGGTTTATTCCGAAAGATAAGGTAGTAGTTAGAGAAGAATTTAGAGAAGGCGAGTCGAATGAATATAAAAGTCGTGGCTATAGATCTCTCCAAAATTTTCCAATAACGGTCTTGGTAAACGGCGGCTCAGCCTCAGCATCAGAAATTTTAGCCGGGGCATTAAGAGACCAGAAAGGAATAAAATTAATCGGAGAAAAAACATTTGGCAAAGGCTCTGTTCAAACTCTGGAAACTTTTAGAGACGATTCTTCTCTCAAAATCACGGTGGCTAAATGGTTTACACCAAATGGAACTTCCATAGCAGACGAGGGACTGAAGCCGGATATTGAAATAGAATTGACCGAAGAGGATATTGACGCGGATAGAGATTCTCAATTAGACAAAGCAATAGAAATATTAAGCAAATAAGATATGAGGGTAATTTTACTACAAGATACTGAAGAATTGGGAAAGAAAGGTGATGTGAAAAACGTGGCTGATGGTTATGCCAGAAATTTTTTGTTTCCCCAAAAATTAGCCAAAATCGCCACCAAAGAAGCAATTGCTGAATTGGAAAAGCAAAAAGAATTAGAAGCCCAGAAAGCTGAAGAAGAATTGAAAAAAATGCAAGAATTGGTTTCTCAAATCGACGGTATGGAATTTGAAATTATAGAAAAAGTTGATGAAAGCGGCGGGCTTTATGGTTCCATTAACGAGGTTAAAATTGTAAAAATCTTAAAAGATAAGGGATTTAATATTAAGAAGAAACAAATAAAAATTCCCCAACCGATTAAGGATTTGGGGGAATTTCCGGTCACGATATTATTTGACCATGGTTTAGAAGCCGAGATAAAGCTGGTTGTAATGGAAGAGAAGCCTAAGGAAGAACCTCCACAACCCTAGCCGTTCTTTTCCTGCTGTCAAAATTTATTTTCTTTTTTGTCTTGAATTTTACTGTTCCGGTTTTAACGGCGTATAAAGTATCATCTTTTCCTCGGCGAACATTTTTGCCGGGGATAAATTTTGTCCCTCTCTGGCGAATTATAATACTGCCGGGCTTGGCGACTTGCCCGTCATATAACTTAACTCCTAGATATTGAGCTTGGGAATCGCGTCCCAATCTCGTTGAACCCGATGATTTAGTATGCGCCATGTTTTTCTATGTTAACAAAATTAAAAAACGGAGTCAACACTGTTAAGTGTCGCTTTGCGACAATTGCTTCGCAATTATTTAACAGGGTCAAAAATAAAAAGAGAGGCTCAGGTTTGAGCCCGAGCCTCTTCGGTTCTTTCTCTCCACCCCCAGTACGGGGATTCGGGGTCGAAAGTCCAATCATCCACTAGATTGATGGTGAATTTCTCGGCAGAGGATTCCCAAATACACAATTCGTTATAAGGATTTCTGAAGGTGATCCGCACCTCAAGTTCCTTACGAATTGCTTCTCCATCAATAATCTCAAGAGAGGGGATTTCGCGGAACTCAGCCCCGAATGAACCCTTGGTGATTCTGTAGAGTTTTTTGAACCACCACTTGATTCTCCATCGTTTCAGAAAACTAGGTTCCATAAACCAGTATCTGAGCGTGATGGTTTGTCCGATCATTTTGTCACAGCTCTCGATAGTCAGGTGGAGATTGCCGTCACTCTTTTTGATAAAAGAATGACACCTTCTCAAGAAAGCAAGGAATTTGTCCATTTTAAGAACCTCCTTTATATTATAATTATACACCCATATCAATAATTTGTCAAGTGTTTGGAGTTGTTGTATAATAATGATATGAAATTAGAAATTAAAGATGATTGGTTTGTTGTTGCGACCGTTATTTTGGTGGCGTTAATTAGTTTTGGTATCGGAAGATTAACAGCTCCGAAAACTGAACCGATTCAGATAAAAAATTTGGAAAAGGCATCGGTTCAGGATATTGCCCCAGAACAAAAAGAGGGGACAGTACAAGGGAAAAACCAAGAAGAACATAAAGGGATGGTCGTAGGATCAAAAAATTCGGACAAGTACCACTTGCCCGAATGTCCGGGGGCAAAGCAGATTAGCGAACAAAATAAGGTTTGGTTTGACTCAATCGAAGCCGCGGAAAAAGCCGGGTATAAACCGGCTGCCAATTGTCCGGGATTGAAAAAAGAGCCTTAGGGTTCTTTTTTTATTTTCTTCACGCTGGCCTTGATGATCGTGTATTCTTTATCGTTTTTTTTGACTTGTTGAAATTGTTCTTGAATAGGTAGGGGGAGAGTTTTGATTAATTGTTCCAATTTTTTGATATCGTATCCACCGGCTTTTATTTGAATCAAGCGCGTAATGTATCCCGTATCTCCAAAAACCCTTTCTATTTTTTCTTTATCCAAATAATTTTCAATGATTTCTTTTAAATCATTGATTTTTTTATTATTTTGACTATTAGCTTGTTTTAAGGCGAAAAATTCATCAACAACTTTTTTCACTTGTTCGTCATCAATGGCCATCTGCTCCTTATACAAATGCCTCCACATCGGGCATAATCTTCTATAACCGCACCAATCGCACAAAGCCGAGGGAATTGGCTGGAATTCACTTTTTTCGATTTCTTTCAGCATTTCCCAGGTTTGTTTTTGCACATTATTCAATTGTTCTTCGGTTCTTTTGCTGCTGATTGTTTCCTGATGCTTTAAATAATATAAGGTCAATTTGATATTTTCCGGCCCATATTTGGCGAATTCCGGCCAGCGATTCAAAACCCCGATACAATATAAAGAAAGTTGCAAACTATTATTTACATCATTTTGGGCCGGAAATCTTTTAGCGGTTTTATAATCAATCACTTCTACGCCGTCTTTAATTTTATCGACTCTATCTATTATTCCTCTTAAAAGACATTTTTGGTCTTTATTATCGGGATTTTCCAGCAGAACCTCAAATCGGGTTTCGGTGTCCAAGACAACTAATTTTTCTTTGATTTTTAAATAATTTTCATAATAATTTTTCAGAATCTTGATTGCTTCGGAAAAATAAATCATATCGGTCTGCTCGTCGCCAAATACCTCTGATTCCCATATCTCTTTAATATAATTCAGCAATTCATCCAGAGTAGGGGAGAGCGGAGATTGTTTATGGAAGAATTGTAATGCTTTATGTAATTTATCGCCAAAAACCGCCTCTTTTGATTTGGGGGCTTTTATTTTTTCCACAACCTGAAATTTATACTTCAATGGACACTGCCTGAATGTATCCAAGGCGGAGTAGGATGTTTTGATTATTTCGGCCATACCATATATTTTAATCATAACTTATGATTGGAAATAAAAAAAGAGCGGAAAGAAATGATTGCTCATCTCATCCCGCTTGGTTTCAGTGTTTGAATTTCGCTGCTTCAAAAAGGGTACAAGAAAAGGACTTGGCTTTGAATTGGTGAATCATCGTCTCTGTGGGCGAGGCCTCTTTTTCTGGTTGATATTCTGCTTTCAGAATGTGAACGCGGTACTTGCCGTCTGGACCAGGTTGTTTCTCTGGCTCTGAAATCATATAAATGATTTCTTTGCCATTGTTGAAAAACTGCGCTTTTGTGCCCGTGACTCTGCCAGTCGAAAGGTTAATGTGGCCGATGGCTCTCCAGCGACTTTCTTTTCCGTGGAACGTGCTGATGTAATCAGCAAGGACTTTTTGTGCCCATTCTCTTTTTTGATGGACCGTGCCTTTATAGATTTCAATGGGCATCACCACGGTTTCCACAAGTTCGCCGTCCCGGAAAATATTCCTTCTTTTATCTATCATTTTATCCTCCTTTCAAAGATATCTTAATTATAGCAGATATGATAATTTATGTCAATAGTTTTATATAAAAAATGCGGGACAAGGCAATTGCCTCATCCCGCGATAATTTTCACAAGAATCCAACTTTTACCGGTTCTTTTTTTGATGATCCCCCTGGCGGTTTTTTTATTCTGCGC
>MHMT01000029.1:0-11226 GCA_001819435.1 Candidatus Portnoybacteria bacterium RBG_13_40_8
GGTCACCCAGGCAGCCAAAAGCCCGACTGCGCCGGAAACCACAACGCTGAAAAGAAAATAGCCGGTTTTGAAAGAAACGTTTTTGTAGGAACTGCGGTACTTGATATAGCCCACCAGCCCCCGCATCACGCCGCCAACAAACCCGCACAAAAGAACAGTAATTAAAATTGACATACGCTAGTCCCGTATAAATTTTGCCGCATCATAGCTTGATAAACTTATAATAAAAATAATGTAAATATTTCTAGCGAGGTGCGGGGACCGAATAGGTCCATTCTATTATGAGCGAAGCGCCTCGCCGCTATGATTCACCGCAAAATTCTGTACTGGGAAAATTGTATTTAATAATTATATCTTAATTTTATCACTTCTGAGAGATTTTAAAACCCCGCACAGCGGGGTTGAGGTTTTTAATAATTAGGGTTTATTTTTTAAACTACTTCTCTCAATATTTCTTCAATTTTTAATTTGGGGAAATTAATTCTATTTTCCGAATTAAAAAATTCTTCTAAAAATGATTTACCTATAACATATACATTACTGACGGGTTTTAAACCGAAACGCATGCTGGCATAACCGGAAAAAATCAAAACAGGTTTTACATAAATATCTAAACCCGTATTTTCTTTAATAAAATCGTGTATTTGCAATGCCTCGCCTTTGGCTTGTTTTAAAAAATCTTTCTCAAATGGTTTGCCGTTATTCGTTAATTTCTCGCCATCAAAATCGATTTTTCCCGAATGGCTTTTCACTTCCAAAATATAAACGCCGCCAGGGCCAACGACCGCGAAATCGATATTGCCAAGATTGTCTCCAATTTTTAAACTCTGGAAAATAGAGTAGTCATCGTTAAGCTCTTTTAATTTGTACCAAATCGCGCCCTCTCCTTTTCTTCCTCGATAAAAACAATTATATTCTTTTTCATGTTTTTTTATCCGATACATTGCAAATCCGATAAACGGACCGAATACGATTGCCAGAGCAATTATTCCACTTAAAGAAAATAAATGTTGAAAGTTATTAATAAAAACTACATATAAAATAACGAGTCCGATAACGCAATATACAACAACTGCGATTCTATTTATCTTTTCATTTTTTATCAAATATCCGCTCTTGCTTTCGTAAAATCTTGCCATAAGTCTATATTTTAAATTTTGTCGCTAAAATTATTATTGCCAACAATCCCGTAAAAAATGCCCCGGCATATAATAAAAGATCGCCCAAGCTGTAATACTTTATACCAATACGAAACCTGTCGGCTAACCATTTAAGTTTAGTTTCAGGGCCAAACACACAGATTCGCCGTCCTGGATTTAATTGTTCAAGTTCTACGAGACCCTCTCCTTTTCGCGGCAAAGTGGGCATTGATAAATTATTATAATCAATTACATATAAATTACACATTGCGCCAATTGAAATAATAAGAAAACTCCACGCAAACCACGATAAATTATAATAAAAAAGCACACAAGCCAATAAATAAAAAGGCACGAAAACTCCCAAAATTTCAATCTCTTCGTGGATTATAATGTTTTTTTCTTCTAAATGTTTTATAAAATTCATACTTCCTCAAATTAAATTTTGGTTAGGGTTTATTTTTTATTTCCCATTGCTCCTCTAAAGATAAAAACTCTAAACAATTTTCTTTAAGCTCACTTTCTGTATCGCTCAATTCCTGCATTTCTTCTGGGGTAATTTTGCCTGGTTCAATATTTCCGATGGGCCTTGGATCTTGAACATAAGGAAGTTTTGCTTTAAGCTTATTCCATCTTTGAATTAAGTTTTCGCAAATTTGTTTTTTATTCTCCATAAATTTATTTTTTCTCTATGGCCTTTAAGGCATCGAGCAAATTTTTTTCCAGTTCTTCTATCCCTGCTTTTATCTTCTCAATCTCTCTTGAAATGCTGAATACCTTAAAAACCGCAATAATTAGGATTATTACCCAAATTATTTTTAATATCGGCGCTACTATTGTTGTCAGGCCACCAAATAAAAGTAATGTATCCATAGTTTTTTATTAATTCTTACACCTTTATCGTAATCCCGTCAAGGTGGAATGTCAATCAAAAATCCCCGAAAAATCGGGGCTTTCGTATTATTTAAGATCCAATCAAATTTTTATTAGTTTTGACAGATTGTGGATAATTCTCTTGGAATGTATGTAGGTATCATGGTATAATATAAGTAAGTAATAAATAATATCTTTCTATATAACATCAGTGCAAAACTTTAAAGCAATTTACTTCTCTGATTATAAAATGGTTAACCCCAGCTCAAAGGGTTTTATTTTGGCTTTTGGGGAACGAACCAAAAACTTATATCAATTTATAGCGCCTCTCAGCAGTCAAGAAGTTCGCGAATTATTAGGGATTCATTCGTTTGTAGAATTAGAAAAATTAGCTAATAAAGAAAGGCTACCAATTAATACTTTCTGCACGTGGAAACTTCAGAAAATAGTAGACACTTCGACTAATAGCCTATTTCCTGGTCCTGTTTTAACAAACAGGACAATGCACAAAATCAAACCAATTCATGTTACATTTAGGGGGGGCAAACAAAATCCTTTGCATAATTGGTATTCATTTCTCGAGGGATACTCACCTCAATTTGTAGAATATATACTTGATAATTACGTCAAAGGAGTAAATACGGTTTATGATCCATTTGCCGGGACCGGCGTTACTCCTTTAGTCGCGGCGAAAAGAGGATTATCGGCTTTCTATTCAGAAATTAATCCCTTATTGCAATTTTTAATCCAGACAAAAATTGGTGCTTCGGCCTTGCCTCTAAAAAAACGAGTTAAAGTAATCGAGGGTCTTGAGAATATCAAATTACAGCTTAACTCATTCATACAACGGGTAAACCGAGACAATAACTTACTTACCGCTTATAAAATAACTTTCAGTAAAAGCAAGTTTTTTGATGAAAAAACATTTGATCTTGTCTTGAAAGCAAGAACTTTTGTAGATGAGCTATCTTATTCAAACCAACTTATTTCAGATATTGTTCTCATCGCTATTTTGAATTCCCTTATACCATCGTCATTATTACAAAAAGCGGGAGATCTTCGTTACAAAAATAGCAAAGAATTACAAAAAAAAGCAGATTTTATAGAGACCATTAAACAAAATTTAACAAACATTATAGAAGACATAAAACAAGTTGAACCGTTTCCCTTGGTTCCTGTTCTAATTTGTGAAAATGCAAAATTAATAAATAAACTACCGAAGATTAAAATAGATGCGATTATTACCAGCCCGCCCTATCTTAATGGCACTAATTATTTTAGAAATACAAAGGTTGAATTGTGGTTTTTGAGAAGCATAAAAACACCTACTGATCTTTCTGACTTCCGACGCTCGTCTGTCACAGCTGGAATCAATGATGTTTCTCAAAGGAGACCGCTTGAATTTACAACAAAAAAAATAGAGAAAATTGTAAATGAATTAAAACAAAAAGCCTATGACCAACGCATCCCAAAAATGGTAACTGATTACTTTCAGGATGTCGCAAAGGTATTTGATGGTTTGAAAAAGCATCTTCGCCAAAGCGCTGATATTGCGATAGATATTGGAAATTCTGTTTATAGCGGAGTTAAAGTTCCAACAGATGAATTATTTATTGATGTTTTGACAAATCTTGGCTATAGATTTAAACAAAGTATTACCCTAAGGAAAAGATTATCAAGAAATGGAGAAGTATTAAAACAAGTTTTACTCATCTTCAAGGCGCCATTAAATAAAACGCGAGAAGAAAAGCAAGTGCCCAATAATTGGAAAACAAACTGGAGCAGTTTTAAAAAATTGCTTCCCCACAGATCAGAACCATTTTGTAAAAGAAATTGGGGACACCCTCTTCATTCCTTATGTTCTTATCAAGGAAAAATGAAGCCGTCGCTTGCGTATTTCTTAATAAAAACCTTTACAAATAAAGGTGATAAAATACTCGATCCATTTGCGGGCGTAGGAACAATTCCATTTGAGGGGGCGTTAAGCGGAGTAAAAACTTTTAGTTTTGATATTAGTGAGGCCGCCTTAATTATTGGAAAAGCAAAACTAGGTAAAAGCGAAAAAAATGAGAGCTTAAATCTTATTAATAAACTTGAAAAATATATTAAAGAAAATAATTTAGAAGGTTCAACCTTAAGGGCTGCACAAGAATTTGGATTTAATAAAAAATTGATTGATTATTACGAGCAAAAAACGCTGAAAGAAATTGTGAAAGCACGAGAATTCTTTAGGACAAACCCGCCACTAACACCATCCGAAAATCTTGTGTACGCCAGCTTACTACATATTCTCCACGGCAATAGGCCTTACGCCTTGAGTCGGCGTTCACATGGTATAACCCCTTTTGCCCCTACCGGTAATTTCGTTTATAAATCACTAATTGAAAATCTGAAAGAAAAAGTGGAAAGAAGTCTATCGGTTAGTTTACCGATGAATTTTGTTGAGGGGGAGGTATTATATCAAGATGCGACTTCATGGTGGCCCCGCCATATTAATGATCTTGATGCTATAATTACTTCACCGCCATTCTTTGACAGTACAAGATTTTACTTGGCAAATTGGTTAAGACTATGGTTTAGTGGATGGAATCAAAAAGATTTTAAGGAAAAACCCTTAGGATTCGTTGACGAAAAACAAAAAATTGATTTCTCAATATATGAACCTATTTTTAGACAATCAAAAGAACGATTAAAAAAAGGTGGATTCTTGGTATTCCACCTTGGTAGAAGTAAAAAATGCAATATGGCAGAACAATTATCCCAGATTGCCAAGCGTTGGTTTAAAGTGACGGATGTCTTTGAGGAAAGCGTTGAAGATATGGAATCCTATGGCATCAGAGACAAGGGAACCGTTAAAAAACATCAATTCCTTATTTTGACCTAAGAAAGGCTGGTACGGACCTTGCTTTTACGAAAATATCTATACTTTCAAATTTAATTATCATTTTTCTTATTTTTTTAATTTCATCTGGATATTTAATCCAGCGAGCAAGGAATTCGTCAATGTTTTTCACCAACCATTTCACGGCTCTTGGATTGAACCTAGGCTCTCCCGCCAACAATTTATAGAGAATTCCGGTTAAAACCGACAGCCTGCGTAATTCTACTTCTTCATAAAATTCTGACGGCCATAAGCCGTGTTTTTTATTATTACAATCGGAACAAAGCAGAGTGGGCCCACATTGAAGTGGCCACAAAAGACTTGCCGGAAGAGTGTGGTCTAGACGCATCTCCTTGGGATTCTTTTCTTCAAAGGGTAGTTCCCTGCCACATTTAAAACACTCTCCATTAAATTTTTTATATATTTTTTTGCTATTTACCTTATCTTCTCCTGAAAGAAATCCGTAAAGCCGTCTGTGCTCCGAAGATTCCCTATGTTGGTCAGCGGTTCTAAGAGGATTAAGATATGGATTGATTTCTTTATTTTTACACTCTTTACATTCGAGTTGTCTTCCCGAACGAAATGAGCTGGATGTAAACTTATGTCTGTGGAAATTTTCTAGGGGTTGTAATCTTTCACATACTCTACAATATTTCCAGCGCGGCGCCTCTTCAACTACCGAGGAGTTTACGGTTCCACAGATTGGACATTTGAGCAGTTTATTTATATTGGATTGTATCCCTAAATCATCTTCTGATATTTTTAATATAAAATCGCATTTTGGATTTTTACATTGAAAAACGCGCCAAACAACAGTATAATCCACTGTGCCGGTTCCACGAATACTAGTTATATTTTTAGTTGGACGACGTGACATAAATTATTTGTTTAAATCATAACTCTGTTTGATTAAAGCGAATACCGAATCGATATTGCTTTCGTTTTCAATTTTTACTTCATAATCGCCATTACCCCAGTGTCCAATTAACTTTGGTCTTGTTAAATCACGAGCTAGTTTTTGCGGATCATTCAATTGTCCGCTTTTAACATTTAGAAATATCTTTAATCCATACTGCTTGACAACAATGTCAACAAAGTTGGTTGAAGTCTTATAGGCAATATATTTTGCCTTTGCCTCTTCAATAATATTTTGATCCAGCGAAAGAATACGTTCGCGTAAATCCTGAAATAACTCTATCGTTTCTTTGTTTATTCCAGATAAATGATCATTAATGGAATAAGCTTTTTGTAGTTGTGCATCCTTCAATTTTTGTACCTCACCCTTCTTGATGACGCCAGAGGTAGAAATTTTTACCTTTTGATAATTTTCTGGTTCAAGATAAAGGATATTTTCGTCGTAAATACGATAACGTAAAAGTTCAACATTTATCGGCAAAATATCAGCAGTATCAAGGTCAAATTTACTATAACTTTCTGCAACGCAAATAACGCGTGGAGAATCCCAGTCTATCTCAATATCAATCTTTTTGTTTTGGCATAAAATTTCAAAATTAGCTTTGTGGTCCAAAAGCCATCGCAAATAAGACAACCCTTGATTGATTACGTTATCGTTTTGGTTTTTCTTATATTCAATTATGCAGGGTGAACCATTTCTGTCTACACCGAGCGTATCAATTCTGCCGCCAAAACTTGTAGAATATTCGTGGGCAAGAAAAACAATATTTAAAATTTCTCCCAAGTTTTGCTCGAATAAACTTTGGAGATTTTTTTCCAAATCTAAATCCTTTGAAATTATTCTTTTAACGGTTAAACCACTTATTTTGAATAAAGCCATATTCTTAATTATACTCCCCTGTTAAATTCCGCCATAGGCGGACAAGATTTAACGGGGTAAACCCATTTTTTGTTCTCTAGATTTCCTAATCGAATACAACAAACCAATAATAGCTGCGGCGATGGATAAAAGGACAAAGCCGAAAAAAATAACCAACCAGATGCCACTGATAATCGCAAAATCTTTAGCCAATTCCGGTTTAGTTATAATCTCGTATTCTGCCTGTACAAGAATAAACCAGACCAAGGCAAAAACCGTTGCCAGAATCAGTTTGAGAATGGTTTTGAAATTGATTTTCATACCTTCATCATACCACCGAACAGTACCCCATTAAATGTCTCTCGCAAAACTTAACAGGGTAAACCCAGTTAAATCCCGCAGAGCGGGGGTAAACATTTAACGGGGTAAACTTACCTCAGATGCGTATACGGGACTAGTTTTTTACTCATGGTTCGATAAACTCACCATAAATATTTTTATTATACCACCGAAGAATGCTTACTTGTCGCTATTGCCACTGCAAAAACCAAAATACAAAGACCCGCGGCAACAATCACGGTCGGATACGCTCCGTTAAATTCGCTTTCAGAAACATGCTTGAACAATATAGCGCCATAAGCCCAAACAAGAACCAGGGCATACGGGATATTTCTGTCATGAATCGTTCGCCACGAACCAATAGCTGCGCCGACTAAAAGTACAATTACTGTCCAAAAGCTTTCGGCCAAGCCGAAACCGTTCCAACCAAGACCCACAAGTAAAACCGTTATGTTGGCAATAGTCGCCACTGTAATCCAGCCGAAATAGATGCTGAATGGCAGGCGCACAAGGAAATTTTCTTTTCGAGTCAAAACACTTTGGCGCAAAACATCGGCGATTTTGATAAGAGTTACAAGCAGTCCAATCATCAAAAGGACTGACAGCCAAATCACGTCATAATGCCAGGCAAAAAGCCAACCGACATTAAAAAGAGCATTCACAACAAACAGACGATTCACCTGAGCTGTTAAAATATTTTCTTTTTGGGAGAACTGATAAACCACATATATTGTCAAAAGCGTATAAATAAGCCCCCAAATGGAAAAAGCATAGCCGGCCGGAGCAAACAGGTTCGGGTAAGCGTCGGAAATCACGCCTGTGCCGCGCCCGCCTAAAGGCAAAGCATTCGCCAAATAATTAACCACCACCATAGCTAAATAAGCTACAGGTACAAGAAATTTATTTAATATTTTTTTCATAATTTTTAAATTAATTTTTATTTTTATTTTTCCAAACGTGTTCTATGTATATCTTTCTCCAGTAATACTTACCGGCAAAAAAGCCAAATAATACGCCGGCGATAATCAAAACAACTGTAAGCACTACATGAATGGTTAAAAGTTCAGGCCAGGTTAAGCCGAAACCGTATTTTTCGAAATTGCGGTTCAATAAACCAAGGTACGGGATTTCGATTGCTGCATGCAGCAAAAACTGCAGCAATACGCCCAGAAAAGTGAATAATGCCACATAAATCGCCTTTTTCATACTTTCATCATACCACCGAACAGCGCTTACCTCAAGCCGGAGTCTTCCACCCTCGCACTCTTGAGGAGCGCGTGTACGGGGCAGGCCCCAAAATTCATGTAACATGCAACGGGTAACAGGAAATAAAAAAGAGGGATGTTCCGTAGAACATCCCCCAGGGGTTCATTTTTGCTTTGGTGAGCCATCCTCGTTATAGTCACGATTCTGCCAAAGAGTTTTTCCTTTGACGTCTTTAATCCAAATAATGAAATCGTACGAAAACCCGAATGCAACCGGCGCAAGCGGAGGACGATGAATATAGAACTGAATTCCGCCCCACCCAGGATGAAAACTTCCCATTTCAAGGGTTAAGACACGATCAGGACCCACCTTCTTCTGCCAATGTTCAACAAGATGTTTGTTCAACCAAACTAAATCGGCTTCCGTCGTGAAAAATATCTTAATTTCTCTCACGAGCTACCTCCTTTCATCCTCTGTAATGCTCTCTTATCATTTGCTGGTAATAATCCCAGCATTTTTGACAGGATATGTTGCGTTCCGGGGTTTTGCGAATGGTCATATGTTTGTACAAGGCTCTGTTTAAAGCCTCTACCCGATCTGGGGTTAAGCCTTCTGTACCCGAATAGAAAAAATCAATATCCTTTTTCGCATCCTCACATCCGTATGCCATTTTAACCTCCTTTTCTCTACACTATACGCTTATATCGATGAGTTGTCAAGAAAATAGTTGAGGCCTTTGGTTGTCCAAAGGCCTCCGGTCGGATTTTAATTTAGTGTTTTATAATGTACTATGTGCCTTTTGCGCACCTCCTTTCTGACGGCCGTAAAACCATCAATAATTCCATTATAGCATATCCGTAAAGCTTGTCAACCCCGAAGAACACTTACCTCGGTCTGGAGACTTACCCCAGAAGGATAAACCTACGGGGCAGGCACCCTCGCACTCCCGAGGGGCGTGTCTACGGGGTTGAACTTGCAATTTTCGAAACATCGTGTTAAGATAATCGCGGAAACAAATCAAAGGAGGTAAAAATGCCCCTTACAGTAGATGTCTTTAAGGTAACATGGCAGCATGACCTGGTTATAATCGATGTGACTTTTATCAAAAATGCGGGCCTAAAAGGAAAATACACCGATGTCGGTACAAAATTCTTCCACAAAGTCCAATCTTTGGTAGCTGGCCTAAAAAGGTTAGCTAATCTGAAAAAATATTCTTGGTTACGCAAAGCCATAATTCTTGCACCCTGTTACGCGCCCGTTCTGTCTCTTGATCGCCAAACTGTTTCTTTCACCGTAATATGTCCGAAATCGAATGTGGATTACCTTATCTGGGCAATAAAAAAGGAGATGAAAAAACAAAATCTCCATTTCGAAAAGCTGGAGATTTCTTTAACGCCACAATAACGGCGTAAAATCGGAGGAAAAGACAAGAGCCCTGAGCATAGTCGAAGGGCTCTTTTTTATTTTCCGTGACTCGAACTTTTTCCTTTCACTCTCCTGTGCTCCAATCTCGATGCCATTCCCCGGGAAGGAAAAATTTTCAGGAAAAATTTAACCGGTTTGTTGTTGGCCAATTTGTAAAACAGATTTCTTTTGAAAGATTCTTTCATTTACCCTGTTAAATATTCGCCCTGCGAATCTCCGCTCTGCGGGACTTAACAGGGTGAATTATTAATTGTTAATTATTAATTTTTTCTTATTTACCAAGGTGAGTGCCGTCACAAAATGGCTTATTGCCCGATTTGCCGCAGCGACACAAGGTGACGCGATTTCTGGCTTCATACTTTGTCCCGTCCGATGACTCCACGCACACATTGCCTTTTACCCAAATTGGTCCGCTGACTTTCAGTTGATAATCTTCCACTAGACTAAGCGAAGGTTTAAAATCCGGCTCAATTGGCTTTTCGGTTTTTTTATCCCAAGCCACCAATCTTCCGGAAGGACAATTGCAGGCTTGCTGAATCGCGAGTTTTTTTGATTCGGGATTATCCGATTTTTTGGTAAATTCCCAAGTCCCGTCCAATCTATCACAAAAACGGGCGAGAGAGCATAGGTTTTCGACATCGGTTAAATTAAGGTCGGGACCGGTTATTTTTTCTGCTTGGTCAAGATAATTTTTACGAGTGGCGGTCTCGGTTCCGTCAAAGCCGATTTTTGCGTGCGTGCCGTCACAATATGGTTTATTTTTCGACTGGCCGCAACGGCAAAGAGCATATTCTTCTTGGTTCGGATATTTATCCCCTTTGGCCCATTCAATCGGATCGCCGTTTTCATCCGGCATAATGATTTCCTTAGCCAAAGGCAAATTACCGGAAACAAGATAAGGTCCGTTTTTCGTAATCTTAATTTTTTTTTGATTATTTTTGTTCATATGAAATCCATAAACCATGGATATTGCAATATTCTCTTGCTTTAATTTTTTCTTCTGTTTTTATTTCAAAATCCGCCTCCGGCTTATCGCCCGGCTTCAAAAATGCTCTGTGTGCTTTTTTACTCACAATTACTTCTATCCATTCTATGTAATGACTTTCTTCCATTGGGTGAGGAATGGAGCCAATTTTTATCTTTATACCGGTTAATGTCTTTTCAATCACCGGTACGTGTTTTTCAAGACCCTGATCCTCGGTTTTTTCCTTAAACAATTCCATTGGCTGTCCACAACAAACAAGCTCCCCTGCTCCGGCATGCAAAACTTCAACAATGTTTCCGCAAATATTGCATTTGTAAATTTGTTTTTGCTCTGTCATAAATTTAAAACTTATAGCCGTGAATTATAAAAACTCGTTCGGTCATAAAATTTACTTAAAAATTCAAGACTTTATTCTTATTCCCTTTCCCAGGCAACCCTGCTCCAGACACGCTCATGGAAATAATAAAGAATTGTTTTTACAAGCAAATCAATGCCGCCGACTACTCCGGCTAAACCTATATTGTCCGTAAAAATCCAAACCAGAAATATTGTGGCAATAGTGGCGATAATTCTGAAAGTGATTGTTTTTACGATACTTCTTTTT
>MHMT01000029.1:11560-16302 GCA_001819435.1 Candidatus Portnoybacteria bacterium RBG_13_40_8
AGACCCGGCTGGCCGGAAAAACAATATCTTTCCTTTTTCTACCTCCCGAGAATTAAACTGGGCAGCGGCCTTCCATTCTTTGGCGTCATGACCATATCTGTCGCTGACAGCGGTTTCTTCTCCGACATATTCCACCTCCTTTACCCGCTCGTTAATCCATCCCTCGGGATAATAATTTTCGTTCCAGATATTTTTTAAAATCTTGTCATCTATGTCCGGACGAAGCTTGTTAAAACCGTTGATTTTCGGATTCTTCGGCCTGGCGTATGCCTTGTTTTCGGAAAAATAACCGACCTTCGCAAGCACCTCTTCTCCAAACTGTTGTTTTAAATAATCTATTTTTTTATACAGCTCCTGCTTTTCACTGTTGGTGATTTTTTTATCCTTTTCAACCGTGAGTGAAATCGCCTCGTCCAAGGACTTCGGTTTTTCTGGAAGCAGTGCCTTCATTAGCCCGAAGCCGCCCAGAGTAAGAAAGCCCCAGACAGCAGCCTCTCTAAGCTTTTTCTTTATCTTTTCCCTGGCATTAAACTGTTCTTTGTTTTTTCCCTTTTCTGCAATGATAAATTTAATTTTCGGAGATTCAAAAGACATTCACCCTGTTAAATATCCTATTAAACAACTGCTTTGCAGAGTTTAACAGGATAATTTTAAATTATTAGTGTACCCTGTATATAATTTAAAATTATTTAACAGGGTAAATTAACAAGTGGTATGTATTAGCGCGTTAACGCGTTTACCAAGTTTGATTTGTTCGTTGTAAATACTGATTGCTTTTGGAGTTGGCTCAATAATTAATTCAATATTTCTTCCCTTCCCGCCGTCGCGATTCTGAAAATCGCTAAGGCGAGGCGAAGCCATTGCGCCGTTTTGTCCGGTTCCGATAAGAATAATTTCCGGATTGTTGCTGATTAATTTTTCGATTTCCCAATCCCCTATTTTATGCGAAGTGTTGAACAGGTCTTCCAATTTTTTATAATCTCTTTCTTCAACTTTATCGCCAATAATCAAAACTTGGTGATATTTTTTATCGTCAATTACAATTTCTCCGAATTTGGTTGAATTAATCATAAACTAAAAAACTAATCAACTAATTCACTCATAAACATCACACTCTTCATCTTATCAAAAATCTTTACAAAAATAAATAGATTTGGTAATATAAATATCTTAAGAAAAGGAGGTAAAAATGGGAAAATTACTGGATTGGATTGAACTTATTGCTATGTGCGGATTTATGATGTTCCTTTTTGCCCTATTCTTGGGGCCCTTCAGTTTCGTGGCTGCGACAATAATTATAATCAAAATCTTTCGGGAGAACCTAAAAGAAAAAAACAGTTATCGGCGAATTGAGAAAAAATAAGCCGAAGACCAAAGGTCTTCGGCTTTTTGATAACAAATATCGGAAATTGCTTTATTTTTCCTCTTCTTTTTTATATACAATATAGGAATAAACAAAGGCGAAAATAGCGAAAAGAATTATCGGGATAATCACCAACCAAAAAGCGATTTTCGGAAAAAATATGCCCAAAAAAGCGATTACTCCCGCAATCTTGAATAATTTTGCGCCGAGCTGATGAGTTTTATCCCAAACATTATCGCTGCTTAAAGTCCAAGGAGTCCTGATACCGATAAACCAATTTCTCTTGGAGTGATTTATTAAAATACCGGCAAAATAAAAAAGTATGCCCATTGCCGGCATAAGAGCCCGACCCATATCGAATCTCGCACCCATATTCCAAAAAATGGTCAAAATATAAAGATAAAACAAGAATAAAACAATCAAGGCGATAAAAGCGTCAAAATATTTTCTGAATTTTTCAATGTTATGCTTTAAGGGGTCTATTTTCGGAATCAGAATAAACATCAGCCACATCACCAATAAAATCATCGGCAATAAAAACAAGCCCCAGGATTTGGACATATAGCCGTCAACATGCCCCTGAACATTCCAATGCGAAGCGATTTTATCCGGAAACTGTGGATAAAAATACGCTCCAATAACAAATGAAGCCAAAATAACGATAAATATAAAGATGTTGGTTTTTTTCATTTTTTTTCTTCTTCGCTTTGTAAATACCAGTCAATGGTGTCGTGAATCAAAAATAAATTTTCCTGATTGGTTTTGAAATATTTTACAATCAATTTTTTCTTTTCTCCTTCAATTTCTTCGATTATTTCTTCGGTTCTTACTATTTCGGGATTAATCGGGTCAATGCCCAATTCATCAGCCGCAAAAGTCAACATAGATTTTCTGGCTTTATCTTCTATCTCTTTGACTTTTACCTCGAGATTATTTGCTTTGAATTTTTTGAAACTTTTTTCCGCTTTTTTAACAAATTTATCGGTTGATTCAAAGTTTTCCGAATGAATAACGGCCCGTTCGCCCGGAGGGAATAGTTCATTAAAGCCGAAAACAAAATCCTCAATCTCGGATTTTAATCCTAATCTTTCCCATTCCTCCAAAACCGCTTTTTCCGTCTCAATATCAATAACCGGCTCCTTTTTCTCTTTTTTTTCAAATTTCGGTTCTTTTTCCATATATCTTCATCATACCTTTATCGAGTAAGATTGACAAGAGACGCGACTTAGAGTAAGATATGACTAAAGCCCACCTACGCATAAAGCTTCGGTAGGGCAAGGAGGAAAAAATGACAACGAAATTGGCAAGAAATTTGAAGAAAAAAATATGCAGAATGCCACCCAGAATGTTCGAACCGCTTACTTTCGGAGAATTGAATGAGCATGACCGGTTTATTTTCTTGCCCTTGCCCGGGAACAGCGAAAAACAAAAAGGATTCAGAGCCATTTATACCATCTTTATCAAGAACACAAAATGCAAACCAGGCGTTCACGCACACAAGCTCAAGGGTGGCTTACCCATCCCAATACGGGATTATGACACGCAGGTTATAAAGGTGGAGTAAAAAAAGGAGGAAAAATGCGCAGTCTCGATTTTTATGAAGGGCTTGACGGAAGACCCTGCCCACCGGCAAAAGACCTGGCCATTGGATGGCACATTATGGCAGTTTTCTGCTTTCTCGCAACCGCAATCCGAAATTTCTCCCAACGCACCTTCCCGAGGTTCAATTGAAAAGGAAGTTCAGAAGAACTTCCTTTTTTGATTACAGTTTTCCCTTAATTATTCTAAGGCGAGACGAGTTCAAAGCTTTCAAGAATTGTCTTGGCGATTTCTACTTCTTCGGCTCCGGTCATATCAAAATTTCTGTAATCTTCTTCTCCGAAATAACTTAAATAAGCCCTGCCCCACAATCCTCCGGTCTCGAAATCATTAAAAAATATTTCTTTAACTTTTCCCTCAAAAACAAGATACTTAATACCAACTTCTGTTCCGCCGATATTTATTGTCTCGTCGGAATCCACGAAATCCCCTGCCCCTACTCCGGTTCTGGGTATGGGTACCACATCACTACCTTTCGGTACTGCCGCGAAGACCAAAGCATATCCATTGGGAGCGCTAAAAACATTTGATTCATAATAACCCTCGCCCGTAATTTCATTCGGCCCATAATCATGCTTTACTGTCCAATCCCTGGGATATTGCATATTGTAGACATACCTGGAATTGGTATAAGTGCGCCAATCACTGGTATCAATCCCAGTCTGTTGTTTTACACATTTTGTTCCGTCCCAGCAACCGTCAGGACATTCGCAGATTTTTATTTCATGGCTGTATTCCGAGGCACAACCACAAGGACCAATCGCACAAAAATTGGGAAAATCGGAAGCCGATTGACAACAATTGGCCATGGTTACGGTTCCTCCCGCATCGATGCAGGCCTGTTCCTGAATACTTTTTTGCCCTTCTTGATTTTTGGGAGTAGTGAAATACATTATCAAATACACAGCCACCATAATTATAATTATCGCAATAACAATTACAAAAAATTTCTTGTTCATAATTTAATAATAACGCCAATATGTTTTTTAATCAATATATTTTACAATATCAATCCAATTACTTAATTGTCCGGAATTCTGAACATAACCTGCCAAGTTAATATTTGTGCCTTTATGAATACTTATGTGCAAATGCTTTCTTTCGCCATCGGTTTCGCTGCTGAATCCCTTGCCCAAAATACCGATTTTATCTCCAGCGAATATTTGCTGATTGATATTGATTCCGATACTGGAAAGCTTTAAATGGCCGTATAAAACCGTAATATCTTGATTTTCGAATTCACATTGCTGGACTATTGTTCCTCCGTAACCGGATACATATCTTTTTTCCAATAATTTACCACTGCATACGGTTTTGATTTCCACGTCTTTATCCTCTTCATCGGGAAAAATTTCGAAATCGCTTCCGGTGTGATATCCGGAAAAATGTTCGGGTTGAATTGGCGAACTGTTCGGAGAAATATAAATACCGAAAGGTTTTTTGGTTATCCTTTCCGACCATCTGTCTATGGGAGAAGAAAATTTTTCGGAATCGTTACTTTCGGGAATATTTTGCGGGGGATTATTGTTCTGTTCTTGCATCTGACTATTTTGTTTATTCTTTCCAAGATATATCACCAATCCAAATGCGGTCAAAATGACCAAAATCAATAAAATAATTTTTTTCATATATTTATTATATCAAAAAAAACAGGGAAAATCCTGTTTTTCATGCTGACTACCTCGGTTGAGAACCCAATATGAGTGGCTCTCAAGAAACGATTTTTAAAAAAACTTCTTCATAGCGGTCGACCATATGTTTAATGGTAAAATTCTTCTCG
>MHMT01000030.1 GCA_001819435.1 Candidatus Portnoybacteria bacterium RBG_13_40_8
GTGGGGCATAATGTAGTTAGAGAAATAGTTGAAGAAAGAAAGAAAAACGGCCCCTATAAAACAATGGCTGATTTTCTTTCTAGACTTGCTCCAACCAAAGAAAGAACTGCAGTTATCAATAAAAAATCATTGGAAAGTTTAATTAGAGCCGGGGCTTTTGATAAATTGGCCCCAAGAACAGATTTACTCGAACAATTAGAAAGCTTATTGGAATTTTCCCGACAAGCCCAAAAAACCAGAAATTTTGGTCAAACCAGTTTGTTTGGAGAAGAAACAACAATATGCAACAATCATCTTCTTTTTTCTAATAATCATAATGGCAGAAAATTACATTCTGATGAAATCCAATGGGAAAAAGAACTTTTAGGAATGTATATTTCCGACCATCCGCTGGCCCAGCACCAAGACTTCTTAAAAGGAAAAATCGTTAAAATAAAAGACCTCTCGAAACAAAGCAGAATTGCTAAAGTAAAAATCGCCGGAGTAATCACCAAAATTACCAAATTTATCACTAAATCCGGCAAGCCAATGCTTTTTGTGACCCTGGAAGATTTAACCGGCAGAATTGAAACCCTGGTCTTTGCCGGCTTATTGGAAAGAAACCCGATTATCTGGCAGGAGGGCAAAATTATTCTTTTAACCGGCAAATTAACCGACAGAGACGAGGAACAAATAAAAATCCTCTGTGACGAAGCGGAAGAGCTAAAGACACAATAAAATATATGAAAATTGATACAATACGACATTCAATATCGCATATTATGGCCCAGGCAGTGAAAGACATCTTCCGGGATGTTAAATTTGCTATTGGACCAACAATTGAAAATGGATTTTATTATGATTTCGGATTATCCCAAACTTTGACCCCAGAAGATCTGCCAAAAATTGAAAAACGGATGCGTGAACTGATTAAACAGAATATCAAATTTGAGAAAAAACTGGTTTCTAAAACTGAAGCTAGTAAGTTATTCAAAAATCAACCCTTTAAACTGGAATTGATAAAAGACCTAAAAACAAAAAGAGCCACGATTTATAAATCCGGAGGATTTACTGATTTATGCGCTGGGCCGCATGTCAAATCAAGCAAAGAAATAAATCACGAGGCATTTAAATTAATAAAAATCGCTGGTGCCTACTGGCAAGGCGATGAAAAAAATCTAATGTTGCAGAGAATTTACGGCGTGGCATTTGAAACCAGGAATGAACTTGATACTTATTTAAAACAAATCGAAGAAGCGGAAAAACGCGACCACCGCGTTTTGGGTCAGAGACTGGATTTATTCAGCATTGATGAAGAAGTTGGGCCGGGCCTGATTTTGTGGCATCCCAAAGGCGCGATGCTCCGTCAAACAATTGAAGATTTCTGGATAAAAGAACATTTAGCAAATGGCTACGAAATTATCAGAAGTCCCCATGTGGGAAGAATAAAACTCTGGCAAACTTCCGGTCATACAAATTTCTACAAAGAAAATATGTTCGGTCCAATGGAAGTTGAGGGCGATAAATATCTGATTAAACCAATGAATTGCCCATTCCATATGAAAATCTACAAAACCCAAACCAGAAGCTACAGGGACTTACCATTAAGATGGGCAGAGCTGGGAACCGTATACAGATATGAACGTTCCGGTGTTCTTCACGGCCTAGTCAGAGTTCGCGGCTTTACCCAAGATGATGCCCATATAATTTGTACTCCGGAACAACTATCCGACGAGGTAATGCGAGCAGTAAAATTCGGAATTAAACTGCTCAAAGATTTCGGGTTTAAAGAATATGGTATTTATCTGGCCACCCGACCAAAAGATTTTGTTGGAACAGCAAAAAACTGGGATAAGGCAATCGAGACTCTGAAATTCGTCCTTAATAAATTAAAGCTTAAATATCAAATTGACGAAGGTGGTGGGGTTTTCTACGGACCGAAAATTGATATTAAAATCAAAGATTCTTTGGGCAGAGAATGGCAATGTACTACTGTCCAGTTTGACTTCAATTTGCCGGAAAGATTTGACTTGGTTTATATTGATGACAAAGGCAAGAAACAAAGACCATATATGGTCCATCGTGCGTTACTGGGCTCGCTAGAACGCTTTGTGGGCGTTTTATTAGAGCATCATGCTGGTGCACTACCATTATGGCTTTCTCCTGTCCAGATTTATGTTATTCCGGTTGGCTCGCGCCATGAAAAATATGCCCACCAAATTGGTAATGATCTAATAGAAAAAGGATTTAGAATAAAAATAAAAGACGAGAATGAAACTGTTTCCAAAAAAATCCGCGAAGGAGAAATGCAAAAAATTCCCTATATGCTGGTAGTTGGTGATGCTGAGCAAAAAGCAAAATCCGTCCGCGTCAGAACCAGAGAAAAAGGAGATATTGGAATGAAAAAAATGGATAAATTTATTAAAGAATTGAAATGAAATACTTTATCAAAACCTTTGGCTGTCAGATGAACGAGAGCGATTCCGAAAGAATCGCTGCTTTTTTAGAAATGCAGGAATATAGGGGCACCTCGAAAATGGAAAATGCTGATTTAATCGTGGTTAACGCTTGTTCTGTGCGCCAAACTGCGATTGACAGAATATTTGGGTTAAAGCAAAAATTTGCTCGCCTAAAGTTTAAAAAACCAAATCTTAAGTTGGTTCTCACTGGCTGTTTTTTGAAATCTGATGAAAGAAAATTTAAAGAATTCTTTGACGAAATACTCACCATAAATCAACTTCTGGGGAAAAATTATTTGGCAATCCAACCAAAATATCTTTTTCCTCAATCGGCTTTTGTGCCGATTATGACTGGCTGCAATAATTTTTGTTCCTACTGTGTGGTTCCATACACCCGAGGGAGAGAAATTTCTCGCCCAGTGAAAGAAATTATTGAAGAAGTGAAAGATTTATTGAAAGATGGCTATAAAGAAATAACCTTATTGGGCCAGAATGTTAATTCGTATAAATATGGCTTCGCCAAACTTCTTCAAAAAATAAATAATATTCCTGGTGATTTTCAAATAAAATTTCTCACCTCTCACCCCAAAGATATGTCTGATGAACTAATTGATGCCATTGCTAAATATAAAAAAGTATTCAAAGAAATCCACTTACCAATACAAAGCGGGGACGACAAAATTTTAAGAAAAATGAATCGAGGATATACCGCTAAACAATATTTGGATTTAATTGAAAAAATTAAGCGCAAAATTCCCAATGCAAAAATTACTACCGATGTGATTGTTGGTTTTCCCGGAGAAACCAAAAAACAATTCGAAAATACGGTTAAACTTTTTAAAAAAGTCGGATTCAGTCTAGCTTACGTGAATAAATATTCTACCAGAAGAGAAGCTCCTGCCAGTCATTTCGAAAATGATGTTCCGCTTGAAGAAAAAAAGCGTCGCTGGAAAATTTTAAATGACTTGGTAAACTCGCCTCAAAAGCCGAAAATTATCGTTGTCTTGGGGCCAACAGCTTCTGGTAAATCCGATTTGGCAGTTAAGATTGCCAAAAACTTCAACGGCGAAATTTTATCTGCTGATTCGAGGCAAATTTATAAAGATATAAATATCGGCACAGGAAAAATCACTAAACAGGAAATGCAAGGAATCTCCCATTATTGTCTGGATATCGCAAGTCCCAAAAAACAAATCAGCGTTGCCGAATATCGCGAAAAAGCCCTTAAGGCAATTGAGAAAATTTATAAAAAAGGAAAAATCCCGATTATCTGCGGAGGAACAGGCTTTTATATTCAGACTGTTGTCGAAGGGTTAAATATTCCAAAGGTTAAACCGGACCGGGAATTAAGAAAAGAATTGGAGAAGAAAACAACCGAAGAATTATTTAAGGAATTAAAAAAACTCGACCCAAAACGAGCTAGAAATATTGATGCCAAAAATCCCAGAAGATTAATCAGGGCTTTAGAGATAATTAAAAAAACAGGGAAGCCAGTACCCCCTCTTCAATTCTCCGCCCAAGGCGGACCAGCCTCGGGCTGGGAAGTTCTTTATCTCGGCATCAAAAAATCCCCCATTAAACTCAAAAGATTAATCAATCAAAGAATTGATAAAATGATTAAAATGGGACTAGAAAAAGAGGTTAAAAAATTGGTCAAAAAATACGGCTGGACAATGGTATTAAAAAATGCAATTGGTTATCAGGAATGGGAAAAATCTAGAGATAAAAAAATGATCGCCAATGCGATCAAAAACAATACCTATCATTACGCCAAGCGACAATTAACTTGGTTTAAAAAATATCCCGGCGATAAAATTCTTTGGATATCCAATTTTAAACAAGCGGGAAAATTAGTTAAAACCTTTATTCAAACTTGACAGGTTCTATAGCTATGCTATAATATAGATATCTCGCAAAAAGGAGGTAAAATGCGATGAAAAACAAAAGTTTGAAGGTTTTCGTGGCTTGCGCTTTGGGCGCGGGCATCGGCTCTTTGACAGCTTTACAACTCGGCATTTTCTGGTGGCTCGGTCTCTTGGTCGGCGGATTCGTAGGGTATGTTTCTTACGAATTCAAAGCCGTGCTCAGGGCAATGGCTTCGGCCTGGAAAACCGCAGTGAAGTTACGCCCTCATTGGAAAAATTTCTGGATGTTATTTGCTAGTTTTCTTTCAGTGTCTTTGTGGATACTTCTGCCTTTTGCTATGGTTTCCTTGGTAGTCAGTGACAAAGTACTACATTGGGGGTTGTTAGGAATGACGACGGGGGCCATTGTCTTCGGCTTTGTGTTTGGATTGGCGTTCGCACTTGACCAATCATCATCTGCACAAACTAACGCAAAAGAAACATTTGATATGTTGGTCAAAAAGGGCAGTCCCATTTCAGTATTCTTTTACTGGCTTCCGAAAGGTATTATCTGGGTGATAATCAGAATCCCCAAAGCAGTTCTGGCAATGATTATCGGTCTGGTTAAACTCGCCAAGCTTATGACGAAATTCATCAAGACGATTTTCATCACCATCCATTCCGAGATTCGCCTGCTTTGCGGAGTAGATGCTGCTATCGGAACTGCCATCGGTTACTTTGCCGGAAACGCCATTATCGGCGCAATTGCTGGCGGGCTGTTCGGGCTGCTTAATTATGAAGTCGTTTCCAGACGGATACTTCGCCTCGTACCCGTAAAAGCAACGCCGAAATAACCTTCGGAACAAAAAGAGGGATTCTCCCGAGAGAGTTCCTCGTTTTTATTTTCGCCAAATGAAAAACAAGCAGAAAAATGGATTAAACAATTTCTGGATTAATCTTTTTTCGGTTCCCTGGATTTCTCCGGGTTCTTCAAAAATCCCTCTGCGCGGTCTTCGGGAATGCCAAGTTCTTCCAATGTTTTTTTCTTTTCCTTTTCAAATTCTTCATCCGGTAATTCAAATAGCCTCTCCATCTCTTCATTCGCCTTTTTTTGTATTTCCTCTTTTTCGATCGCCTTCTTTATTTCTTCCTGAGAAAATTCTTTTGACATAATTATTTGATTAATTTTTTAATTAATTTTGCGAGAATTTGGGGATTCGCCTTACTTTTGCTCTCCCGCATTGCCTGACCAACTAAGAATTGTAAGGCGGTTTCCTTGCCTTTTTTATAATCCTCTATTGCCTGAGGATTATTTTTTATTATTGTTTCTACCGCGATTTCCAGCTCTTCTTCGTTGCTCACTTGCTTTAAATTTTTACTCTCAATAATTTGAGAAGGGTCTTTCCCGCTTAAAAACATTTCCCTCAAGACCTCCTGGGCTCCGCTCGAAGAAATTTCACCAATAAAAGTTAAATAAATCAGTTCAGCGAAATTCTCAGGAGTTATCTTGGTCTCTCCCTCATAAATGTATTTAGGAAACTCTGTAAGAATGTAATTAGCGCTCAATTTTATTAGTTTATCTAGGTCGGTTTTGATTTTTCCACTTTTTAACCAAGCCTTCAATTCGCTAACGGTTCTCTCGAAAAAATCGCCTAAATTTTTAAATATAACCAAGTTTTCAATGGTCAAGTCAGGAATTTTATATTCTCTCTTAAACCTTTCCTTACGAGCATTTGGTAATTCAGAGATCGCGTTTCCCAATTTTTCGATTTCTTCAGCTGAAAAAGTTAATGGCGGCAAATCTGGTTCCGGAAAGTAGCGATAATCTTCGGCTTCTTCTTTTACCCTCTGAGAAAATGTTTGTTGTTTATTGTCGTTCCAGCCTCTTGTTTCGTGAGCAATTTGTCCCTTGCTTTCTAAAATTTCTTTTTGTCTATCTATTTCATAATCGATTGCTCGCTCAACTGAACGAAAAGAATTCAAATTCTTAATCTCGACCTTGGTTCCCATATCCAAAGATATATTTGCTTCAACCCGCATCTGTCCTTTCTCCATATCCGCATCAGAGATTCCTAAATATTTAAAAATAAGCTGTAATTCCTGAGAAAATTTTCTCGCCTCAACTGCCGAGGTTACATCTGGCTCTGTTACTAATTCCATTAAAGGCACGCCAGCTCGATTAAAGTCGACCAAAGAATATTTATCGTCCTGATCGTGTAATAATTTGCCCGTATCCTCTTCCAAATGAACTCTGCGAATTCTTATTTTCTTACCATCGATTTCAAGATAACCATCCCTGCATAATGGCGCCTCGTATTGGCTTATCTGATAACCTTTGGGCAAATCGGGGTAAAAATAATTTTTTCTTTCAAACCAGCTTTTTTCTGCGATTCGGCAATTAACGGCCAGTCCAACTTTTATTACGCTTTCAATTGCTTCCTTGTTTATAACCGGCAAAGAACCCGGTTGAGCCGTGCAAACCGGACAGATATTAATATTTGGCTCTTTTTTTAAGGGCTCGCTCAGACAATCACAAAACATTTTTGTTCTGGTTTTTAATTCCACGTGAATCTCTAATCCGATTGTCGATTGTCTTTTCATATTTTTATCCTATCATTTTTCTCTAAATAAAAAAAGTCCCGACTCTGGTCGGGACTGTTCTTCATCTCAAGTAGCCTCTGTCTTGCCTTTGCTTTTTTGCCTCCTTAAATCTTGCGCCATACTGATGAGTATCATCAATAATGTCTTTTTTCTGCCATTCTCTTATCCAATCGACAATCTTGAAAGCTTTTATCTTACCATATCTAGTAGAGCAAATAACCTGATCCAGACCAGCGTTGATAATCATCTTTTTACAAATAAAACAGGGAAAAGCATCAATAAGCTTACCCTCTCTCGGATCTTCTCCGTAAATATACATGTGACCATTCAATAAGCTTACTCCGGCCCGAGCTGCGTTTATAATCGCATTTTGTTCTGCGTGAACGCTCCGACACAACTCGTAACGCTGACCATGAGGAATATTCTGTTTGTCTCTTAAACAAAATCCGTGTTCAAAACTATCCTTTGTTTTCCTCGGTGCGCCAACATAACCGGTGGCAATAATCTGGTCATCTCGAATAATAATTGCTCCAATTCTTCTCCTGAAACAAGTGCTTCTTCGGGCTACCTCCTTAGCAATGTTCAAATAATATTCTTCTTTAGATGGTCTTTTTTTCAAAGTACACCTCCTTATTTTTATGTAATTTCAATTCCCATATTTTTTGCGGTTCCTTCAATCATTTTCATGGCTGCTTCTATGTCATCGGCATTTAAGTCTGCCATTTTTTTCTCGGCAATTTCTCTGATTTGCTGTTTTGTGACCTTACCAACCTTATCTTTCTGCGGAACGCCGGATCCTTTTTCAATCCCAGCTGCTTTTTTCAATAAATCGGCAGCAGGAGGAGTTTTGAGTACAAATTCAAAGCTTCGGTCTTCGAAAATAGTAATCACCGCTGGAACAATATTTCCGGTCATATCTTTTGTGGCATCGTTAAACTGCTGACAAAACTGCATCAGATTAATGCCATGAGGCCCCAGGGCCGTACCCACCGGAGGGGCTGGATTTGCCTTTCCGGCCTCAAGTTGTAGTTTTACAATTGCCTTTATTCTTTTGGGCATAAATTAAATTTTTTTTACTTGCAGAAAATCCAATTCGACAGGGGTTTCTCGACCAAACATATTCACCAGAACCTTTACTTTTCCCCTGGCTTGATCAACTTCGCTAATTTTACCATCGAAATCTTTGAATGGACCATCGGTAATTTTAACCGCGTCACCGGCCTCTACTTCAATTTTATAAGTCGGCTCTTCCTGGATTGATCTCTTTAATAATTTATTTATCTCTTCATCGGCAATCGGGATCGGCGTAATCCCCGCACCAATAAAACCGGTAACTCGCGGAGTATTTCTTACTGCGTACCAAGAATCATCATCAACAATCATTTCTACAAAAACATAATTAGGGTAAATCTTCTCTTCAACCACGTATCTTTTGCCGCTTTTTATTTTTATCTTTTTTTCTTTGGGCACCAAAACATTAAAAATTTTATTACCCATATCCAAGGATTCAATCCTTTGCTTAAGATTTTGAGCGACGGTGTCTTCCGATGCTGGATAAGTATGAATGGCATACCAATGTTTTTCTCCGCTTATTTGCTGTTTAGGCATGTTACAATAAAAATTTACTGATTAAAAATGTAAAAAGAAAATCTAAGCCACCTAAAAATATTGCCACAACAAAACTTAACCCAACAACAATCAGGGTATATTTTATAACTTCTTTTCTGGTCAACCAGTTAACTTTTTTCATCTCAACTCTTGCTTCTTTGAAATAGTCTATAATTCGGTTGAAGATTTTCATACTTTTTAAATAAAATATAAATTATTAAATGTCAAGGTTTTTCACGCTTTTGGCGTGAGTTTGAATGAATTTCTTACGTGGCAAAACCTCACTACCCATCAGAATATCGAATATTTTATCCGCTTCTTCGGCGCCTTGAATTGAAACTCTTTTCATTGTTCTTTTATTGGGGTCCATAGTTGTCTCCCATAACAATCCTGGATTCATTTCTCCCAAGCCCTTGTATCTTTGAATATTAACCTCTCCTTTTTCTTTCTTTAACTTTTCAACTGCTTTATTTTTTTCTTCTTCGCTATAGACATAAACCACCTCTTTCCCTTTTTGAATTTTATAAAGTGGTGGCTGGGCAATGTACAAAAATCCACTCTCAATTATCTTGGGGAAATAACGATAAAACAAAGTTAGAAGCAAGGTTCTGATATGAGCACCGTCAACATCGGCATCAGTCATAATGATAATATTGTGATATCGCAACTTGGTAATATCAAAGTCTTCAGCAATGGCACTGCCCAAGGCAATTACTAAGGCTCTAATTTCTTTAGATGCCAAGATTTTGTCCAGGCGCGCTCTTTCGACATTTAAAATTTTACCCCTTAAAGGAAGAATTGCCTGAAAATGCCTGTCTCTTCCTTGTTTCGCGCTGCCTCCAGCGCTATCGCCTTCAACAATATAAAGTTCCGACTCTTCCGGGTTGCGACTAGCGCAGTCGGCTAATTTCCCGGGTAAAGTCATGCCCTCTAAAATGCCTTTTCTAATTACCGTATCTCTGGCTGCCTTGGCTGCTCGACGAGCCTTCTGGGCCAAAATTGATTTTCCTAAAATTAAACGCGCATCATTGGGATTTTTTTCCAAAAATTCCTCAAAAGCATCCAAAACAACTGCTTCAACTGCTGTTCGGGCATCTGGATTGCCCAATTTTGCCTTTGTTTGTCCTTCAAATTGAGGATTTTTTAGTTTAACACTAATAACAGCAGTTAAACCTTCTCTGATATCGTCTCCGCTTAAATTTTGTTCAGCATCTTTTAATAAGCCGTTTTTTCGAGCATAGTCGTTTAAAACCCTGGTAAGGGCCGATCTGAACCCGGTTAAATGCATCCCTCCTTCTCCGGTATGAATATTATTGGCAAAACTAATTTCTAAATTTTCAATATCTTCGCTGTATTGCAGAGCAACCTCGACAAAAATATTTTCTTTTTCTCTTTCGGTATAGAAAATATTAGGATGAATAACTTTCTTGTTTTTGTTTAAGTGCCTGATATAAGAAATTACCCCGCCTTCGAAATAAAATGTATGAGTTCGTATGACTTTTTTGCTTTCTTCTTCTCTCTGATCGATTATGGTTATCTTTGCCTTTTTGGTAAGATATGCCTGTTGTCGGAGATGGTTTAAAATTTTCCCCCAACTGAATTCTATTTCAGGGAATATCTCGGGATCTGGTTCAAAAATAATATTTGTTCCTGAGCCACGACATTGACCCTCTTTTTTAACCTTAGTTGTTGCTTTGCCCCGAGAATATTCTTGAGTATAAACATAATTATTGCGACAAACTTCGGCTCTCATCCACTTAGACAGGGCGCAAACCACTGAAACGCCCACTCCGTGCAAACCACCGGCAATTTTATATGATTCTCCGCCAAACTTACCACCAGCATGAAGAGTAGTTAAAACCGTTTCTAGGGCTGACTTTTTAGTTTGAGGATGCTTATCAACCGGGATGCCCCTTCCGTTATCGGCTACCGCTATTCTATTATTCGAAAGCAGAGTCACGCCGATATGAGTACAATAACCCGCCATTGCTTCGTCCAAACTGTTATCAACAACTTCCCAAATTAAATGATGAAGGCCTTCGGGACCCGTTGAACCAATATACATTCCTGGTCTTTTCCTAACTGGATCCAATCCCTCTAGTACATAAATGTCTTTTGCTTCATAACTTGGTTCTTTTGTGGTCCTGATTTCTTTTTCTGGCGCCACTAAATTTATCGAGGGCTTTTTAACCTCCTTTTTTTTCTTTTCTTTAATGATTTTTTTCTTTAATTTAACTTTATTTGTTTTTTGCGATGATTTTTTAATTTTTTTCTTTTTTACCATAACTTATTTTCTCACTTCCCAATTTTTATTCTTCTCTAATTCCCGAATGATTCTTCTGTGAATCTTGTCTACTTCCTCGTCTTTTAATGTTTTTTCGTAAGATTGATAAATAATGTGAAAAGCTAAATTCTTTTTCCCGTCAGGAATTTCTTCTCCTTCATACATATCGAATAAATCGACATCAAAAACCAATTCTCCGCCAATTTGTTCAATTATATTCTGAATATCGGCTACTCTATCCTCTAAATTAACCAAAACCGCTAAATCGCGAACTGCTGCCGGATAAAGAGATGGTGGTTTATAAATTAATTCTTCTTCGGCTAATTTTAAAAGTTTTTCGAAGTTGAGATTAAAAGCCGCTACCTCTGCTTTTATATTCAGTTTATTTAAAATAGTCGTATTTATCTCTCCGATAAATCCAATTTCTTCATCCCCTACTTTAATCTCGGCAGTTTCGGTTCTTTGCCAAAAAATATTATCGGTCCACTCTGGTGTTGCCTGAAAATCATCATACCAAACATCGGAAATACCTAATTTATTAAGTAAACTATCAATCAATCCCTTTGTTTCATAAAAACTCTCTCCCTTCATCTTTCCTGAACGTCTGACAATAAGACCGGTCAACATTCTTTCTTCTTCAATCTTTTTATTCTCTTGTCTATATGTCTTGCCGAGTTCAAAAATTTTTATTGCTTTATCTTCTCTTAAAAATGTTTTCGAATTATCTTTTATATCCTTAATTAGGTTAATTAATAAATCTTTGCGGAGATATTTTAAATCAATGCTTAATGGATTTTCTAATTCTATATATCCTTCGCGATTTACGTCAAATTTTTTGATATCTGCTTCACCGACAAACGATATGTTATAAACTTCGTTAAAACCAGCGCTCTCAAAAATTGTCTTAACTTTATTGGTAACGATTAATTCATCATTTAATCTCGCCATTCCCAGCAGACCAAATGGATGACTTGTGACTATATTGTTATAGCCAATTAAACGGGCGATCTCCTCGATTAAATCTTCCTCGATTTCAATATCTCTTCTAATTGTTGGAACAGTGACTCTCAAAGAATCGTTTATAATAAAACCTAGAGACTTCAAATATTTTATTACCTGCTGTTTAGAAACCCTTATGCCTAGGATGTTTTCTATCTTGCTCAGGTTTAATCTCATTCTCACGGACAAAGTCTTCTTAGAATAGATATCGACTATTCCTTTAGTTATTTTACCCTTAATTAATTGAGTGACTCTGTTAATCGCTTCTTCGGTTAAATTCGGGTCTAAACCATATTCAAATCTAATCGAAGATTCGGTTTTAATGCCTGTTTCTCGACAAGTTGCACGAACTACTTTTATATCAAAGTTAGCTGATTCCAAAACAATTGTTTTTGTTTTAACGGTAATCTCGGCTTTTTTTCCGCCCTTAACTCCAGCTAAGGCTAACGGATTTTTGGCATCGGCAATAATTAATGTGCCTTCATTTAATTCGCATATTTCATTATCTAATGTGATAATTTTCTCTCCTTTTCTGGCTCCCCTTATAATAATTTTTTTACCTTCTAATTTCTCGTAATCAAAAGCATGTAATGGCTGTCCCGTTTCAAACATTACATAATTTGTGGCATCAACTACATTATTTATTGGCTTCTGACCAATGGCTGCTAATCTTTTTTGCATCCAGGTCGGAGAGGGCTCTATTTTTATATCGGTAATCACCCGAGCCGTATATCTGGGACAAGCATCTCTGTCTTGAACCTCAACCGTAATAAAGTCCCTTGTCTTTAAATTTTTACTCTCGGTGAATTTTGGATTTTGAATTTTGAATTTTGAATTTGCTACGGCTACACACTCCCTGGCTATCCCAATATGACTCAAGCAATCATGAGCCCGATTGGGTAAAATATCAATATCTAATATATAATCTTCATTTGATTTTTCAACGCTCTTCACCTCGAAAGAATGCACACTCAATAACTCGGCCAGTTTCTCTGGTTTTGGCAATTTTTCGACATATTCTTCTAACCAATTATAAGATACCTTCATGAATTATTAATTATCTTTTTCTCTTTCTTCTGCTGATTCTTCTCTGCCAAATTTAATCTGAGCCTTCTCGGCTATCCAGTCCCTAAAATTATCTCGAGAATTATTATCTTTTTCTCTAAGTTCCCTTGAAACTTTATCGGTATATTCCGTAAACTCGGCCAATAACCAGCTGTCGTCCTGGAATTTTCCAAAAATTTCTAAATCATCCCGAGTCAAATCCTTCGGATTAACAACAACCAATCGAGGGTCATAGGTTTCTTTTTTCTCTTTCAGCTCTTCTTCTTTTTCTATTAGTCCACCTACTTCCTTAAGAATTTTTTCTAACTTTTCCTTTGCCTCCTTCTTGGATAAAGCTTTTTCTATTGATTCTTTCATAAATTTTTATCCGCTTCCTAAGTAGCGATGATTAAAACTGATTAAGAAAATGTAAATCGCTCGAATAGAGCAATCTGATATCATTTATTTTGTACTTAAGCATAGCAATTCTGTCTATGCCGATACCAAAAGCAAACCCCTGCCAATTACCTGGTACATAACCGACCGATTTAAAAACATTTGGGTGAACCATGCCTGCACCCATAATTTCCAACCAATCACTTGAAAGATATTTCATCTCTATATCAAAGCCCGGTTCAACAAAAGGATAATAACTTGGCCTCATTCTTGTTTCTATTTCCTCGCCAAATAGTTTTTTAAGAAATTCCTCGACGACTGCTTTAAAATTGGCAATGCTAATGTGGGTATCAACCATTAGACCCTCTAATTGATAGAAGTTATAAAAATGAGAAGCGTCAGTAGACTCATAACGAAAAACTCTGCCTGGAACAATAATTCTAAAAGGCGGGTTATTTTTTTCCATAAATCTAACCTGCATCGGACTGGTATGGGTTCTTAATAATAATCTTTGTGGTTTAGTTTTCAGCCAAAAAGTATCCCAAGCATCACGAGCAGGATGATCTTGAGGAATATTTAGAGCATCAAAATTATAATATTCGGTCTCGATATCTGGTCCCTCGATAATTCTGAACCCCATTGATTGAAAAATGTCCTCTATTTTTCTCATTATATGAGTTAAAGGATGGAGATGGCCATGGACAATTCTTATTCCAGGAGCAGTGATATCTATTTTTTTTTCTCTTTCTTTCGTTTTTGTCTCTTGTTTAATAAGCTGACTTTTTAAGTTCTCTATTTTTGATTCTATTTCTTTTTTAAATTGATTAGCCTCTGTTCCCAGTTTTTTTCTTTTCGCTATGGATAAATCTTTCAATGATTTCAGGACAAAGGTTATCTCCCCCTTTCTGCCCAAATATTTAATTCTGAATTGCTCTAATTCGGCCAAATCTTTTACTTTGGTTAAATCGATAAATATTCTCTTTTTTAAATCTCCGATGTCCATGCCCCGTATTAGATTTTCGACATTTTTAATGTCGAAATTATTAAATTAACAGTTATCTTAATATTTTTATCCCTGATTATGCCCCGCGCTTTTTTGTCCCGCAGCTGCGGGACAGTCGAAAATTCAGTACGGGGCATAATTTATAATCCTTGTCGCCTTAAAATTAAAAGTATAACTATGGTCAAAGAAACTAAAATTCTTACCCAGGATTGCATTTTTCCTATCAAATTTAATATTGATAGAACTAGACCGAAAAGAACTAAATAAAAAATAATTTTTAGAAAACCATTAGCTTGAAAAGGATTAACTGAATATAAAATAATAACAAAAATTATCAAAAAAACAAGAGCTAAAAATAGATTTAATCTAATAAAAAATTTTGGCTTCATAAGCTTTATTCCTATCACGCCTATATTCTGATTTTACCTCAAAATTAATCCAAAAGCAAATGTAAAAAGGCGCCTGATAACGCCCTCTTTTTTATATCGATTTCTCAGATTTTAAAATTCAAACTCCTTTTTCATAACCTCCATTTGCTTCAGTCGCATTGACATTTTGTATTTATTTTTCAATTCTCTTCCCATGGCAAATGCTTCACTGAATAGTTCTTCGGATTTCCGAGAATCTTCTTTTTTAATTGCTAAAGCTAACCAAGAAATTACACCGGATTCTAAAATCAATCTGTGAAAATGGCGGAGATTTTTGTCTTTTCGAATGAGATTTAAAGATTTTAGGAGAACATTTTTTGCTTTTTTCTCTTTATTCGCTAAAACTAATCCTTTTCCATAATGGCCCAAATATTCACCATAGCCAGCATTTTTTGGAGTTCCCTTTAACGATCTCACTGCCCAAAGATACCATTTAACCGATTCTTTAAAATTTTTCTCCTCAGTCAAAACGTCACCCATTCTCAATTGAAAAACCGCCAAATAGCGAGGAGGTAGTTTTTTTAGCTTGGAAATCCCTAATCCCAATTCTACATCAGCTCGCATTAATTCTAAAAATCCTTTGTCTTTGGTCTCCCACCAAAAATGCTTGTCAATAACAATCTTGTGCCCCAATGCTTCTATAAAATTCGCCCAGAGATTATGTTTACCACTAACCAACATTGCTTCATCAAAACAGGCCAAAGCTGTCTTATAATCTTTCTTTTCTCTGGCAATTTCTCCTTTTGTTATTAAGTTTTTAAATTCGCTTTTTTGCATCTTCTCCTCTTTTTAGATATTTATTTAACATTTTTCTAATGGTTCTAATTCCCCAACCACTTTTTAAATATTCTTCTCTATGTTTTGCATCTATTCTATTTAAAAAGGCTTCATAAAAAATAAGCTTATAGGGTCTAAATGGTTTTGTTGCTAAACTTTCTCCGGAATTATGCTGTTTAAATCTTTTTCTTAAATCCGTGGTATAACCAATATACAAGTTATTGTCTTTTTGACTGCCAAGAATATAAACGTAATAAAACATACCATGAACTGCGAGACGTAATAATTTCTGAAGGAAATTAAACGTCTCAGCAGCGTTTAAATTGCTCTACAATTTATTACGCTGCGGACTCGACCGGATTTGAACCGGCGATCTTCTGCTTGACAAGCAGACGTGTTAAGCCAGGCTACACCACGAGTCCAAAATTTACACTGAATAAGACCGAAGTGTACCAGGGGTGGGGATTGAACCCACGACCTCGGGCTTATGAGTCCCACGCTCTACCAACTGAGCTACCCTGGCTTGCTGTAATTTGTGTGAGTAATTTGTAATTTGGAATAAATTTTTCCTTGCCCTAAATACAAACTACTAAATACTAATTACTGAAATTTTGAATGAAATGAAAAATTTATATTGCGGGGGACCGAATTGCACGGTCGATCTTCTGGTTATGAGCCAGACGAGATACTACTTCTCCACCCCGCGATAATTTTAAATAATAATACAAAATTTATAAATTTGCAAGCTAAACAACCCCCAAATCCTCCAAGCCCTTCCGGTATGCTCTCACCACGGATCTGGCATCATTCTCATTAATAGAAAATTGCGAATCTTCAATAATATTATTTTTCACTTTCCCAGCTTTTTTAATCTCACCCATATTGGTAATTCTTATTTGGGCTTCGTAACCAATGATTTTTAAAATATCATTAAATATTTTATCGGCTTCTAAAATCGCGAGTTTATAATTTGCCTCTACTCCACTGCCTAATTTATTTTCAATCTTCAACCACTTTCTTTCTATTCTTCTTTTGTTAAATGAAACTGTTTTTTTAACCTGAGAAATCGATTTTTTCATCCTGGCCTTTATATTTATCTTTATCAAAAGCAAAACTATCAAGGCCCCCAGAATTAAAGAAATTATAATAGAGGCGGTTTTTAAAGCGAAAATAAGTTCTTTCCATTGATAAGAGGTAAAAAAATCCGCGATTTTATTCCAAATATCGGTAAAAAATGTTCCCACTTGGGCTAATGCTACCGCTTCTCTTTCTGCTAATGGATTACTGATTGCTTTGTTCATAAATTTGGGCAATTTCTAAAACCAAATGATCATTAAATTGAGGACCGATTATTTGAAGACCTATTGGCAAGCCATTCACCCTGCCACAAGGTATCGATATTGCCGGCAGACCGGCTAAGTTGGCTGGAACCGTATAAATATCCGATAGATACATAGACAAGGGATCCTTTTTCTCGCCAATCTTAAAGGCAGGCGTTGGAGTGGTAGGAGCTAAAATAAAATCAACTCCATCAGCCGAAGGACTAAAAACTTTCTCAAAATCTTGCTTTATTAACGTTCTAACTTTTTGAGCTTTATTATAATAAGCATCACGATATCCAGCTGACAAGGCATAAGTTCCGAGCATTATCCTTCTTCTTGCTTCATCGCCAAATCCTTTGGTTCTACTTTCTAAATAATTATCAAGTAAATTTCTGTCTTTGGCAGAAAAACCGTATTTTATACCATCATATCTGGCTAAATTAGCGCTTACTTCGGCTGACATAATAATATAGTAAACAGCCAAAGCATATTCACTATGGGGTAAATTAATTTCTTTTAATTCGAATCCTAAATCTGTAAATTTATTAATCTCTCTTTCTGTCCTTTCCTTTAATGTTTTATCAATCCCTTCGCCAAAAAATTCTTTGGGAACTCCGATTTTAAGGTTGTGTTCATTTGTTTTTGTTTTTTTAGATTCTATGTTTGTTGAATCAAAAATATCCTTACCTTTTATAATATTAAAAATTAATTGAGCATCTTCGACATTATTGGCCAAAGGACCAATTTGGTCTAACGAAGAAGCCATGGCAATTAATCCATATCTTGAAATCATTCCATAGCTTGGCTTAAAGCCAACCACACCGCAAAATGCTGCTGGCTGACGAATTGAGCCGCCAGTATCAGACCCCAGAGCAACAAGACAATGGTCAGCGGCCACGGCCACTGCCGAGCCACCCGAAGAACCTCCGGGCACACGACTGGTATCTGCTGGATTTTTAACTACCCCGAAAGCTGAATTTTCAGTTGAAGAACCCATGGCAAATTCATCAAGATTGGTTTTGCCAATAATCACTGCCCCCGCCTTTTTAAGTTTTTCTATTACTGTCGCATCATAGGGGGCCACGTAATCTTCTAAAATTTTTGAGCCAGCGGTTGTTTTATATCCTTCAACCAAAATATTGTCTTTAATGGCCACGGAGACTCCTTCCAATGGTCCGATTTTTTCTCTTCGAGAAATCTTGCCGTCTATTTTTTCTGCTTGTTCCAAGGCTAAGTCCTCGGTCAAATTTAAAAAATCATTGAGATTTTTATTCTCTTTTTTGATTTTGGCCAAACAAGACTTCGTCAGTTCAATACAAGAAAAACTCCCCTTTATCAATCCGTTATGGACATCTGAAATTGTTTTGGGTAAATCCATTTTATTCCAAAATTTTCGGCACCTTAAAATAGTTATCTTTCTTGGCCGGGGCCGCCTTGATGAACTTATCGCGAATATTTGATCTCGTATCTTCTTTTCTCGGGGCATCTTCGCGAACAATATTTTCCAAACCGGTTATCTGACTAATCGGTTCGATAGCTTTTGTTTCGACCTGATTTAATTTATCAATATAATCCAAAATCGAAGAAAGCTCTGTTGAGAATTTTTCCTTTTCTTTCTCAGTCAATTCCATTCTCGCCAATTTGGCGATATGTTCAATTTGTTCTCTGGAAATCATTTTTTTATTTTATCATTTTTAAAAATTCGTTTTCGTTTAATATCTTTACGCCAAGTTTTTTGGCTTTATCGTATTTTGAACCCGGCTCAGAGCCAACAATTACAAAATCCGTTTCCTTGGAAATCGAACTCGATATATCTCCTCCTAATTCCCTCACTTTCTCTTTTGCCGCTTCCCTACTTATTGTATCCAATTCTCCAGTAAAAACGAAGGTTTTATCTTTTATTTTTGGATTAATTTTTCTTTCCCTTTCTTTAATTATCTTTATACCGGTTTTCTTTAATTTTTCCAAGAATCCCAGGTTTCTTTTTCCCCTTAACCACTTATAAATTGACTCCGCAACTTTCGTACCAATATCCCTGATTTTTTTCAGCTCCTCGGGCGAGGCGCTTTTTATTTTTTCCAAACTCCCCAAATGTTTAGCCAAGTCAAATGCGGTTTCTTCTCCGACCTGGGGAATACCCAGGGCATATAAAAACCTTTCTAATCCTATTTCCTTTTTGGATTGAATCGAGCTGACTATATTCGAGGCCGATTTTTCGGCAAATCTTTCCAAGTATCGGATGTCTTCTTCTTTCAGGGAAAATAAATCGGCCGCGTCTCCAATCAATCCTTCATCAAGAAATCTATCAATGATTTTCGGGCCGACTCCGACAACATCGAAAGCGCTCCTCGAAACAAAATGATAAATTTGTCTTCTTAAAATTGCTCCGCAATTTTTATCCGCACATCGATATGCCACTTCGCCTTCGGGCCTGATTACTTTTGAGCCGCAAACGGGGCATTTACTCGGAGGTTTTATTTCTTTTTCTTTGCCCGTTCTTAATTCTTTCAAGGGCTTAACGATATCGGGAATCACATCTCCTGCGCGTCTTACAATCACCGTATCGCCAATCTTTACTCCCAATCTTTCAATTTCATCGAAATTATGAAGAGTGGCATGCGAAATCTTTATTCCGCCGAGATTCACCGGTTTCAATACGGCAACCGGCGTTAAAACTCCGGTTCTCCCCACCTGCCAAACAACGTCTTCAATTATGGTTGTGGCTTCCTTGGGAGAAAACTTATAGGCAATTGCTCCTCTCGGCGCCTTACCTACCACGCCCAATTTTTTAAAAACATCATTGTCGTTGATAATTACCACAATGCCATCGATTTCGTAACCAAGTTTTTCTCTGTTTTTTTCCCAATAATTTTTGAATTCTTCTACCTCTTTTAAATTCTTACAAAATCTATTATTGGGATTGGTTTTAAAGTCGAATGCCTTAAGTGTTTTATGCTCGTCTTCGTGGACTCTCTGACCCAGATCGGTAATTAAAGAATAGGCAAAAGAATCCAAATGCCGATCAGCAGTAATTTTCGCGTCTAATTGTCTTACCGAGCCGGCAGCTAGATTCCTTGGATTGGCGTAGATTTTTTCCCTCTTTTTTTCTAATTTTTTATTGATTTTTTGAAATTCTTTTTTGTCGAGAAAAACTTCGCCCCGAACAATTAATTTCTTGGGAAATTCTCCGAACAATTTCAAAGGAATACTACCTACTGTTTTTAAATTTTGGGTAACATCTTCGCCTATCTCACCATCGCCCCGAGTTGCTCCAGTTTTTAAAATGCCATTATCGTATATCAACTCAATTGCCAAGCCGTCGATTTTTAATTCGCAATAATAACCGTCTTTATCGAAATTTTTAACTATTTTTTCATTTCTCTCAAACCATTCTTCCATTTCTTCCTTACTAAAGGCATCGTTAAAAGAAAGCATTGGCGCCGGATGTTTAAATTTTCTAAATTTGTCCAGGGCCTCTCCGCTAACTCTCTGAGTTGGTGAATCAAGGGTAACTAAATCGGGAAATTTCAATTCTAATTCTTCTAATTCGTTTTTTAAAGTATCAAAAGCTGAATCGGAAATCTCCGGCTGGTCTAATACATGATATAAATAACTGTGATGTCTAATCTCTTCTTTTAGTTTCTCGATTCTTTCTTTAACTTGCTTTTTATCCATATCATATCATTTTAGTTTATTTTCAATTATCTCTATAAACTTAATATATGGTTGAGTGCCGAGCAAGGGTTCGCCATTTATAAAAAAAACCGGCGTTCCTCTTTTATCTTGAGGAATTTCTGCCTTTGCCATATCACTCATACCCTGACTATACCAATCTTCTGTGTTTTTCTTGTATTTTTCGGAATTATAACACTCGCTGAATTTGCCTTCATCAAGTCCGGCTTCTCTGGCAAACGCCCCCAAATCTTCGGCTTTTTCTAAGTTCTCGATATTATCAAAAAGATAAGTATGGTACTCTAAAAATTTATCCTGTTCATTGGCACAAGAAACGGCCTGACCGAGTTCATATGGTGGAAAGGGACGAAAAACAAACCTTACCTTACCCTTGGTAACATAATCTTCTATAATTAACGGATAAACATCTTCGTGAAATGAACGGCAAAAATCGCAAGCATAACTATAATATTCTATAATAGTTACTTCGGCATCTTTATTCCCTATTTGAATATCCCCCTCCGTTACTTTATAATTTATCTTTGAAAACTTATCACCTGAACTACCTTTAAATTCTGGTAAAAATCTTTTTCCCCATTGATTATAGGCGAAGGCAAAAATAATCAATATCAGGATTACGACAACTACAACATAATGATTCGATTTTTTCTTTTGTCCTTCCATGTTTAAAGCAGGGCCGCGCCAATGGCTCCGGAAAATTTACCGAGCTTAGCACGAACTACCTTAGTATTCTTAGCTAAAGAAGAAAGTATATTTTTTTTCATCGCTTCTCGAGCCGGTTTCAGTAAAAGCTCGCCAGCCCAAGCAAGGCCACCACCAATTACAATAATTTCGGGATTTAAAGTATCGACTATATTGGCCAACCCGATTCCGAGATTATCGCCGATTACGTTCCAGGCTTTAAGCGCTTTTTTATTTCCTTTTTCAGCTAACCTTTGGAGAGTAATCGAGCTCATTTTCCTTCCCAAAATTTCTTCCGCTGTTTTCTCCTGTCCCTTTTCGCAAACATACGCCTCTAAACAGCCCCGACTACCACATCTGCACTTCCGACCATCTCCTCTTATTGTAATATGACCCATCTCGCCGGCTGTGCCGCCTCTTCCGTGCATTATTTTACCATCTATGACAATTCCTCCGCCCACTCCTGTGCCCAGGGCCAGGCCGACAACCGATTTCTTTCCTCTCGCCGCCCCCATAATTGCTTCGGCCAAAACCAAGCAATGGACATCGTTATCAATTACGGTTTTTATTTTGAATTTTTTCTCAATAATCTTGCCCAAGTAAATGTTCTTTAAACCGGGAAGATTTGGCGGATTTAATATTCTCTGATTTTTGAAATCAACCGGACCGGCAATTCCTATTCCAATCTTTTTTATTCCTTTTTTGCTTTGTCTTAAATACTCTATACATTCAAAAATCCGGGCAGTTAATAAATTTTTATTGCTTTTGGATTTTGTTTTAATCCTTATTTTTTTAATGATTTTATTATTTTTCAGCAGAACTCCTTTTATATTTGTCCCGCCAACATCAATTCCTATTGTCATATTTTTATTTAAATAATTCTTTGGCTCTTTCCCAAAATCTATCATCGCCCTTTTCTTTTCTCCAATACCACCATTCCACGCCCCATAAGTATCCTTTATCAAAACCGGCCTCGCGAGTAAAATCAATCGTTTCATTAAATCTTTCTAAGCTCATGGTAATATTTTGTTCCTCGTTCGTTAACTCTTGGGTTGATTTATACCCCCATGGCTCTGCTTGAACCTCGATAGCAATAATTTCGTCTATGTCGAAAAGTAATTTTATTAAATTACTTTTTCTTTGATAGAAAACTGCCGGAATTGGATATTCGACATAGCCCAATTTACCGTGAATTTTATGATAAATTGAAGTACCGATAATATCCGCTCTCCTGGCTCCACCAATCCAGGTGCTGAATTCTCCGCTTTCGGTTATCATTATTGGTCTGCTTGAATCGAGATGCCTTACAAGGGCGATTTCTTTATCCAGGAATTCAGCGTCTATCCAGCGACACTCACCAAAAGTTTTTAAAAACGGCTCATTCTCTATCTGCCAAATTTTTATACTCTCTCTGTTTTTGTAGCGATTTATTGTTTCGGCAATAAATCTTAAAATTTTTTCCTGTTTTTCCTTCTCGTTTAATGTCTTTGCCCATTCCGGCTCAAAACACTCTGGCCACCGAGGCATTCTTCTGCCTAGGGCTAAGATTATTTCCCCGTTTCGCTTTTCAATTTCATTAATTTGCCAATCCAAATCATCGAAATTGTATTTACCCTGCTCTGGTTCTGTTTCGTCCCAATAAACCGCGATTCTTATTCTTTTTACTTTCAAATCATCTAATATATCAAAAAATAAATTTTTCCAATCTAATTTCAAATCGTTTGCATGCCTTTTACTAAAAGTCACTCCCCATTCTGTTCTATCGGCTGGTTTTGATTTGCCAACAAAAAAATATACCAAAATTATCAAAACAACAACTATTAAAATTAACAAGGTTATTCTTAATATTTTTTTAATCATTTAATTTAGGATGAGCATAAATAGACACAATCTTTCTCTTTCCATTATAGTCCCAGCTATGAATAACTGGCATTTTCTTTTTACTGTCGTTGCTAATCGCTTTTTTATTGCCGATATAAAAACCGTTATGAAAATGTCTTTTGCCGTTAACAAATAATTTTTTCTCCCAAACAATCACATCTCCCGGTCTTATTTTTTCTTTTGGGATTTTTTCCCAGCCGCTCTTTTCCATATCCTTGGTGGTTGCCTCGACCGTGGCGTGACCCCCAGAAATCAAATCCCAAATCAATAGAATGTTAGAAACAAAAAAAGCACAAGAAAGATCTCCGTTTTTCGTCGCATCAATCTTTTTACCATTGTTCATCAAATAAAGATTACGGAATATTCTTGTCCCAACTGAGTTTTTAATCATTTGAAGATATGAACCATAAACAACAATTTTACTTGCCATAATTTAAGTATAACCGATTTCAAGATAAAAAAACACCCCACTGTCCGTACAGTGGGGGTTCAAAAGAGGTTATCGATGGACTTCACCGTCCCTGCTTCTGCTGACGCGGATTCCGTCGTCCCTTAGGGCAGCGCCCTTCCTGGGCACCTCCCTTACACCATGGGGCGTGACAATAGCGATTGTCTTCCGGTGTCTTTGGATCCGATCGCCCCTAAAAAGCTCAGAAGAACCATCCTTGTAGTGTTGCTCGACTATAAAGGTCATAATCCCTCCTTTTTTATTAAAATGTACGCTTAATGTACTGTTATAATAGTATCAGGTTTATTTAAAATTGTCAACCCTTGCACCAATTCCACCATTCTAAGGCGTAAATAACAATAAATCTAGAATAGATGAATAATTCGTTTGCACTCAATAAATTGATAGTAAAATTGGTGCAGGGTCAATAGTTGATCTCAATATTTGAATGTTGCATCTGATATTATTTCCTTATCAAATTCTTCGCAGCCAAGAGCAAAAAAACGAATATGGGTCTGAATATCGGCTCCATTTATAAAATCTAAAGGCTTATCTTCGTTATTGAAACATTCGTTATTCTTTATATTTCTACACTTCAACTCTAAGGTAATTTCGTATTCCAAAGCTGCGGCTTTGGTATATGGATATAAATCTCCGAGAGGATAATCAAGTTCAATCAACATGTATTCATCTCCGCCCAAATTAATCTCTTTCTCGTAACCATTAACCGTTAAAAACATTTTTGAAACATAAGAAGCTTCTAATGGATAAATTAAATCGTCTCTCCTTTCGCTTAATTTGTCGCTTAAAAAATAAAGCCATAATTTTTTTATATCAAAAACAAGACGCTCCGGGGCATCGATTCTATATTTTCCCAGGCTGATTTTGGTCGAACTACCGTCTTTTTTAATCTCCCAAACCGAATCAGCTGGTTTTAATTCCTTGCCCTCAAGATGCTGAGGCCCGGCACAGCCATAGCCCAGATTGACATCAAGCTCCTTTTCCCGGCTTGGATTTTCTGAAGGAAGAACCGGTTGGGGCTCGTATTCTGAAATCTGTTCTTCTTCACTTGGCCCTGGTTCTATTTTTGGTTTATTTTTATAATCTAAATAAATAAAAATACCGGCAACAATAATTGCCAGAAAAATCGGAATAAGAAGCTGCCATTTTGACTTATTTCTAATATGCTCTTCCATACCCCACACTAGATTTTCGACATTTAAATATCGAAATTATACAAATAAATAATTATTATAATGGTTTATTTCTCGATTGTACCCCGCGCTTTTTTGATCCGACCGCAGTCGGATCAGTCGAAAATTCAGTACGGGGCATATCTAAAAATTTTATCCTATTTTTATTGTTCTGTCTATAATCTAATTTTTCTGTTTATTTTATTTTGTTTTTATTTTGTCCTATAATTAAAAATATGTTTAAATTTATTTCCAAGAAAAACAAAAAAAGGAAAACAGGACAAAATAAAAAATATCTAATTATAATAGCTATCTTGGTTGCTATTTTGGTCATCGCTGGGGCTACGGCCGGCTATTTTGTTTTCAGGCGTGATCAAAAGCCAGAAGAAGTTCAAATAGAAAAAAATATTTACGAAGAATTTCTGTCAGAGATATATGACAAAATCCAAGAAAATTACTGGAATAAAATAAGCGACGAAGAATTGGCTACCCTCTTTAGATTGGGGCTTGAAAAACTAACCAACGCCCCCCAGTCCCTTAAATCAAATGATAAAAGCGGGATGATAGAAACAACCAACAAAATTATTGATAAATTGGAAGAAAATAAGAAAAAAGATTTTACGGCTCAACTTGCCCACCTTGTTCTTTGGAATCTTAAACCCTTTGGGCGAAGCGCTCTTTATGTTAAAAAAGATGAAGAAAATTTAAAAAACAGAGTTATGAATATTAATCCCCAAGAAAATTTATATTCGGTCTTGGGAGTCGAAGACAATGCTAATCAAGAAAAATTAAATGAAGCCTACAGAAACAAAGTTAATGAATTGGATAATCAGGAAACCGAGGAGGCCAAACAAGAATTGGAAAAAGTTAAATATGCCTATGAAGTATTATCGAATGCCGAAAACAAAAAAAGATATGACGAAACCAAGACCGAACCCACTGTATTCGGGAAATTAATCAGACCAACAATTCTCCATTTATATATATCAAAAATATCGCCCACCATTCTCGAAGACCTAAAAAGAGAGACCGAAAAATTCGACAACACAGGAGGACTTAATACTTTAATTTTAGATTTAAGGGCAAACGTTGGCGGTTCGCTGGATATCTTGCCCTACTTATTGGGACCGTTTATTGGACCAAATAACTATGCTTTTGAACTCTTCCAACAAGCAAACTACGAACCATTTAAAACAAAACTTGGCTGGTTGCCAAGCCTGGTTAGATATAAAAAAGTAGTAATTCTGGCTGACGAAAAAACCCAGTCCTCTGCCGAAGTAATGGTTGCCAGCCTCAAAAAATATAATGTGGGAGTATTTGTTGGCACAAAAACAAAGGGCTGGGGAACCATAGAAAAAGTATACGAGATTGATCATCAAATTGATGAAAGTGAAAAATATTCAATTTTTCTGGTTAATCACCTTACCCTAAGAGACGATAATCAACCCATAGAAGAAGCTGGGGTTGAACCGGTAATCGATATAAATGACCCAGAATGGGAAAATAAACTTTTTGAATACTTCAATTCTAATGAATTGGTTAAAGCCGTAAAAGAAGCCTGGAATAGTTCGCCCGGAAAAATTTAGTATCGTTTTCAAATAAAACAAAAAACGGCCTCCGGAGGCCGTTTTTTGTTTTTAATCAAGAAAGTTTTAGCTTTCTCTTCTGCTTCGATAACACTCTCGACAAAATATTTCCTGGCCTTCCTTCGGTTCGAATGGGAGCTCGGTTATATCGGCTCCGCAACCCGCGCATTTCCAGTTACCTTGATACATCTTTCTTTGAAAACCGCCCCTTCTCTGATTAACTCTTTCCCGATGACAGTTCAAACAATATAACGGTAAATCTCCGGAAGGCTCAAATGGTAATTCTGTTATCTCGGCTCCGCATTGACTGCATTTCCAGTCCCCTTTATACATTTTACGCGGAGAGCGTTCATCGTCTCGATTCTTAAAAACCACGATAATAAAATTTCAACAAACAATTTATAATAAAATAAACGACTAACGAATATTTTAACTAATAAATTTGATTGGAAATTCGAAAATTTTTATTAACGACCTTTTAATCCCCCACACCAAACTTTGATATGGGGGTAAATTTTACGGCTGAAGAATATCTTCAGTCCGACCATCAATTGAAACTATTACTTCTTGGACCGCAGGAAATTGTTTTAATGTTTCTCTGATTTGGGCGCTAATCGCCGCTACCCGACAAGAGCCCCCGACCTGAAATTCCAGTTGTTCGTCGAAATCAACCTTCGCTATATTGTTTTCGATTACCAGACTCTGGATTTTTACTCCGGGATTAATACTGGTAAAAAATCCTTCCCGTTTTTCACTATCGGCTGGCCCTTTTAATAATTCTTCTAAAGCGGCCCTGCCAACGGCTTCAGTTTTTAAAATCTGTCTTTCTACTGGAAAAACTTTATTACAGGAAAATTCTGGATCAAGATTACCATTATTAAAAAATACTTTTACGGTTATAAATTCCGGCTGTGCTTCTGGTTTGCCCCTAAAAAATATTAGGCCACTTATAATTAAGGCTATACACACGACCAATACAAGAATTAAAATAAGGCTGCTTTTCATAATTTTTCAAAATGTAATTTTCCCGCACCCTCTCTGAGAATTAAAATTTGTTTATTTTTAATCTGAATCAACGTAGAGGGCATCGCCTTTATTTTACCCTGATTAACGTAAAAGTCAATTCTCTTACCAAAATATTTCTTGGCATCTCTGATATTATCGACTGGCGGCAATCCTTCGGGATTGGCGCTCGGCGCAACCAGTGGTCCTGTTTTTTTTAATAGATTTATTAATCCTTTATTCTTCGGTAATCTGAAGGCCAGGCTGCTGGTTCCTCGATGTAGATATTCAAAATTTTTATAGGGACATGGTAAAATCACGCTAACCATTCCCGGCCAAACCCTGCTTAAAAGTTTTTTTGAATAAGAATCAATTTTAATCCTGAATAAATTCAAATCTTCAACTATGGCAATTAAAATAATAAATGGTTTCTCGGGATTTCTTCTTCTTACTTTATAGACTTTTTCTACGGTTTTTTTAGATAGAGCTGACCCGACTAATCCATAAATCGTATCCGTTGGCATAACTCCGATTCCGCCATCTTTTAATATTTTAATTATTCTATTGTTCGCTTGAGAATTTTTAACCACATCATTGATTTGCCTCAAGGCAAATGTTATAAGATTTAACTTGATTATTGTATTTATCGATTAGGCTTTTAATTTGTCCCACTGTCTCGTTGTATTCGGAAACCAGATTATTGTATTCCTGAATTTTTTGATTATACTCTGGATCTCGTTTTCTCATATCTTCAAGTTCATTTAAAAGATTGCCTAATTCATCTTCTGTATCTTTTAATTGGACTTTATTGGTTTCTATTTCTGTTTTTATGGCTTCATTGGGTTCAGGACAAATAGATAATGGCAAGCCGAAATGCTGAACCGCCATCCAGGTGGTTTTACCTTCAAATGTTCCTTTGGCTACGGCTACTCCGATTTCTTTGTATTTGGGATTTAAAATATTTTCTCTGTGTCCGGGACTTTCCATCCAAGCCTCAACCAAATCAATATCATCCTCAAAGTTACCCAGTGCTAAATTTTCTCCAATCGATATAAATTCATAACCAACACTGGCTACCAAATCACCGATTGTTATGCCCAACGGAGAATCATGACCGAAATACTGATTATTAAACATGTCCTCAACTTTTAATTTTGCGCTTGCGCCCAATTTTACATTCACCACAAGTGGCTGCAAGCCGGATTTCGTACGTTCGGCGTTTGTATATTTAACCACTTCGTCGGCAATTAAAAATGATTCCGGCGCTTCCTTATCTGATTTGAGGGGCGGTGGTATTGAAATCTTCTTTTCGATTTCCTGCATTAAAAAATCGCCAACCCCTTTCTCGAGTTTTGGCAATTCAAGATAAAGTTTTGTATATAAACTTACTATCTGGGTCCAAAAAAAGAAAAAACCGCCCCCAAAAATAATTAATACTAAAAAGATTAAGAGGATTAATTTTATCTTTTTCATATGGTCAAATTCCGGTTAACACCAAGTAAAAAGAGTGATTAAACCCAAAATAAAGAAAATTATCCCCAAAATTAAGCCAATAAGAGCTAATTTTTCTCCTTTTTCATTTATAACTTTTATCTGACGGAGAGCTTTAACGGAAAAAATTACAGCCAAGGGACCGGTAATTATGGCCAAAGAAAAATATACTGAAATCAAACCAAAAATAAATCCGATTATGGCATTTTTATTGAATTTTTGTATTGTTTTTTGAATTGTTTGTTCCATGACTTATGGATTTTTTCAGAATTATTGCGCTTAGAATAAAAGATATGGTGAAAAATATGGCGCCGAAAAAGCAGGGGGTTAAAAATGGATTCTTTATATTGCCAACACAGCCGAGAGTACAATTTTTCTTGTTTACCCAGTCAATCAATTCGTAAATAAAATTACCCCAAGCAAATAAGGTGCCACATAATAAAATTACGAATTGAGCCTTAATTATTTTCCTCATATTTTTATTTTATTTGTTCCATCTTTGCTCATCATATTCTCGCCAAATTTTAGCCACCAATGGAGCAACTTCGTCTAGCTTAACTAGAATAATCTCTCTAATTTCCGCAGAGGTTATTTTATTATTATTTTTTATCTGTTGAACAACCGACCCGGAAACAGAATCTACTAAATTATTTATTTTGCTTTCGGTTTCCCTGAGAACGGCATCAATGGCATTCACTCTGATTGATTGTTTGAGTTTTTCAATATCAAAGCTCTCTTTTCGACCATCTCTTTTTATAACGGTTTTAATCATATTTTAATTATATAAATTTTGTTATTGCCATTGGCATTTATTATTGATGCATTTACACCTAACACCGTAGGTGCTGGCATTATAACAATCTCTGTATTCACAAGTGGTTATGGCCGGTTCTTCATTTTCGGACTGACAAACCTGACCCGAGCATCCACCAGACATGCATTCTGCATCCGCATCACAGCTTCCCTGGGTTGATGTCCCGCAAAAATCCCCCTTAGACTTAGTTCCCGTTGAACTAACAAATTTAAAAGTGGAAATTATCTGATTAAATAATTCTTCCTGCCTGGCAGAAGAAAGATAATCGGATTGGTTTGGAAGTTCGGTTGACCAGGCCTCGGAAAGAAAAAATCTTTCTATAAAGAAAATATTTTTGTTCTGACTATTTTTCACGCAGTAAAAAACCACTCCCTCGCCCTCAGCGCCCATCTCATATTTTATTCCTTCTAAACCGCCAATTTGAAATGGGGTACCAATATCTTTTATAGTAGTCTCTGAATTATCGCACTCCGTAATGTCTTTGTGAAAAACAATTTTTATATCATCAGCCAGGCCCAAATCAGAACCGTCGGCTAAGCTGTATTTATGAAAATTCTTCAATGTATGCTTCAGGGTGGCATTGGCTGAATCTAATTGAAAGAATTCGGTTGGATATTTAACCTCGAAACCAAAATTTATATCTTTGTAGGTTTTTATCTTTGCTTGAGGACCCATCTCTTTGATTTGCTGAGTCATAGAAGCGACCTCGGCAGAGGTTTTCTGAATATCGTTTATAGCAAAAATAGCCGCATAAACAATCCCTCCGATAACAAAGGAAACTACTACCAAAGCAACAATCGATACCCACTTCGGTAATTTTTTTGGACCCATAGAGCTTAACAACCCTTCTAAAACATCTTTTTCGTTCCACCCTTTCTCTATAAGGGCATTCCTTATGTCTAAATCGGAAAATCCTTTTTTCCGGCATTCTTTTACATATTTAATTAAATCTTTTGAGATCATATATTTTAATATTAACTCATTTTTTTAATTCCCTCAAGGCATCGCCGGCAATCCATCTGGCAGACATGCTGTCTATCTTTAAAATTTCTTCGGCAGCTTTAATGGCATGTTTCTTCAAATTATTATTTCTCTTGCCGATTTGCCTTAATGCCCAATTAACTGCCTTTTTAACAAAGTTCCTTTTATCAAAGGAATATTTTTTAATCACGGGAAAAAATTTCAGAAAATCCTCGTCCTTTGCTTTTTTGTCGTGCCAAGCCAGGCAAGCCATCATACTGAATCCCGCTCTCCTGACGAATTCTTCTTTTCTCTTCGGCCATTGCATTGCTTTTTTCCAGGCGAATTTTGTTTTGTCAAACAAGTTCATGCAGACCTGGTCACACAAATCCCAGGAATTGAAACATTTTACCCATTGCTGCATTTGTTTTTCGCTCACTTTGTCAATTTCATCAATCATAGACGCCAAAATTCTCACTTCGTGAATTTTGGTTTTCCACAAATCCAGTGCCAATTGATGATTTTTGCCGAGTTTTTTCGCCAAGTTCCTTAAAACCGGGATCTTCACGCCCAAGGCATATTTCACGTCAATCCCGAATCGTGCCATCCCCTCTCTGTCTTTGGGGCTGGAATTCTTTTTCAGATAATTAATGATTTCGCTTACAGTCATTTATTGATTTCTATTATTTTTTCTCTTGATTTATGGCCGCGGATGATTTCTATGTCGGAATTGCCGACGTGAAAATATTCGGCCAGAGATTCGATAATCGCCTCGTTCGCTTTTCCCTTAATCGGTGCTGCTTTTACCGAGACAATAAAATTACTCTCGTCGATTTTTTCTATTTTATTCTCTCTCGCTTTCGGCTTCGCTTTCACAAAAATTTTCATATATTTAAAACAAAACCGCTATAAGTGAACGTTCGTGGCCATATTTTTCAGGATCCCTTAGGTTTGCTTCTTTAGAAAATTCTACAATATGTTTTTTGAGGTTCTCGTCCCACTCTTTAAATAGTTCTAAAAAATTTGAGTTTTCCATGTAATATTCAAAACCGTCCGTAAATACGAATACACGATCACCCTTTTCAAGATTAAAAACCCCGCTTTCCAGATGATTAACCATTCGTTCCTCGCCATTAATAACTGCATAAGGCCTGCATAATCCGGAAGTCATAAATTTCAAATTCATTTCTCTGTCAAAATGCGCAACAAATGAATCGCAAATAGAAGCCCAGTACGCCTTATTATTTTTAATAATCGCAAACGAGCCAGTAGCAGAATAATAACCAGTAAGGTTGCCGGAAATATCGCTTTTTCCAGTTCCCTCATTATATTTACGAACCTCGCCATTGGCATATTTAAAGACATCGGCCACATCTCTTTCACTAAATATTTCGTACTTTTCTTTAGCGTATTTAATAACCGCCTCACAGAATATTCTGGAAACATCGCCGGCAGGAGAGGGGTTCGGATATTTTGCATTATTCTCAATCAACTTCGCAATGTTCAAAGTAACGCCATCAGAAACAACAAAAACAGGGGGGTCATCCGAGACAATTAAAAAATCTTCTTGCGGATGACAGTAATCTTGCGCCAAATATTCGGCAATCTTCTCTTTTTTCGCAAATGCTTGAATTGCTTCTTTAGATGGTAGTTCGGAAATACTAAAATGTTTCATAAATTTGCTTTATCATTTTTATTCTACCCCCTCAATTTCTTCGGGGCAAGCAAAAAACCGGTCCGATGGCTATTAAGACCGATTTTAAAAATTGTTGACAATTTCTGTGATTTTATTATTATTAAATTAAGGAGGTAGCCATACAGCTAAAATTCGGCTAAACCGGCTATTCCAATGATGCCGCCGCATCAAACCAAACAGGGACCAAAAGGTCCCGAGGCGTAAAAACGCCAAACCAAAAAGGCCTGGGGGTGCCGGGGAGACCAAAACCCCCTTTTTTATTTCTTCGGTTCTTATCATCAAGCAAAAAAACCGCCCAAAAGGCGATTTTTTAAAATTTATATTCGAATGGCTTGGGGAATGGTGGAGGTGGTTTCCAACCCATCTCGGTCGGAGTTTTTATAAGATGCTAAGCATTATGCAGACGATCCATTTGCTCTTTTATTTTATGATAAAGGTGGTTTGGGTTATCGGAAGCCCAGCTTGTTTCTTTGGATTCGGCATGGCATTTTGGACAATGCCCTAACCCTGCCCAAGGCAAATGCCAATCGTAGGTGTCAACTGTTCGACACTTGTCACAATAAACAGCTCTACAACGATAAGGTTTACCACCTATTTCGTTATAAACGCTACCCCATGCTTCTTGCCAAAATCCGCAGAATTTACATGCCCTATACTTTCGCCCAGCAGAAGAACTTCCTCTGGGCCCGTAAAAGCCAATAGTTCCGCATCGAGGACAAGGTATTGTACAACTTCCAGCCGGCCAGTGATTACCACCACAAGAAGACGACAACGATATCTTCATTTCTTCTTCCCATTGTTTTTCGGTATATTTTTTCCAAAACCAGGGCCAATGTAAAATTTTCTTAATCTTTTCTTTCATGATTTATTTTAAAAATTTTACGAGGCTCAGCCTCGTAAGAACATTGTAATTTAGATTGTACTCGGATCAATTGATAAAAATTTTTCGTGTTCGCCCTTTTGTATAAAATCCGAGAATCCATTCTGATTTGTATTGAAGAATGAAATCTTGTCTATGCGACTAAGCTTTTTTTTGATTTCGTCAATGTCATTTTCCCCTTTTGAAACTATAGTAATCATAACCGGTTTTTTTATGGTATTTTCCATGATATTAATAAGGCGTTGATCTCCCGCCTTCCATCCGATTATCAAGATTTTATCTGTTTCACCAAGAGCGGTTTCTAATTCTTTTATGTGAGATTCAGGACAGATGAAATCTTTTTGTGGTAGCGGTATCGCTACGGCTGGGAAAAGATACAATCTTCTATCCTTTGTTTCATTTTCAATATAATAATTCTTACTCCTATATATAGGAATTTTTCCTCCCCTGCCTATGCTTAATGAAATTTTATGATTGGTCAAAAAATTCCAATCTTTCATTAAAATTTTGTACAATTCTTCTTTGTTAGCAGCTGGCTCTAACTCAAAGCTATTGGGAAGGGGATAGCCCCAATCACATGAACCATGCAATTTTATAAGTTTTATCGGATTCTTGACATAAGCAGGAAGCTCACTATTTGTGTCTGATCGTTTATCATTTAATTCTTCTTCGAGGCATTCGTCAAGCAAAAGATCATAATTAAAAGTAGCAAAACAAACTTTATTATTTCGATCGGTAAAATCGTGTACAGATTTTATTAATGTCGCATAATTATTTAAAGGTCGTTTGTAGTTTTCGGAAATCTTTATAAATAAATTCTGTAAATAAAACTCAAATGATAGAAGTTCTTTTTGAATTCTTTCTTTGCTCACGGCATTTTCCACTAATTCACTTAAACGATCCTCCAACTCTTTATTTGAAGAATAAATACTAGAGGCGAGAAGCCGAACTTGTGGGAAACCCCTGATTGTCTTTTCAAATCGAGTATCAAACAGATCATTTCCTAATGGTGGTTGCCAATTTAAATCGATCCTAATATCTTCAAGGTGTCTTTGCCTTGGGAGATATCTCTTGTCCAAATCAATGTAGTCGTTCGAAGCGCCAGCCCCTAAAATTATTACCGGATATGCCATAAATTTATTTTTTAGTTTTTACCCTTTCATCGTATATCTTTAGACTAATGAGGTCAATTTAAAAAGCCCCGCGCGTCGGGGCTTTTGGATTATTTTTAGTAGCTGGGGTGGAACTTTCTTACTATGATTTACAATTTTCTCTTTTCCAATCCAATTTAACGCAGGTACATTATATAAATTTTGCTATTCTTTTCAGCTTCAAGGTGATAGTTGAATTATAAATAGGCTCCAACTTGAAACTAATGGCATCCAATCGCACCTTCCAAACTGGCCCAATTCCCATAACAACGACATTAGACGGTTGACTAATTTGGGCAACAGGATAAGTTGAGCCATCTAGCGTAACTTGTGGTTGATTTTTGATTTGCACTTCGAGAAGTTTTTTATTCCTTTCTATTTCGTCATCTAGGGTAATCTTTGATATTTCTTTTATTAAACCATCTAAATATTCACCCGTTGAATATAAATCACTAATTTTATCCAGTTCATCATTGTCTAGATCTCCGACAAAAAGATGAATATTTTTGTTCCAACTATTCGTGGCGATTATCTTTTTAGCGAATTGATAACCACCACTTTGCTTATAATCGGAAATGATATCTTCCGCTCGTCTAATTTCTTGTAAAATTATCTTGGCCGCATCTCTTTTGGTGTCTATTTTCTGTCGAATATATAAATAAACAACCAAAACTCCCACCAAAAAAGTAATGAAAGCCATTAAAACGCTAGACTTGGTTTCTGCCGGAAAAAGAAAATAAGAAACCGCAATACCAAGAAGAAATATAAAAATTATAATAATTAAAGGATAATAATTTTTAATTGTTTTCATGGTATTGTTTTACTTCCACCCCTGGCTTATAATTCTAAATACCACCTGCTCTTGTGGCACTTGGATCGGACCCTGGGGGGTTTGTTGAACAATGTTAGTTTGTTGTTTCTTATAATCAATCGTCAATTCAAAGCGATTTGACATATCGCGGCTTTCGATAAAAGCGATTTTGTAGTCCTTTTTATTTTGAACAGCATTCTGTCCTAATTCATTCTCCGGGTTCCACAAAATGCCAAGTTCCATTTCTTTTACGTATTCCTCATATAAATCAGTCATTGCCTTGGCTAAATTTTCATCGGCGAAAATAACGGTTTTAACGCCCAGATCTTCTTTTGCTTCTTTTCTGCCAATAAAATATTGGTGAGAATAAAGTTTTTCTGTGAAATAATCAACTATTTTTTCGATTTCTTCATCCTTCATCGGCGATTTATGACTTTTTAAAAGTCGTTTGGCTAAAATCCTAATCAAATTATGAGTTCGATTAACGTTTCCAAGCGCTAAAGGATGAATTTGAGGATTTGCTTCCACAAATTTCATAAAAATCTTTGCCAGCTCTGCATCGTCTTTAATGCCAAACTTATCTTTCGCCAAATCGCGATAAGCCATTAAATCTTCGGTTGAAATAGGAATTCTATTTTGGGGATTTTTAGGGTCTTGTGGGTTAAAAATATTGGCAGTAGAGGGGTCAATCGGTGAAAGTTCCGATAAATCGCTCATTACGATTTCGTCTGCGCCTAAGGCAATCATTGTTGCCGCACTGTGCGACTTATACGGAATTAAAACCGAAAACTTGTCGCAATATTCGCGAATCATTGAAACCAAGCGCCACGGTACCATGGTGTCGCCACCGCTACTATATAAAAACAAATCGATATTCTCCGTTTTGCCGATGCTTCGCAATTGTTTACTTATAATAGGGATTATATCCATAGCAATTCGCGCATTTACCGGTCCTTGCCTGTCGCTGGTTAAATACGTAATAACCCGTGATTTTCTCAGGTCTTCTATTTGTTTTATAAGTTGTTTTGTATCCATATTTGTTATTATTGCTGAATTATTGAAAATAATCAAGCTTC
>MHMT01000031.1 GCA_001819435.1 Candidatus Portnoybacteria bacterium RBG_13_40_8
TAATTAATTTGTTGATTAATGTATGAAAAAGAAATCTAAAGGTTTTACTTTGATTGAACTTTTGGTGGTTATCGCAATTATCGGTATTTTGGCAACCATTGTTTTAGTGTCATTGAATACTGCCCGACAAAAAGCTCGAGACAGCCGAAGAATTAGCGATATGCGCCAGATTGCTTTGGCCCTGGAGATGTATTATGACGACAATGCCGCTACTGGCTATCCTGGAACTGCTAATGCTGCTTGCGATGATTGGGCAGCAATGGTTACTGCTCTTGAAGCAGCGCCTGGTTATATGACAAAAGTTCCGCTTGATCCGGGTGGAAGCGCTCAGCCTTATGCATATGCTACTGGCACAAGTAATGCCGACTACGTCCTTAAGGCACAATTAGAGCAGGTAGCCAATGCCGCTTTTGTTACTGATGTTGATGGCACTCCCTATGCTTGTGTATGCGAAGACACCACCAATCGTGGTTATTGTATCCAGCCATAAATAAAATTATAGCTAGATTCTGTCCAAGTTCATTGCTTTGGACAGAAATTAATAAAGTTAATTCCTGATTTATGAAGAAATCTAAAGGTTTTACTTTGATTGAGCTTTTGGTGGTTATCGCGATTATCGGTATTTTGGCAACCATTGTTTTGGTGTCATTGAATACTGCCCGACAAAAAGCTCGAGACAGTCGAAGAATTGGCGATATGCGCCAGATTGCCCTAGCTTTGGAAATGTATTATGACGATACCATAGTCTATCCCGGGGATAACGAAGCTGCTACTTGTGATGACTGGGCAGGTATGGTTAATGCCCTTGAAGGCGGTGGTTATATGACTAAAGTTCCAAGTGATCCGGGCGGAAGTGCTGCTTATGCTTATAACACAGATTTTAACAACTATGTCTTAAGGGCCCAATTAGAGCAAGCAACAAATGCCGCTTTTACTACTGATGTTGATGTCACTAATCCTGCTTTGGGTTGTGCTTGCGATGATGCCACTCGTTACTATTGTATCCAGCCATAAAGAATATTAAGTTAATAGTCAGATTCTGCCCCGACTTTTCGTCGGGACAGAATAGATTATTAAGTTGATTAATATTTTTGTCTTATATGAAGAAATCAAGAGGATTTACCCTGATTGAATTATTGGTGGTTATCGCGATTATTGGTCTGTTGGCAACCATTGTTTTAGTCTCGGTATCCAATTCCCGTCAAAAAGCCAAAGATGCGCGAAGAGTCAGCGACTTGAGGCAGATTGCTCTAGCTTTAGAAATGTACGCCGAAGACAATGGCCGTCTTTATCCTGACGGAGGAGACGGGGGTGCTGGTTGCAATGACTGGGGCGCAGCCACAAGACCCCTAACAGCAATTCAGCAGCCTGCTTACATAAGTACTCTTCCCATAGATCCGGACATGACTCTTGCTCTTTGCAATGTCGCCAGCCCACCAAATACTTGTTATTTCTATGAAAGCGATGGCTCCGATTATGTGCTTCGGGCTAGGTTAACCAGAAGTTCCGATCGTTCACTTGTTAGCGATGTTGATGGTACGGTTTTTGGTTGTACTTGCACTGATGCAAATCCTTATTATTATTGTCTTCAGCCATAATTTTTAAAATTGCCAATATAAAATTATAAATGTGGTTTATCTATATTTTCTTTTTTATTTTGGGGACATTGGTCGGAAGCTTTCTGAATGTGGTGGTGATTAGGCTGAAAAAGAACGAGTCGATTTTAAAAACTCGTTCCCATTGTCCTTATTGCAAAAAGAAATTAAAATGGTTTGAGCTTATTCCGATAATAAGCTTTTTTATTCAGAAAGGAAGATGCAGAAAGTGCAAGAAGAAAATTTCCTGGCAATATCCGCTGGTTGAATTTTTTACCGGTTTGATTTTCATTTTGTCGGTTTTTTATTATTTGAATTATTTTTCTCTTTATAATCTTATAAATTTTTTCTATCTTCTGGTTTTTTCCTGTTTTCTGCTGGTTATTTTTGTTTATGATTTGAAATATAGTTTAGTCTCGGATAAAGTGGTTTATCCGGCGGTTATTATTACGATTTTATATGACATTTATTTAGCCGTTGCCACCGGTAGGTTTTCAATACTGACTTCGTCTTTTGCCGCTTCGCTTGTTTTGGGCGGATTTTTTCTTTTTTTGGTTTTGATTTCAAAAGAAAAATGGATGGGAATGGGCGATGTTAAAATAGGATTTTTGCTGGGCTTGTTTTTTGGTCCTCTCCAATTATTTGCCGCTGTATTTCTGGCTTTTTTATTCGGGGCGCTAATTTCTTTGGTTTTGATAATTTTCAAGAAAAAGACCCTGAAATCGGAAATTCCTTTCGGTCCTTTTTTAACCGGAGCAAGTTTTATTATCATCTTCTGGGGCAGTTACTTAATTGACTGGTATTTTAACATTTTTCTCCATAGTTTATGAAATTTTTGAAAATGAATAAGAGTTCGGGGTTCACCTTAATAGAAGTATTGGTGGCCATTTTTATTGTTGGGCTGCTTTCTTCAATTTTAATAACCAGTTGGCGTAAAAACGAAAAGCAATACCAGCTTAAAATTGCTGTCCAGAAAATTGTTCAGGATATCAGAAAAGCTCAAAATTTTGCCCTAAGCGGTAAACAAAGGTATTGGCCCCCTACGGGGCGAATGATAGTTCCCGAGTCTTATGGAATTCATTTCGATAAAGGCAATCCAAGATTTTATTTTATCTACGGCGATTATATTGGTAATGATGGGTACCAGCCTCCTGAGGACCTTGCAGAAACGAATACCTGGATAGAGGAAGGTATTGAAATCGATTCTCTTGGCGGGAATATTTTGGACGTATTTTTTTCTATTCCTGATGGGTTTACTGGTTTTTTCCCTTCTGCTCCCGGGGGCGTGGCAACTATTGTTATCAAAAGAACTGGAAAAACCTGCCCCAGCAGATATTGTAAGAATATTATTATAAAAAATACCGGCGAGATAAGTATTCAATAAATTTATGGGAAAAAGATTTAACAATAAAGGATTCAGCTTAATGGAATTGATTATTTCGATAGGGATTATCGCTTCTGTTTTAGCTGGCGCGATTAGTTTAATCTCTATGAGTTTTTCCAGTGTCCAAGTTGGTAAATCAAGGGTCGTTGCTCTTGGCTTGGTTCAGGAGGGATTGGAGATTGTGAGAAACATAAGAGACAATAATTGGTTAGCCGGGAAAAGAGACGTAGGCAGCTGGAGAGATGGATTGGGAGAAACAGCAAGTCAACAACCTTGGCGGGTTCAGTACAATAGTTTAAGCCTTCTTTCTCCGGCAACAGGACAACCACTAAAAATAAATACCAATGGTTTTTATCAATATAACAGCGGGGCTGACACAGTATTTTATCGGAATATAGACATTGAGTATATAGATAACAACAAAATTAAAATAACTTGCCAAGTGGATTGGAGAGCAGGCAAAAGGAGCGGTTCGGTTAATGCCGAAACCATTTTATATAACTGGCTTGAGCCGCAAGAATAAGAAATATGAAACATCTAATCAAGAAAAAAAACAGCGGGCTATCTATGGTTGAACTTATCGTTACCGTGGCTATATTTATTATAGCCATCACCATTGTGGCAAGTTTATTCGTCTCCACCCTGAAAGGTTTCAGAAAAAATATTGCTCTTCAGAATGTTCAAGATAATGCCAGGTTTATGATAGATTTTATGACCAAAGAATTGAGAATGAGCACAATAAATAATACCACCAATGGTGAATCTTATGCGTTGTCTATTATAAGATCAGATAACACAAATGTTTCGTACTCTTTTTCCGGAGGCAATCTTATCAGGGCCGGTTCTTCCACTGGACCGATAAACTCTGCCGGGATTATTGTTACCGGAAGATTTTATATTAGCGGAATTGGTTCTGATGCATATCAGCCCAAAGTCACAATGGTATTAAAGGTTGAAGACCTTGGAACCAATCCCGAAGAAAGGGCAGTAATAAATGTTCAAGCAACCTTATCTCAAAGGAATCCTATTTTAGATTTATGAAAAAATACAATCAAAAAGGTATTTCTCTTCTCATCACGCTTTTAATAATGGCGGCAATTTTAACTATTGCTCTCGGTATTTCAAGCATTAATATTGGTGAAATAAAAATAACCAGGGAGTCGCCCCGCTCATTGGTTGCTTTTTATGCCGGTGAAACCGGAGTAGAGCGGGCACTATACGAAGACAGAGCCAATGGTATGGCTACTCAGAGTTATTCTTTTAATGGCATTTGTTTAGATTCCGAAAATAAGATTTGTTATAGCGTTACAGTTGCAGGGACTACTCCAAGTAGGATAATCACATCTATTGGCTCATACGGGGGAACAGCAAGAAGAGTCGAGGCAACCTATTAAACTCGTCACCCTTTTATTTTTTATTCGTTATAAATAATATGAAATCATTTCATTTTTACAATCCCGATTTCAAAATTAAAAAACCTGATTTTTCCAAGACCAAAAAAGCATTAAAGCATATAAATAAACCAATTTTTTGGGTGGCAATTATTGCTTTTGTTTTTGGCTTGATTGGTGGTTTAATACCCTCTGTTTATTTTGGGCATATCCTGTATAGAGATGTAATCTTGAAACAAGAACAAAAGCAAATCGTTTCCATTCAAGAAACTATTCCTCAAATAGTAAAAGAAGCCTCGCCAGCTGTCGTTAGCATTATTATCAGTAAATATGTGCCGGTTTATGAACAGGGCTATTATAATCCATTTGGAGAAAATAGTCCTTTTGATATTAGAATCCCGATAATCAGAGAAAAGGGAAAAGAATTAAAAGAGGTTGGCGGCGGTACCGGTTTTATTGTTTCTTCCAATGGTCTGATCGCCACCAATAAACACGTAGTTTTAGACGATGAAGCAGAATATACGGTTTTAACCAATGATGGGGAAAAATATGAGGCCAAGGTTTTGGCTCGTGACCCGATTCAGGATATTGCCATTATTAAAATAGAAGCCAATGATCTGCCGACTGTAAAATTGGGCAATTCCGAAAAATTGGAAATTGGCCAAACGGTTATTGCCATCGGTAATGCTTTGGGAGAATTTCGCAATACCGTCAGTTCCGGAATAATTTCCGGTCTTTTAAGAACAATTACGGCAAGCGGAGGAGGAATAAGCGAGCAATTAGAAGACATAATCCAAACCGATGCCGCTATTAATCCGGGCAATTCTGGAGGCCCTCTTTTAAATCTTTACGGAGAAGTTATCGGCATGAATACAGCCGTAGTCCAGGGCGCAGAAAATATTGGTTTTGCTATTCCCATAAATAAAGTCAAGAGAGATATTATCGACGTAGAGACAAAAGGAAGAATAGCTTATCCATTTTTGGGCGTGAGATATGTTTTAGTAACCAAAGCAATTGCCGAAAGCAACAAATTACCGGTTGATTACGGCGCTTTAATTACCAGAGGCGATAATAACGAACCGGCAATTGCTCCGGGCAGTGCAGCCGATAAAGCCGGATTAAAAGAAAAGGACATTATTTTAGAAATTGATAATCTAAAAATTACAGAAACAAATAGTTTGGCGAAGATAATTTCCAAATACAGACCAGGGGATACCGTAATTTTGAAAATTTTAAGAGAAGAGAAAGAAATTTTTGTCAATGTAGCGTTGGAAGAAATGAAGTAGAGAAAATTTTATAATAAAAAAACTCGGTAGTTGACCGAGTTTTTTTAATTGATTAAAATTAAGTATTGGTAATGAAAATTAATGAAAAATAAATTTATAAAAATTAGAAAGAGAGATGGAAGAATAGCGGAGTTTGATCAGGATAAAATTACTGAAGCAATTTTTAAAGCTCTAACCGTCACCAACAAAGGAGGGCGAGGAGTCGCCAAGCGACTTTCGGAAAAGGTAGTGGGTTTATTAAACAAAAGATTCAAGAAAGACCATGTTCCGACAGTTGAAGAGATTCAAGATTTGGTTGAAGAAGTTTTAATTTTGGGTGACTTTGCCGAAACCGCCAGAGCCTATATTCTTTACCGAGAACAAAGGAGAAGAATCAGAGAAGCAAAAATTGCTACTGACGAGGCGCTGGATACGGTTAATGGTTATTTAGAGGATTTAAACTGGGAAGTTAGAGAAAACAGCAATATGGCTTATTCTCTGCAGGGCTTGAACAATCATATTTCCAATTTTGTAACCAAAAGATATTGGTTAAATAAAATTTATCCCGAAGAAGTAAGAGAAGCGGTTAATTCTGGCGATTTTCATATTCATGATTTAGGGGTTTTAGCCACTTATTGTTGCGGCTGGGATTTAACCGATTTGCTTTTGAAGGGATTTAGGGGGGTTCCGGGCAAAGTCGAAACATCTCCGGCAAAACATTTAAGAGTTGCCCTCGGCCACATTGTAAATTTCTTTTATACCTTACAGGGCGAAACAGCCGGAGCAGAAGCATTTTCTAATTTCGATACATTGCTTGCGCCGTTTATAAGACATGATAAATTAGACTACAAACAAGTTAAGCAAGCGATACAAGAATTTGTTTACAATTGTAATGTCCCTACCCGGGTCGGCTTTCAGACCCCATTTACCAATATTACAATGGATGTGGTTGTCCCAGAAAATTTAAAGGATGTGCCGGTAATTATTGGCGGCAAAGCCCAGAAAGAAAATTACAAAGAATTTCAGCCGGAAATGGACATATTAAACAAGGCTTTTGCCGAAATAATGTCAGAAGGCGATGCTTCGGGCCGAGTTTTTACTTTCCCGATTCCTACTTATAACATAACCAGGAATTTTGATTGGAATAATCCGGTTTTAGGGCCGGTTTGGGAAATGACTGCCAGATACGGAATTCCTTATTTTGCCAATTTTGTAAATAGCGAGATGAAGCCCGAAGATGCTCGTTCTATGTGCTGTAGATTAAGATTAGACAATAGAGAGCTCTATAAGCGTGGCGGGGGGTTATTCGGTGCCTCGCCTTTGACCGGTTCAATTGGCGTGGTGACCATTAATATGCCCAGAATTGGTTATCTTTCGAAGACAAAAGAGGAATTTTTAGCCAGATTGGGTCACTTAATGGATGTTGCCAAGGAGTCGTTAGAAATAAAAAGAAAAACACTGGAAACATTTACCGAGAAAGGACTTTATCCCTATGCCAGGTTTTATTTGGACGGCGTTAAAAGAATGAGGAACAGTTATTGGGGTAATCATTTTTCAACCATTGGGTTAATCGGTATGAACGAAGGACTTTTGAATTTTATGAAAAAAGATATAGCCAGTTCGGAGGGAAGGAAATTCGCAGCAGAAATATTAAATTTTATGAGAGATAAATTGGTTAAATACCAAGAGTCAACTGGCAGTATGTATAATCTCGAGGCCTCACCGGGCGAGGGCACCTCTTATAGGTTGGCAAGAATAGATAAAAGAAAATATCCCGACATAATCGCTGCCGGAAATGGTGAACCTTATTATACTAATTCAACCCAGTTGCCGGTTGATTTTACCGATGATTTATTTGAGGCAGTAAAATTACAAGATGATTTACAGACAAAATATACCGGCGGCACGGTTTTCCATGGTTTTATCGGTGAAAGAATTTCTAATCCGGAAACGGTTAAAAGTTTAATTAAAAAATTATTTTCAAAATTCCATCTCCCTTATTTTACAATTACTCCGACATTTAGCATTTGTCCTCATCACGGCTATCTTCCCGGAGAACATTCTATTTGTCCAAAGTGCACAATTGAACAACCTTGCGAGATTTATTCAAGAATTGTCGGTTATTTGAGGCCGGTTCAGCAATGGAATAAAGGAAAACAGCAGGAATTTAAAGATAGGCTGGAGTTTAAGGTTAAAAAGTAAATTTAGTGTATGCATATCGGTGGTTTGCAAAAACTTACTCTCGTTGATTATCCGGGAAAAGTTGCGGCCACTGTTTTTTTAATCGGCTGCAATTTTAAGTGTCCTTTTTGCCAGAACCCAGAACTAGTGAATCTTGAAGAAATCAAAAAACAGCCGCAAATTTCCGAGAAGGAGTTTTTTGAATTTTTGGATTCAAAAAAAGATTTGATTGACGGAATTTGTA
>MHMT01000032.1 GCA_001819435.1 Candidatus Portnoybacteria bacterium RBG_13_40_8
GACCTTCCTTATATTATTATATTTGGCTTAAAATAGCCAAGTCAATACCCTCCCCCAACAATCTGTCTATAACAAATTAAAAATTAGAAATTAGGATTTAGAAATTTATTTTAAAGGTATTTCATCGGATCCAAATGAGCGCCCAAGGGCAGCATTCCGTACCACATTGATTCAACCCTGAATGTTTGGGTAACGTAGACCCCAAAATGTAAATGGGCGCCAGTAGAATAGCCCGTACTGCCCTCGTAGCCGATTATATCTCCTGTTTTAACGCTGTCCCCTACCTTATAGGTTCCGTAGCCGGACAAATGAGCATAAAGAGTAGTCAAAGCATTTTCATGCTTCACGGCTATCCACTTACCATAAGCATATTTACCGCAATTGCCTATGGCTAAAATTGTTCCATTAAGGGCGGCCCTAATTGGTTCTCCGTAGCTTGAAGCTATGTCTATGCCATTATGGAAGCCGCTGGCATATAATTTCTTACTATAGGCGGTATAACCATATCCTTGGCTCAAAACGCCTCCCAGGGGCCAAAATAACACTCCAGAACGCGACTCTGGGAGGGAATTTGGGTCATAGGCCAGCTTGAGTTTGTCCTCTAATTCATAGATTTGTTGCTGGATTTCTGCCTGTTTTTTTAGGGTATCATCCAAAAGAGATTGGTATTGTTTTTCCTGACCCTTGGTTTTTGTTAAAAGATAATTTTTCTCGTTTTTTTCCTGTTCAACTACATTTTTTTGACCAGTTAACTGATTTTGCAAACCGTATAATTCGCTTCTTTGTTTTTCGGCCTCTGTTCTGTCTCCTTCTAATTCTTTTTTAAGTTCTTGAAACGCTAGAAGATTTTTATAAACATTTTCCTGGATCGTCTCCAAATAATGGACTTGATTTAAGAAATCGGAAAAGCTATTTTTTACCAAAACCATTTCTATAAGTGATTCGTCGTCATACTCATAAAGAGTTTGAATCATTGTCGCCAGACTATCTTTTCTTTTGTCTATTTCGTTTTGTTTTTCTCCGATATCAAGAGTCAATTCTTCTATTTTCAAGGAAGCATTATCTATTTTTGCTCCGGTAATAGAAATATCATTTCTAAGTTTAGTTATTCGGCTCTGGATAAGGGCAAGTTGGCTTTTTAGAGTATTTTTTTGACCTTGAGCGCTTTCAAGCTCTTTTTTATAAGCAGCCGCTTGGGCTTCTAATTTCTTAATCTCTTGTTCTTTTTGGTCAATTTGACTCCTTAAGTCATCAATTAAAGAGGCCGCCTGAGCAATTACGGGCACGATAAGAAATAATAACAATATAAAGCTGATTAATTTTTTCATGAGGTAGTGCTTATCGCTTTTTTTATTCTCTTTAATGTTTTTTCTTTACCTAAAATTTCAGCGATTTCAAATGGTCCTGGAGATTTGTCTCGGCCGCTCAAAGCAACTCTTAACGGCCAAAGTAACTTACCTCGATCTCCAAATTTTTCTGCTGTTTTCATTAAAATCTCCTTTAGTTTTTCAATCTTAAAGTTCCCATCTTTAACGTCGCACAATATTGAAAGGGATAAATCTAAAGATTCAACTATTTCTTTTTTGGTCATATCTTTCCATTTGAGTAGACTAGCTTTGTATTTTGGCTCTTTAAAGAAAAATTCGGTTAAATCCCCTACTTCGGAAAGACTCTTTATCCTTTCTCGCTCTAAGGAAATTATTTTTTTTAATTTTTCTCCGGAAATTTCTTCTTTAGTTTTAGCAATAAGATATTTTTGTTCTAATACATAACCACCATAAGCAGGTGGATATTGTTTAGTTGAAAAAACGGGCTTAATTAGTCCAGATTCAACCAAATAAGGAACACAGAGAGTGGTCAGTTCATCTGTTGATTTTTGACGAATGTAATGCTTATTAAACCAATCAAGTTTTTCAATATTAAATATTGCTCCACCTTTTTGAATTTTTTCCAAGGAAAATTCTTTGATTAATTTTTCTAAAGAAAATATTTCTTTATCATCTCCGGGATTCCAGCCTAGAAGAGCCATAAAATTCACCATTGCCTCGGATAAATAACCCTGTTCTTGATATTCTGTTAAGGAAACTGCGCCGTGCCTTTTGCTTAATTTTGACTTGTCGGGACCTAAAATTAAGGGCAAATGGGCAAATTGAGGCGGTTGCCAACCAAGCGCCTCATATATCAAAATCTGTTTTGGAGTATTGGAAATATGGTCTTCTCCCCTGATTACGTGGGTTATTTTCATCTCGTGGTCATCAATCACGGCGGCAAAATTATATAAGGGAGTTTTTAAATCTTTGGCCAATGAGAAATCTCCCAAAACAGAGCTGTCGGTCTCTATTCCGCCCCTAATTAAATCATTGAAAACCACTTTTTTGTTCGGATTTTTAAACCAGATAATATTTCTTTTATAGGCCTTTCCGGAATCCAATAACTGCCCGAGGTATTTCTCGTAAATTTTAGTTCTTTTACTCTGATAATAAAGCTCATCCCATTGGAGTCCCAACCATTCTAGGCCATCCATTATATCTTTTTCAAATTCTTTTTTAGAACGCTCTTTGTCAGTGTCTTCGATGCGTAAAATAAAACTACCTTGATTCTTTTTGGCAAAGAGGTAGTTAAATAAAGTAGTTCGTGCGCTTCCGACGTGAAATAATCCAGTTGGCGAGGGCGCGAACCTCACCCTGATTTTTGGGTTTTTGGGCATATTTTCACTATTTTGACTTAACGATTTTTATAATTTCATCTTTTATTTTTTCGGCAATATTCGGTTTATAGAATTGTTTTGCCTTTCCAGCCATTTCTTGAATCCTGACGGCATTGCCTAAAATTTTTGATATTTCTTCCATTAGAAGATTAGGCGTTAAGTTTTCCTGTTCTAAGACCACGGCAGCCCCGGGCCGAGCAAAATCATGAGCATTCTTTCTTTGGTGATCGGAAGCGGAATTCGGTAAAGGAATCAAAATACTCGGTTTTCCGCAAGCAGCAATTTCGAAAATACTGCTGGCTCCGGCGCGATTAATAATTAAATCAGCCAGAGCATAGGCGTGCATTAAATAACCTGTATTTAGAAAAGACCCGAGATGATAAAACTGTTTTAAGTTTTCTGAAAATTTTAAAATTTTATCCGCTTCCCCGAGTATGGCTTTTTCATTTTTCTCGCCGGTTACATGAATAACCTCACTTAGCTCTAAAAGACGAGGAAGAATGCTCAGAACTACCTCATTAATTTTTTGAGCACCCTGAGAACCCCCAAGTATTAATATTACTGGTTTATTGGATTTTATTTTAAACAGTTCTTTTGCTTGATTTTTATCACCCAAAGTTAGTTCTTCTCTGATTGGATTTCCGATTAAAATAATTTTTTCTTTTTGTTTTCTAAAATAATTCTCGCTGCCGGAAAAAGATAAAATAATTTTATCAGCAAATTTAGCCAAAATCCTGTTGGCTAAGCCGGGCGCACTATCTGATTCATGAAGAACAATGGGAATTCGATAAATCCAACTCACGAAAACAACGGGAAAGCTGCCATACCCTCCTTTACTGAAAACAACGTCAGGCACCCAAATAAATAAATTTATAAAACTTTGAATGATTCCAATAAGAACCTTGACAAAATCTATGGGCGTCGCCAGGCTAAAATAACGTCTTAATTTACCGGTTGTAATGAACCTGGTTTTAATTCCTTGATTGGTAAAATTCTCTCTGGCAAAACCATCTGGTCCTAAATAATAAAAATCAACAGGTGGATTGCCGGCGCCTTCAAAAGCTTTTTTAATGGCGAGAATGGGAAAAACATGACCACCCGTTCCTCCGCCCGTAAAAAGTATTCTCATATATTTAATTTAAATTTAATTAGCGTATTTTGAAATATTTATTAGGATTCCCATTCCAGCTAAAACAGCAACTAAAGCTGAGCCGCCGTAGCTTACAAATGGCAGGGGCACACCGGTCAGAGGTATTAATCCGGTAATAGCCGAGATATTTATAAGAGCTTGAATTAATAACCAAGATGTAATGCCGGCAGCTAATAATTTTCCGAAATCATCTGGAGCCTTTTTAGATATTTTTAGACCCTTAAAACCAAATAGTAAAAATAATGATAATATGATTATAGCGCCAATAAATCCAGCTTCTTCAGCAAAAATGGCAAATATTGAATCACCCATTGGTTCTGGCAAATAATGATACTTCTGTTGACTATAACCCAGTCCAACCCCCAAAATTCCTCCCGACCCGATTGCTATCAGAGCCTGATTTATTTGATAACTGATTCCTTTTGGGTCAAGGTTGGGATTAAGAAAAACCATAAATCTCGCCATTCTGTAAGGGAAAAATTTAATTAGAGCAAAAAAGCCAATTATATAAGAAATTAGAACCGCAAGCCATTGATATAATTTTGCTCCGCTTAAGAAATAGATAACAAACCCAACGATAGCTATTACTCCTAATGTTCCTGCGTCAGGTTGAAAAACTAACAGCGCACCAGCCAAAATCATTATAGCCAAAAAGGGAATCAGGGTATTTATTTTTTTATTTTCTTTTTTACTTAAAAAAGCGGATAGATAAATTACAAAACCCAGTTTCAAAAATTCAGATGGCTGTATAAATATTGGTCCCCAGGTGAACCATCTTTGAGCGCCAGCGTGATAATATCCCAAGCCAGGAATAAAAACCAATATCATTAATACCAAAGAACCAAAGAATATAACTAAAGATATTTTTCTCCAAAATTTGTAATTAATTTTTTGACAAATAAATAAGATAATTAACCCCGGTCCCACCCCGTAAAGTAATTGATGGATTAAATAATAATATGGGTTGCCCTTTATTTCTATAGAAATTATACCAGAAGCATTAGAAAGAATAACCAGGCCCAGAATTATAAGTAGAAAAATGACGACTATTAAACCTCTATCTGCTCGATGAGTTTTCATGATTTTTTTAATATGCTACCCGCTCTTTGACCAGTATAAACCCCTCTTTCAATTGCCATTTTTCCATTAATAAAGACGTACTCAACTCCTCCCGAATATTGGTAAGGATTTTCAAAAGTAGCTTTATCAATTATCTTTTTTGGATTGAAAAGAACCAAATCAGCCCAAAAATTTTCTTTGATAAGTCCCCTATCTTTTAACCCCAATTTAATAGCCGGACCACCGGTTATTTTGTAGATTGCTTCTTCCCAGCTCATTAGTTCTTTTTCTCTGATATATTTTCCCAAGAATCTCGGGAAAGCTCCAAAACAGCGAGGATGAACCAATTCTTTTTTATTTTGGTAATATTGGAGATTATACCCCGCGCCATCAGAACCGATAAAACTTAGAGGATGTTTTATTCCCATTTCTATATTATCGGGATCAAGGGTGTCTAAAAAGGTGATCATACGACCATCAGAAGCAATTAACATATTGATTATTGCCTCTTCGGTACAAATATCTTGGCTTTTGGCGATTTCGGTGATTTTTCTGCCAATAAATGTCTTATCAATCGGCGACATGGCTATTGTTATTTTATCGTATTCATAATCTTTTCTTTCCTGCATTTCTTTTATAACCCTTGTCTTGATAGCCGGGTCTTCCAATCTTTTTAAAAGCATAAATTTACCCCCTTCGGCTACCCAATCGGGAAGAAGAATATAAAGAACAGAACCGGTAATGGTATAAGGATAGATATCGAAATTAATATTAATTTTCTTTTTCTGAGCTTCTTCGATTAAAGCTATGGCTTTTGCCATATTTGGCCAGAATTTTCTGCCCATTGCTTTAAGATGCGATATTTCTACGGAAGCCTTTGTCTTTTTTACCACCTCAATTGTTTCTTCGATGGCCGGTAAAAGCTCCTCAGCTTCTCCCCTGATATGAGAAGCATAAATTCCATTAAAATCTTTTACTATTTTAAGCAAATCGATAATTTCCTTCTGGGGGGCAATTTTTGCATGACTGTAGGCCAGACCGCTAGAAAGTCCGAAGGCCCCTTCTTGAAGGGCGGATTTTAAAAGTTCCTTCATTATTTTTATTTCTTTTGGTCTGAGGTTTCTAAAATCATCTTTTAAAATCCCGCGTCTTATTGTAGAGTGCCCAACTAAACTACCAAAATTCACGCCTATTTTCTTTTTACTCAATTCTTCCAAAAACTCTTTAAAAGTTAACCAGTTAAGATTGATTTCTTTTATGTCTGCCCATTTTTGAATTGTTTTAATAATATCGGCTGAAACCAAAGGAGCCAACGAAGAACCGCAGTTTCCACCTATTATGGTGGTTATTCCCTGTTTTAATAGGCTTTCTGAGGTTGGGATAGTAAAAATGGTTAGATAAGTATCGGAGTGATTATTTATATCTATAAATCCGGGACTGGTATAAAGATTGGCATCATTAATAACGATATTGGCTTTTAACGCACTTAATTTGCCTATTTTCTTAATTTTTCCTTCCGATATTAATATATCGGCTTCGTATTTGTTGTTTTTGGTACCATCAATAATGGTGGTATCTTTTATTAGAACATCATTCATATGGTTTACCTTGTTAAATGCCGCGAAGCGGCATCCCGCAATGCGGGATATTTAACAGGGTTAAAATAATTTTAAATCTATAAAAAATAAAATTAAACCAATGACAGCCATTACTCCTGAGATTATCCAAAATCTCATAGTCACCTTTGTTTCCGGCCAACCCTTGGCTTCAAAATGATGATGAATTGGGGTTGATAAAAAAACTTTTTTATGTCTAAATTTTTTGGAAAGGATTTGAATTATGACCGATAATGACTCAATTACTAAAATAAATCCAATAAAGGGAAGGAAGAAAAGAGAGTTTGTGAGCATGGCGATAACTCCTAACGTGATTCCCAAAGACATTGAACCGGTGTCACCCATGAAAAATCTAGCTGGATTGATATTAAACCAAAGAAATGCCAATAGCGCTCCGACAATCGCGCCGCAAAAAGTGGCTAATTCTGTTCTGCCCTGAAAATAACTGATTATAATATAACTGGAAAAAGCAATTAGAAGCGTACCGCCGAGTAAGCCATCCAGACCGTCCGTCTCATTCGATGAGAAGGCAGATGCCACGATAATAAATATAAATATAGGAACATACCACCAACCAATATTAAAATCTCCCAGAAAAGGAACGTGAATTAGGTCCCAGTCTAATTTAAAATAGAACCAAAAAGCCCCGATTATGGCGATAATTGTAAAAATCACCAGTCTTTCCCTTAATCTTAATCCCCTTCTTTCTCGGCCGAGGTGGAAGATTCCCAATAAGTCATCAATTAAACCAATTACGGCAGCAAATAACAAAATTCCCAAAGGAAGAAGTGTTTGTTTTCTGGTTAAAAAATTATAATCAGAAAAAATTTTATCCGGACCAAAGGTTTTTGTTAAAAATAAAATACCTATCGCTATTGCCGCCACGGTTACCCAAATTAGGATGCCGCCCATGGTTGGTGTACCCTCTTTCCCTTTATGGAGAGAGGTATAAATAGGAGTGGTCCCTTCATTTCTGATTTTCTTGCCTAAGCGGTATTTGTATAAGAAATGAGTTAAAATAGGCGTAGCCAGAATAGCGACCACGAAAGATGCCGCGCTGATTGTTAAAATTTTGATAATCGGAAATATCCCGTTCATTGCCATATATAGGCATCTTGAGCCCAGTTGATTAGTTTTTCGGTATCGGCCTCTCTTTGGGTTGAGCCCAGGACAACCGTAATTAAATAATTATTTTCAGAAATTTTATATATAGTCATCATACAACCATCAGCCTCGTCTGTAAAACCGGTTTTGCCACCAATTATTTGAGGGATTTTACCCAATAATTTATTTGTATTTACAAGATTATGGATAAATTTCTCATCTAAAGATGAAATGGTTTTTTGGTTAGTTTTAAAGATTTCAGAAATTAACGGGTAATTAAGCGCATACTTGGTTAAATCAACAATTTCCAAAACCGTAGATTGATTCTTCGGACTTAATCCTACTGGATCATAAAAGACGGTATTTTTAAGATTTAGCTCTACTGCTTTGTTATTCATCAAGTTTATAAATTCTTCATAACCTAATCGTGAATTATCCTGGGCCAAAGCCATGGCCGCGTCATTGCTCGATTCCATAAGCATAATGTAAAGAAGGTCCCCCACTTTTAATTCCTCTCCGTTAATAAGTCCTCCCTTGTCGCCGTCGATTTCTACCGAATCCTTGGAAACTTTAATAATTTCATCCTGATTAAAATTTTCTAATGCAATAATCGCGGTCATTATTTTGGTTAAACTGGCGATTGGCAAAACTTGATTTATATTTTTTTGATAAAGAATATTGTTCTTGGGATTATCGATTTTGAAGTTCACAATAATTGCTGATTTAGCCAAAACTTCCGGATCATCAATTAACCAGTTTCTGATCGGATAAAATTCCGAATTGATAGTTTTTTCATTTTTGTCTCCGGCTGATTGTTTAATGCTGGCCTGGATTGGATTATCTAGCGCTTGGCGAATACCCGGTTTTTCATCTTTTAAAGACAATAAAATCCAGGCTATTGCCAGCATTAATAAAACCGTCAATATTTGCAGGAAATATTTTTTAATCATCGTCTTAATTATAGCACAAGTCGAGAAAATAAAAAAAGGCGGAGAAAAAATTCTCCGCCTTTTCAAAATTAATTATTTTCCGAATTTTAATCCCAAATCTTTCAATTGTTTGTTATCAACTTTACTCGGAGCATTCATCATCAAGTCTCTGCCGTCTCCTGTTTTGGGAAAAGCAATTACTTCCCTAATATTCGGTTCATTCGCCAAAATCATCACCAATCTGTCTATTCCTGAAGCTATCCCACCATGAGGCGGTGCACCGAAACCGAATGCATGAAGCAGATGACCGAATTTTGTTTTTATTTCTTCTTCTTTTAATCCAACCAGCTTAAATACTTTTTCCTGAATTTCCGATTTATGGATTCTGATACTACCACCGCCGGCTTCATTTCCGTTAAGCACCAGATCGTGCTGCCAGGAGTGGACTTTTGACGGATCTTTGTCCAATAGCGGAATGTCCTCGTCCTTGGGAGCGGTAAAAACGTGATGCATCGGGTCCCAGCGTTTCTCATCTTTGTTCCATTCGAATAACGGCCAGTCGATTATCCAGGCAAAGGCCAATTCATTTTTATCTTTTTTATCTTTTCTTAAATCCGGCTTATCGGTTTTGTATTTTTCCATCACTTTATTATAACCAAGCCTTGGAAATGGGATTTCGCTAATGTGTTTTTCTGGCGTTAGTGTTTTAACAATTTTTATATAAAGTTCCTCTATTAAAGACAATATTTCATCTTGGGTTGGAAAACTCATTTCCAAATCTAATTGAGTGAATTCCGGCTGTCTGTCGCCTCGCGTATCCTCGTCTCTGAAACATCTGGCAATTTGGAAATATTTTTCCATACCGGCAACCATTAATAGTTGTTTATACTGTTGCGGTGACTGGGGTAGGGCATAAAAATCTCCTTGGTGAGTTCTTGAGGGCACAACATAATCTCTTGCTCCCTCCGGTGTTGATTTGGTTAAAATTGGTGTTTCTATCTCTATAAATCCCCTATCGGTTAAAAAATTTCTAATAAAATGAATTACTTTGTGTCTTAAAATTAGATTATCTTTTATTCTTTTTCTACGAATATCAAGATATCTGTATTCCAATCTGCGGTCCTCCCCTATTTCATAACCATCCGTATCTATGGCAAATGGCGGCGTCTCGGCTTTATTGAAAATTTCCAAATTTTCGGCCTTCAATTCTATCTTGCCGGTTACCAGTTTGGGGTTAATCAATTTGTCTGGTCTTTTGCTGATTGTTCCTTCAACGAAAATAACCCATTCCGATCTAATATCTTGGGCTAAATCATAGAGTGTATCACCCCGAGGGTGACCAGCCTCGGGCTGGAAAACCACTTGAAGTAATCCGGATCTATCCCGAAGATCAATAAAAATGATTTTCCCGTGGTCTCTTCGGGAATGAACCCAGCCACAAACTCTTACTTTTTTGCCTATATTTTTAATTGTTTCTTCAATTGAAGTCCTTTCCATATTACTTAATCTCTATTATTTTATAATGAATTTTACCGCTTGGAGTTTGAACCATTACTTCGTCATTTTTTTTCTTACCTAAAAAAGCTCGCCCTAAAGGCGATTCATTAGATATTTTCCCTTGAGTTGGGTCGGCTTCTTGAGAACCAACGATGATAAATGTTCTTTTTCCAACCTTATTCTGAACAGTAATCTCGCAACCAACCTCAACAAAATCGCAAGCACTTTTCTTAGAGATAATTATGGCGTTTTTTACCACCTCTTCTAATTCTTGAATTCTGCCTTCGTTAAATGCCTGAGTTTCTTTAGCTTCTGTATATTCTGCATTTTCTGATAAATCCCCCATATCTTGAGCCTCATGAATTCTTTCAGAGATTTCGTTTCTTTTTTTTCTTAATTCCGTTAATTCTTCTCTAATTTCTTTAAGTTTTCTGGAAGTTAAATATTTCATTGATTTTTACTTATCTATTAAAATACCAATTTAAAATCTCTTTGGCAATAGGCACGGCTGTGGAACTGCCTTCGCCCCCGTTTTCTATTAAAATAGTTAGAACAATTTGCGGATTTTCATAAGGAGCAAAGACAGTAAACCAACTATGAGGAGTTTTTGTTTTTGACACCTGGGCAGTGCCGGTTTTACCAGCTGTTTTTATTGGTAAATCAACCAAAATACGCGCCGAACCAGAAATCGTTGCCTCTCTCATTCCTTTTCTGACAATTTCCAAAAATTCCGGTTTGATAAAGTTCTGATTAATTATTTCTGGTTTTTTGTCATTTAATAGTTGGGGCTGAAAGACTTTGCCACCATTGGCAATCGCGGCTATAGCCATAGTCAATTCCAGAGGAGTAACCGTAATATCGCCCTGTCCAATCGAACAATTATAAGTGTCGCCGGTGTACCAATCTTCATTTCTGATTTCTTTTTTCCATTTAGGATTGGGAATAAACCCCGTTTTCTCGCCCGGTAAATCAATGCCCAGGCCTTGTCCCCAGCCGAAAAGTTTTAAATATTTTTCAATATTCTCGATTCCCAGTCCTTCAATCTCGCCATATCCGCCGCCCACAGTATAGAAATAAACATCGCAGGACTCGGCAATAGCTTTTATCATATCGGTGGGTCCGTGAGCTTTCCAGTCATTGTATGTCCAAACAACATTGGGATTATATTTATCAATAACGCTGATATAGCCCGGACAGTTAATTTGCTTGTTGGGACTAATTATTTCCTCCTGCAATACAGCCGAAGCAAGCAAGGGCTTAATGGTTGATCCCGGAGGATAAAGACCCATAATCGCCCGATTAAAAAGTGGTTCATTTTTATTTTCTAAAATTTTTTCAAATAATTCCGGGGTTAGTCCCTTAGCAAATTCGTTATTATCAAAACTGGGGAAACTTACCAAGGATAAAACTTTTCCATTCTGGGGATTAATCGCTATTGCCGCTGCCTTTGAAGTATAAAGAGTATTTAGCCTTGTCTTTAAAGCATTGTAAATTTCTTTTTGAAGATCCGCGTCAATAGAAAGGGTTATATCCTTGCCGATAACCGGTTCTTTAATGGCTAATGTTTTTTGCTTTTTTCCCAGGTTATCGGTCTCAACTAATTCTTCTCCGTACAAACCCTTGAGTAAGTCCTCGTAAATAGATTCTATTCCGTCTCTACCCACGTAATCATCGATAAAATAATTTTTTTGCTTAACTTCTTCTTTGTCGGCCTTAGCCATATAACCCAAAACGTGAGAAAAGATAAAGCCATCATTATATTGTCGGCGACTATCTTTTTTTATGCTAATCTCCGGAACATCCGAGAATTCAGACTCTAATAAAAAAGCTTTTTCCGTAGGGATATCTTCTTCGATAATAATCGGATATGGTAATTCAGAATTCTCTCTAATTTTACTTTCTATGTCTTGCTTTGTTTTTTCCAGAGATTGAGCCAATCTTTCTACGATTATACTAAAATCTTTATTTTTAACTAAATCAGCCGGAATAACCACTAAATCAAGATTAGGAACATTTATAGCCAATGGTATTTTATTTTTATCGTAAATAATCCCCCTTAACGGCCTGATAGGATAAGAGCGTATTCTATTTTCATCGGCTAAGCCTTGCCAATAATCACCCTTGATTATTTGCAGATGAAAACTCTTAGTTAAAAGAATGGCTAAAATTACAATAATTGAAATCAGAAATATTTTAAGGATACTTTCTTTTATCGGTTTCTCTAATTTCTCCCTCTCTCCTTCGGGTGATTCCTTTAATCGTCTGGAATCCATGAGAATTTCTTCTGGTTCAATATCTTCGCTGAACTTTCTTTTAACTTTATATTTTCCAAAATCGGGCATACTTTTTAGTTAGATAAAATATAGGTATGGCAAAAATTAAATTATAAATAATTTCTATAATGAAATTTAGAAATCTGAAATCGAAATTGATACCGAATATCTCAGAAAGGACGATTAACGAAACGTAGTAGATAATAATAGAAATTAGAAAAACCAAAAATAGCGACAAGAACGTAGCTTTTTTAAAAGTATTTTGACTTAAAAAATAAGAAATATAAGCGGTTATCAATAATGTTACAAGCGAAATACCCAAAATATTATGTAAAGAATAAAAATCCATAAATAATCCTCCGCTAATTATCCAGGGCAGCGTTTTTTTCCAACCTCGCAAAATACTTAAAGATATAATGGATAATAAAATTAAATTTGGATAAGCATTGAAGATTACTAAATGGGGCAAAATCCCAATTTGAACAAACAACAAAACAATTATATAAAATATAATTGGAAAAATTTTCATTTTATGATAAAAATTTCTTCTAATTTTGCGAAGTCAACGGCTGGAATGATAATAATTTTTTGAAAAAGTTGATTTTGAGACAAATCAATGCTTTCTATTTTTCCTATTAATATCCCTTTAGAGAAAATTTTATCCATTCCGGAAGTGATTACTCTTTCCCCTTTTTCCAATTTTTCATTTCTAGGTATGAAATCCATAAAAAGCTTTCCCCTTTCCTCTTCTTTGACCAGTCCTTGACTTCTTTCGTTTTCAATTAGAGCGGCTACGATACTTTCATTATTGGTAATTAAAATTATTTTAGAAAAATCTGGCATTGTCTCTGTTATTCTCCCCACTAAAGCAAAGTCTTTTGAAATTACAGCCATATCTTTTCTTATTCCCTGATTTGCTCCTTTGTCTACCAAAATCCATTCTTTTGGTCCCTGTATATCTTTCCCCACAATTTTAGCCATTTCTAAATTAAGCTGATTTTCTTCTGATATTTTTAAAGCATCTTTTAATATCTGGTTTTCTCTTTCCGCTTCTTTCAATTTTGCAATTTCTGTTTCTAATTCCAGGTTTTTTTGTCTTAATTGAGTATTTTCTCTACCCAACTCTTTTATGGAAATAATTAAATCAAAAAAGCCGACTGCCCGATCGCCCAACCGAATAAAAAAATTCTCCACTGGAGAAAAAACTTTAAAAACTATATTACTTGTATTTTTTACCAATCCAGGGAAAAAATTTAAAAAAACGAGTCCCGCAATTAGGACAACGATAATAAGTAAATACTTTTTGGATATTTTCATAATGATTTGGTCATTGGCTATTGGGATTTGGGATTTTACCTTGGTACTTCGCCGTAATCCATTTGGACCAAAACTTCGCTTAATTTATCTAATTCTTCTAAAATAATGCCGGCTCCCCGAGCCACAGCGGTTAAAGGGTCGTCAATTATTTTGACTGGCATTTTTGTCTCTCTACTGATTAATCTATCTATGCCCCGAAGCAAACTTCCTCCTCCAACCATCATAATTCCTCGATTCATAATATCGGCCACTAGTTCCGGTGGCGTTTCTTCAATTGTATCCCTGACAGCGCTAACAATGACTTGATTAGACCTGAAAAGTGCCTCTCTGATTTGATCACTATTTACAAAAATTTCTTTGGGCAGACCGGTTATTAAATCCCTTCCCCTCATCGGTGCTTCCAATGGTTCTTTTAAATCATAAGCGGAGCCAATGGCAATTTTAATATCTTCAGCTGTTCTTTCACCTAAAACCAGTTTTAATTCGTCATGGGCATAATCAATAATATCTTGATTTAATCTATCGCCAGCCACTTTTAAGGTGCGGCTGGCCACAATTCCTCCCAAAGAAATTACGGCAATATCACTTGTTCCTCCGCCAATATCGATTATCATGTTTCCTATCGCCTCCTGGACCGGCAAACGAGCGCCTATTGCTGCTGCCATTGCTTCTTCAACCAAATAAACTTCTCTGGCTCCCGCGCTCAGCGCAGCATCACGGACCGCTTTCTTTTCTACTTCGGTAATTCCGGAAGGAATTCCCACAATCACCCTGGGTCTGGGTAATATGGCAAAACTATCCTTGTGAACCTTATGGATAAAATATCTCAACATTTGTTCGGTCACCTCAAAATCAGAAATTACACCGTGAATCAGGGGTCTGGTTGCCGAAATATGGGCCGGAGTCCGGCCAACCATTTTCTTCGCTTCTTCACCAATAGCTAAAATCTGACCGGTTTTCTGATTTACCGCCACCACTGATGGTTCATTGATTACTATTCCCCTGCCCCGAACATAAACTAGGGTGGTTGCTGTTCCTAAATCAATTCCAACATCTTTAGAAAATTTTCCCAATAATTTATTAAACATTTTATTTAATAGGCCTTAGCAAAGAATACTTCTAATTTAGATTCTTTACCGCATTTTATGCATCTACCATTTTTGTTTTTTTGTCTCATGGGAATGCATCTAATCGTCGCCTTGGTTTCCTCTTGAATTTTCTTTTCACATTTGCTGTCGCCGCACCAATAAGTCCTTATAAATCCGCCCTTTTTATTAATTATTTCTTTGAACTCAGAATACGATTTCACTTGATGAGTATTTTCTTCGGTAAAATTCTTTGTTTCGGCCAAAAGCTCTTTTTGTAAACTATCTAATAATTTTTTCGGATTAAACTGTTTAAAATCAATTGTTTGTCTTTTTAAGTTGTTTCTTAAAACAAAGGTTATTTTGTTTTCTTTTACCTCTTTTGGCCCAATCTCGATTCTCAGAGGTACGCCTCTCAATTCCCATTCATTAAATTTCCAGCCTGGTGTTTGCTGGATTCTGTTATCGGTAATAAATCTAATTTCCTTTAATGATTTTTCTATTTTTGAGATATGGTTTTTTACCAACCCATCTTGAGAGATTGGAATAATCACTATTTGATAGGGCGCGATTTTGGGTGGCAATATTAAACCCTTGTCATCTCCATGAGCCATAACCAACCCACCAATCATTCTCGTGCTTACCCCCCAACTTGTTTGCCAAACATAATTTTTCCTGCCTTTTTCATCTAAAAATTGGATGCCGAATGATTTTGAAAAATTCTGGCCCAATTGATGAGATGTTCCCATTTGTAGGGCTTTTCCGTCTTTCATTAGGGCTTCTACAGAAAGAGTGTAAAGGGCACCGGCAAATTTCTCGGCTTCGGTTTTTTTACCGGGAACACAATAAATCCCTAACCAGTCTTGAGCGAAACCCTGATACATTCTCAGGGCGCTTTCAGCCATTTCATCTGCCTCTTCTTTTGTGGCATGAGCCGTATGTCCTTCCTGCCACAAAAACTCTAATGTTCTTAAAAATAATCTTGGTCTCATTTCCCATCTTACAATATTTGCCCATTGATTGATTTTTAAAGGTAAGTCGCGATATGACTGAATCCAGTTTTTAAAAACATCATACATTATTGTTTCCGAGGTTGGTCTAATTGCCAACCTTTCTTGAAGCTTTTTATTTCCACCATGGGTCACCCATGCGACTTGCGGAGAAAAACCCTCTACGTGTTCAGATTCTTTTTTAAGAAATTTTTCCGGAATGAATAAAGGAAAATACGCGTTGCTTGCGCCTAGTTTTTTAATCTCGATATCCATTGCTTTCTGAATATTTTCCCAAATAGCATAACCATAGGGCTTGATAATCATACAGCCCTTAACCGGTGAATATTCGGCCAAGTCGGCTCCCAAAACTACGTCATTGTACCACTTAGCAAAATCGTCTTTTTGTTTGGTAAGCATATTTTTAAAATAACTTGATTACGTCTCTAAACGTTATAACAATAATTAATAAAATTAGAAGCGCGAAACCAATGGTGTGAGCCAATTTCTCGGTTCTCATATTTATTGGCTTGCCCTTTATTTTTTCAATTAATAAAAATAATAATCTACCGCCATCCAAGGCCGGAAATGGAATAGCGTTTATAATCGCCAAGTTGAGCGAAAGAAAAGCGGCAAATTGCAAAACATAAATCAATCCAAGTTTTACAAACTGCGAAGTCAAAGAATAAATTCCCACTGGTCCGGCCACCTCACCAATCATCGTTCCTTTTAAAATTAGGGTTTTAATCAATAAATAGAACATCGTAATCATTGTCACAAGCATTCTTCCGGCTGTTTCAAATCCTTTTAAAATTGCCTTATACCAAGGATAAGAAATTAGTCCGGTTTTTGCCATGGCAATTCCGGTTGCGCCTTCGCCAAGCGGAGGATTGGCTCTGGGGATAATAATTTTTTCAAAGGTTTCATTGCCTCTTTTAAGGCTGAAATTCAATTCTTCACCAATATGGCCGGCTATAAAATTTTGGACATCTTCAACTTCTTTTACCTCGATAACTTCGCTCCTAAAAGATAAGCCGTGAATGGTATCTCCAATTTTTAATCCGGCCTTTTCGGCGGGCGAATCTTTGGCCACTTCGATAATTTGAATTTGAATATTTCTAAATCCTTGTTCCTGACCTCTTTCTATGAGACTTGGCACGCCCAGACCATGAACGATTGAAAGAAAAACTGCGGCTATCAAAAAATTCATGAATACTCCGGCAAAAAGAATAATCGCCCTTTGCCAAGCGGGTCGATTATAGAAAGCCCTTTTGCTTTTGCTTCTTTTCTCTTCTTGTTCCTCGCCAAAAATTTTAACAAAACCGCCAATTGGGATTAGATTCAAGGAATAGGTTGTTTCTCCTTTTTTAAAAGCAAAAAGCCGAGGAGGAAATCCAAATCCGAATTCATCGACTCTTACCCCGGCTTTTTTAGCACTGATAAAATGCCCTAATTCATGGGCAAACACTAAAATTCCCAATATTAAAATAAAAACAATTATTGTAAGAATCATATTGTCATTACTTCGGATTCTTTGGTTTTTTTAAGCTCATCGATCTTTTTGTTATAATCGTCGACCAGTTCCTGTAATTCGTCTTTGGCGCGGAATTTGTCGTCTTCGCGGATTTCGCCATTTCTTTCCATTTCCTGAATATCTTTCCAGACTTTTTCCCGATTAAGACGAATGGAAATCCTGGCTTCCTCGGTTTTGTCGGCAATAACTTTACAATATTCTTTCCTCTGCTCTTCGGAAAGAGTCGGAATATTTATCCTGATTAATTCTCCGTCAACTACCGGACTAAAGCTCGATTTATTCCTGATTCCTCTTTCAATATCCTGTAAAATGGCCTTGTCCCAAGGCTGAATAATAATTAATCTCGGCTGAGGAACATTTATCGAAGCCAGTTGTTTTACGGGGAATTTTTGATTATAGCAATCAATCTCAATATCCTCAACCATTGCCGGCGTTGCCCGGCTGGTTTTTATTTTCACCAATTCCCCTTTTAAAAACTGAATGGTACTCTCCAATTCCGGTCTAAGATTATCTAATAATTTTTTATACATAACGCTAAATTTTCCAGCGCCAATCTTTGATTAACGTTGGTGCTGGAAATTAAATCTTTGGTTTTTTGAATTTCTTTGATTATTTTGATTAATTTTTCCCGATTATAATAGGTGCTTTTCTTGTTTTTAACCAATAAATCTCTGAATAAAAACAACCAGCTATCTAACATGGGAAAAACTTCTTTCTCTTCTTTTGATATATCTTCTATGTATTTAAAGGTCTCGTTTAATGGCTTCTGCAAAATATCAATATATCTTTTTTCTTTATCTAAGAGAAAATTCTTGGCTATTTTATCTAAAGAAACCGGCTTAAACCTTATTTCTTCCAATCTTGAAATGATTGTTTTGGGAAGTAGGCCCGGTTTAGAAGTGATTAAAATCAAAACTGTATCCTTTTTGGGTTCTTCCAATGTTTTTAGTAAGGCGTTGGCCGCCTCTGAATTCATTGTCTCGGCCTTATCAATAATAGCAAATTTATAGAGACCGTTATAGGGAGATAAACTTAAATGTTTTCTGGCTTTTCTAATTTGATCAATAGAAATTATCCCTGCCTGCCTGCCGGCAGGTTTTTTATCTTCTTGGGGGACAATATATAAAATATCGAAAGAATCGGTTTTCAAATATTCGGCTAACCATAAGGCCGTATCTTTCGCTTCTTCGCCATCTGATCCCCAAAATAAATATCCGTGAGTCAATTTTTTCGTCTCTATTGCCTTTTTAAAAAAATCTAAAATATACTGATTTCTACCAGATACCATATAGAATTAGAATATCACACCTATTGGCTTTTCGCAACTTTAAAAATGAACTCTTTTATTTCTTTTTCAAACCTCTCTTTGCTGAATTTTTGAACATGCTGGGAGATAAATTTTGGGTCGTAATTTTTTAAATTTGATCTCAAACGACGAACGCCATCGGCCAATACAGCGGCATTCTGATAATCAAAAAATTCTCCGGTCTTGCCCTCGATTATTGTTTCGATAGCTCCGCCTTTGCGGTATGCCAAAACCGGTTTTCCGTAACTCATTGCTTCAATAGGAGCGATGCCAAAATCATCTTCTGACGGAAAGATAAAAGCTGTGCAATTTTTGTAATATTCTTGAACCGCCTCATCCGACAGCCAGCCCAAAAATTTGATATTTTTATTGGCTTTTCTCTGTAATTTTCTTTTTTCCGGACCTTCGCCAATAATCACCAATTCCAGTCCCAACTTATTAAACGCTTCAACGGCCAAATCTATTCTCTTATATTTTCTCAACTGCGAAACGATTAAGTAAAATTCTTTTTGGCCATTTGGATTTTGGGTTTTGGATTTGTTTAGGATTTCGGATTTAGGATTTAGAGTTTGAACAGGAGGATATATCACCACCGACTCTCGTTTATAGTACTTTTTAATCCTTTGTTGGACTGTCTTTGAAACCGCAATAAATTGGTCCACCCGTTCCGACGCTTGTCTGTCCCAAACTCTAAAATAATGGAGAATAAATCTGGGACGGGATTTATCCCATAAATATCGTGTCGGGCTAAAACAATAACAAATATGAATTGTTTTCGGCCGAGTGATAATGCCTTTAGCAAAAGAGTGACTTGCGGAAATTACTACATCATAATCTCGAAAATCCATGGTTTCAGCAGCGATTGGCAAAAAGGGTAAAAGCAATTGATATTTTTTTCTTAAAAAACTTGGAAATTTTTCTAAAAAACTAGTATGAACTTTTCGATTTGGAAATAATCTTTGTTTTATTTTTGGATTATAAAATAAAGTATAAATATCGGCCTCGGGAAATATGTCTGCCAACGCCTTAAACGTCTTCTCCGCCCCACCATAAGAAACCAAATAATCATGTATAATCGCAATTTTGGGCATTAGAATAATTAGGTTAATTAGAAATTATCTTAAGCGTCTCCTCTGCACATTTGGACCAGGAAAAACGCTGCACATTTTCATAGCCCTTCCTCACTAACTCCTTACTCAAATACTCATCATTCAATACTTTATATATTGCTTCGGCAATTTCTTCGGTCTTTTTTGGATCAACCAATAAAGCGCTATTTCCCAAAATTTCCAACAAAGCGCCTCTATCCGAAGCAACCACCGGCACGCCCATTTTTTGGGCTTCCAAAACCGGCATGCCAAAACCTTCATAAAAAGACGGGGAAACAAATAAATCGGCATTTTTCAGTAATTCCCGCTTTTTATTCTCATCAACATAGCCCATAAAGATAATGTCTTCCCATTTTCCCTCTTGTTTTAAGCCGGCCAAAATCAATTTATGAGGAATTTTGTATTTTTCCTTCAACATTTCAAATGCCTCAATTATTCCATCAATATTTTTTCTTTGATGCCCGCTTCCCAAATATAGAATGTATTTATACTCCATGATGAACAACAAATATTTTACTTGGATTAATTTTATAAAATTTTATCAAATCGTTTTTCGTTGTCTCGGATGGCACAATAATTTTGTCCGCTTTTTTGGCATTTCTTTTAGTCAGAAATCTCAGAATTTTTCGCCTAAAAAAAGAATACATTTTCGGCACAGCTTCAAATTCCAGGCCCTGAACTGTAATCACCAGTTTCGGATGGATAACCGGGAACGTATGCGCTGTAACGAACAAAACATCGGGCTTATTTCTCAACATTTTTAAACTCAATCTTATTTGCGTCCACCCCCATTTAAACGGCCATTTCAGTACTTTAGGTATATACCCCGCAATATTTCTCACTTCGTTCGAAATAAACGGGGCAAGAATAAAAAATTGATGATTTCCATAATCATCAACCATTGGTAAGTGTTTCAATAACTGATAAATATATTCTTCGACTCCAGTCCTATTTTTTAAATTAGAACTGACTTGTATCCCTATTCTCATTTTTTTGACATTATGCTTCTTTTATAAACTTCTAAATTTTCCAAAGCAATACCGGTTCCTTTTACAACACATAGTAACGGCTCATCTGCCACATAACAAGGCACGCCCGTTGCTTTGGTCACCAGTTCATCAATTTTATTTAACAATGCTCCGCCGCCCGATAAAACCATCCCCCTGTTCATAATATCAGCAGATAATTCTGGCGGGGTTTCTTGAAGAACCGCTTTTATGGCTTTAATTATTTCCCGTAATTCACCACCAATTGCCTCAACCACTTCTTTGTTGGTGATTTCAATTGTTTTTGGCAGTCCCTCAATTAAATCTCTTCCCTTTACTTCCATATTTCCTCTTTCCGGATTAGGAACCGCGCTGCCAATTTGAATTTTTACTTCTTCGGATGTTCTTTCGCCAATGGCTAAATTATATTTTTTCTTAATATAATCGGCAATTGCTCTGTCAATTTTATCACCGGCTACTCTAACCGATGACCAGGCTACGATTCCACCCAAAGAAATAATAGCTACCTCCGAAGTTCCGCCTCCAATATCAACAATCATATTTCCAACTGGAGAATTAATCGGAATTCCCGCTCCAATTGCGGCCAATACCGGTTCTTTTACCAAATATGCTGCTTTGGCGCCTGATTGAATTGCTGCTTCGATTACTGCTCTTCTCTCGGTTGAAGTTATCCCGGCGGGAACAGAAATCATTACTTCGGGTCTAAAAATTCTGAATTTTCCTTCGGCCTTGCTGATAAAATAAGAAAGCATCGCTTGCGTAACCTTATAATCGGCGATTACCCCATCTCTTAAAGGGCGAGAGGCAACAATGGTATCCGGGGTTTTGCCGATCATTTCTTTGGCTTCATTGCCTACTGCTAAAACCCGATTATCCGTTAAAGAAATCGCCACCACCGATGGTTCATTAACAATCACCCCCTTTTTAGGGACATAGACCAGCGTATTAGCTGTGCCCAAATCAATGCCAATTTTTTTTACAAACATATCCAGTGCTACAACTTCGATTTTTATACTGAGTTCATCAAAGTTGTAGATTATAAATCAAAAATGTTTATTTATCTATTGTGTCCAGTACCTTGTTTGTGGTCGCCTGTGGCGACCATCAAAGTTGTAGCACCGGGCATATAGTATATCCATTTTAACTTAATTATTTTATCTTGGCAATGGCTTAAAAAAATGCTAAATTAAATAATATGACTCGCCAAAATAGAAGGATAATTTTCCTAATTTTTCTGCTTATTTTTATAATTCTCGTCCCGATGGTTATTTTTTATAGTGAAGGGTATAGTTTTGATTGGGAAAAAAGAACCATCGTTGTCAGCGGAGGAATGTATTTGAAATCCTACCCGCCTAAAGCAGATATTTTTGTTAATAACAAACTCAGTGGAAAAACCAATAAGTTCGTAAGACGCTTAGTTCCCAAGGTTTATGAGGTAAAAATTAGCAAAGAAGAATATCATCCTTGGTTAAAGACAATCACCGTGGAACCGGGTTTGGTTACGAAATTGGATAATATATTTCTCGTTCCGCTTAATCCCAAAATTCTTTTGGTGGCAAGCGAGAGCCAGGAATATAAATCTTTTGTTGAAAAACCCTATTCTTTGGATAATTTAACTGAAATTATCAAGAAAAAATCCAAATACGTAATTTTTAAAATTGAAAACATAAACGTCGATAAAAGCGGTAAAAAAATTTATTTCTTATCAAATAATAATCTTTATTCAATTATTTGGGATGAAAATAACCCGGAAAATTCAACTCTTTCTGGGGTATTGGTTCCGAATGTCCTGAATTATACGATTTATAAAGACGGAATCATTTATTTGGATTATTTTACCGGAAAAATTTTTGAACTGGACGTAAGTAGCTTAAAATCGGCGGAGGTTTTTGACCGGGTATTCCCCAGTTTTAATCAAGGTAAATGGGCTTTATCCGATGATAATAAAAAACTGCTTTGTCAAAAAGACAAATCAGTGGAAATTTTATGGCTGGCGGATGAAAATGATGGCTCCGTAATGCGCAAAAAAGGAGATGTGGAGCAAATCGATTTAGGGCAGACAATAGTTGATGTTTTATGGTATCCGAAAACCGACCAGCATTTGATTATCGCGAGCGAAGATTCGATTCTCTTTACGGAACTGGATAACCAATTGCCAAGAAACACCGTAAAATTCATCAATACCGAAAAACCGGAAATAAAATACGACGCTGATAATAAAATTCTTTATTTTTTCAGCCAAGAAAGATTATATCAGACAGAATTATAGAAAATTAATAAAAAATAATTGTTCAACTTAATGGTGCGGCCGCACCATATGATTGAACAATCAATAATATATTTAGAGATAAAAAATAGCGGGGTCGAGAGTTTCTCAACTCTCGATCCCGCTTTGTTTCCCTAGAAACCGAGTTTTAACCCGGCGAAAACGGTGGTTTTGGGATCTTGTCCCAAAATAAGGGCAGCGACCCAGAGCGCAAATGGTTTATAAATAACCATTTCCACCTTCGGACCAATGCCGAGTTTGTATTGCGACATCAATCCGACTTGGAACGCTTGGCTCGGACGATACATGGCCATTGCCCTGTACCAGAACCCCGATCCTTCGTGCTCCGTGAATCCGAGGAAATAAAATTTCCCCTTGCCGATCCAGATAAATTCTCCGAATCGCGCCTTGGACTGACCCTGTTCAATCCCCATTCCGATGCCCACCTGCAACCACGATGTCGGCTGCCATGAAAGGCCGGGATAGATTTCGGACCAGTTTTTGGAAACCAGAGTCCAACCGAAGTATCCGAACTTCTTGTTGAAATTGCCCTGAATCCAGAACTGAAACTGTGTTGACAGTTGACCCCTCTGAAGATGGGTTTCGTTTTCCAAGCAACCCGTCACCTGGGACCAGACCGGCAGAGACGAAAAAAGAAAAACCACTGCTAAGAAAAGAACGAAATATTTTTTCATTGTACTACTCCTTTTTACCTACCATTATAGCATACAATACACCATTTTGTCAACCCTGCACCTATCTTAACAATGTTTTTTGTATAATTTCTGACCGTAGCCGTAAGGCGGCTTCGCCTCTGGTCAATATATCTATAAAGCCGTAATTTGAGATAGGTGCAGGGTCAACCCTTTCGCTAAAATAAAACAGGGGTGAGACGCGGGTCTCACCCCCTTCGTTGGCAGCCGCTCTTGCAGTGAGCGACGCGGGGCACCATGAATTTTTTCATGGTCTCTCCTTTCTTTTATGGCTTTTCCAGTCCATAAAATAAAAAATCCCCAACAAAAAAAGAGCAATTATAAAATCTTTTTTCATCTCCTCTCCTTAAAAACCAAGTTATCAAAACAAAATCATCCTGTCAAATTTAAAATCGTAATTATTAATTACGATTTTTTTACTCCCCCATTTTAACGAGGGTTTATTCGCTAAGAAGACCTCTCGTAGCCCGAGCGGGCACGGTCTCCGCCCGAAGCGGCGGAGGAGCGAGGGCGAGAAAGAGCGCAATGTCTCGCTGGGACATTGACGCGTGTCTTCGTGTGAGTAAACCCAAGTTATCAACCCACCTTCCCTGCCCTCCAATTTTCGTTAAACTCCTTCAATTTCGCTCCGACAATCGTCGAACAAACTTGCGTGCAATTGCCGCATAAAATGCATTGTTTTATTTGTTCTTCCATGGCCGGAATTTCCGTATCTCCTTCCTTAACCTCCAAAACCCTGTATCTGATTAAATTCTTGAATTGTCTCGGGCCCATTTCCCCTTTTCTTGCTTTAATCCAAGCCGGGCATTTATTCTGACAATACGCGCATTCCATACACGGCCATTCTTCCGGTCCCAACGGTTTCATCGGGATTTTTAAATTGGCGCAAATCTTGTCCTTATTGAACATTGTATTCGGATTTAAAATATCACTCGGGTCGAAAATCTGTTTAATTTCTTTCAGATATTTAAAAATATCCTTGCCCCATTGTTTTTCCAAATACATGCTTCTGCACCTTCCCCCGCCGTGTTCCGTGGCAATTGTCCCGTCGTATTTGAAAACCGCCTCGTAAACCTTATCAGCGATTTCTCTGATTTTCTTTACATCTTTATCCGTGGCTGCTTCGATAACCGGGTCAATATGAATCGTGCCTGTTCCGGCGTGACCATACAAAGCCACTTGCATTCCCAGATCCTTGAATATTTTTCTCAAGTCCTTTAATAAGTCAGGAATGTCTTTTACTCTCACTCCCACATCGTCAACCGAAACCAGTGGCTTGGTGGTTGGTGAAAATTTGGCAGTCATCGGCAAAAGACATTTTCTTACTTCCCAGAATTTTTCCATTTTAACCGGGTCTTTCACCGCTTCGCCTACAAGCTTGAAATTCTTCAAAGAGTTTTCAAATTCTTTTAAGGTCTGCTCGATTTTCTCGTCAAACTGAACAATCATCATTGCCTCGGCTTCTTTGGGAATGCCCAAAGCAGGAAAACAATTTCTGGTTAAATCCAGAGAAACCCTGTCCACCAATTCAACTCCCGAACAATCCAATCTTTTCACTTCCTTGATAAAATTATCTACCTGGTATAAGTCAGCCAAATAAACTGCCCAGGAAACCGGTTTTTCGCTTGGTTTTGACACGACTTTCAGTTTTATTTCCGTAAATATTCCCAAAGTGCCGATACTTCCCATCATCAGATGAGCGATGAGTTCGTTAGTATCCGAGTATCTGTCGAAGGCAAAAATATTATAAGTAGAAGCATCTTGAATATCCATTCTTCTGTTTATAACCTCCATTGCTTTTTTATCGTTTAAAATCTTCTTTCTAAGGTTTTCCAATTTTTCTTTAAATTTTTCTACGCCTTGCCCAGTCTCGGTATTGACAATGTTTCCATCAGCATCAATAAATTCAATTGCCAGCATGAAATCATCGAGGGTGCCGTATTTTACCGCTCCTCCGCCGCAAGCTTTGGTTGCCACATTCCCGCCAATCATACAAGCTCGACTAGAAGCTGGAACCGGTGGCAAAAATAATCCTTTTTCGCCTAATTTGGCATTTAACTCATCGTAAATAACCGCTGGCTGCGTACGAACAAAGGCCACTTGTTCCGAGCTTGTCGAGGAAATTTCTAAAATCTGATCAAAATATCTTGTAAAATCCAAAATAATTCCCGGACCAACCGCAGTTCCGGCCAAAGATGTTCCTGCCGTACGACAGGTAATGCCGATTTTGTTTTCTTTGGCAAATTTTACGGTTTTTTGAACATCCTTTTTTGTTTTCGGTAAAACAATCAATTCCGGGACAAATTTATAAATACTGGCGTCAGTAGAATAAACTTCGCGCCAAAATCTTTCCGTCAAAACATCGCCTTCGATTTGTTTCTTAAATTCGTCAATTTTTTGTTGAGTAATCATATATTTTAATTATAACTCCAAAAAATAAAACAGAAAATAAAGGACCGAGATTTCTCTCGGTCCGACTTCTTGTTCTCTATTTTCCTAAATCTTCTACTCTCACCATTCGCGCAATGGGCATGTATTCTCCGTCTCTCCGCCCATCATCTTCATAAAAGTAAGTTAGCCTTACTTTATGTCCCTTGAGATCTGATAATTTCTTGAGCTCTTCCGGTGATTCCGAATAAAAAAAACTTAACTTGCTGCTAATCTCCGGGCCGATGGTCGCTGGCTGTTCCCAGGTAATGAATATGCCTTTTATGGAATCGGCCAGAAATCCTTCTTCCGTGTTGGCAATAATGCCTTCTTGGATTTTCTCCATCATGGTGGCGGATTCGGGAATTCTCTCAAAATCAAGGTCTTTCAGATTGCAGCAAGCGAGAAATAAAAAAATCAAAAAGAACAATGCTATTTTTTTCACTTTTACCTCCTTTCCCGTAAAATAGCATATTGTAAAAATTCTGTCAATCTTGAATAAAGCAAAAAAGAGCGAACATCGCTAATGCTTCCGTAGACGGATATCCCGGAAGTCATTTAAGTGGCTCCCCTCTTGACTCACTACTAATTTGTCCACGAGAAGTAGAAGTAAGCTGGACAAATGAAAGCCACTGCGACATTCGCTCCTTTTTACCCTGTTAAACATCCCGCGTTGCGAGATCCTCGCTTTAGACGAGGTTAACAGAACAGTAATCAAAGTATAAACAAATTATTTTAAGGCGTCAACTATTTTGTTGGCAAATTCCTCAACTGAATTAGGGCCATCCGCAGTAATTATTTTCCCATCCACGACCACCGAGTCGCTCTGATATATTGCTCCATTCTGCTCCAAAACTCTCTGCGCATCTTTATTCAAGGAACTTGTCCAAACAGTTGCTCTTTTACCCCGCAAAACTCCGGCTTTGGCCAAAATTCCGGGTGCAATACAAATAGCGGCTAAAATCTTATTTTGTTTAATCGCATCTTTGGCAATCTGGTATGATTCCGAAATATCTAAATGCTCCAAGGCTCCCGGACCACCGATAAATACAATTGCATCAAATTCGTAAATGTCCAAATCAATTAGCCTTGAATCTACTGTTACCTCCATTCCATCGACTCCCTGGGCTACTCCCAGTTCATCGCTAAAAGTTTTTACGTCCGCACTCAGTTCTTCAAAAATTTTGTGCGGCACTTCATATTCTTCGTCGCGAAAATTTCTATAAGCGATAATCATCGCTATTTTTCTGTTTTCTA
>MHMT01000033.1 GCA_001819435.1 Candidatus Portnoybacteria bacterium RBG_13_40_8
TTTACATCCCGAAGGACTTCTTCATTCACGCGGCGTCGCTCCATCAGGCTTTCGCCCATTGTGGAAGATTCTCGACTGCTGCCTCCCGTAGGAGTAAGGCCCGTGTCTCAGTGCCCTCGTTGGGGAACACGCTCTCACGCCCCCTACCCGTCATCGCCTTGGTGGGCCATTACCTCACCAACAAGCTGATAGGCCGCAGGCCTCTCCCCAACCGAAATGGATTGCTCCAGATCTTTACCCTTTCGGGAACTATCGGGAATTAGTTCGCCTTTCGACGAATTATACCCGTGTCAGGGGGAAGTACCCACGTATTACTAACTCGTTTGCCGCTGCCTCCTTGCGGAGACCGCTCGACTTGCATGCCTTATCCACGCCGCTAGCGTTCGTCCTGAGCTAGGATCAAACTCTCAAAAAGATAAATCATCACAAACTTCAACACAAATAATCAATGACTATCTGTGTCTCATCAGCGACAATTTATCAAGAATATCAGGACAACTATAAAAGATTTGACTTTTACGCTTGCATTAAATTTTTAAAGAGCGAATTAAAAACAGAGCCCAATCTTTGAACTTTAATTCCAAAACTGAACTCTGTTTTAAAAGTACGTTTAATTTTTTATCATTTTCACATAAGGCTTGGGAATTAGAATAATTAGGTCAATTAGAAATTAATACTTATGTATTCTCTATTTTACTCCGAATAAATCCGTTGTCAAGGGGTTTTCCTCGATTCCCCTATTTTTTTTACTAAAGCCATCTGAATCAATTTATCAATAAGTTCTGTTTGAGGAATTTTACTCACCTCCCAAAGCTTAGGATACATACTAATTTTTGTGAATCCAGGAATTGTATTAATTTCATTGAAAACATAATCTCCGTTTTCTTGAACGAAACCATCCACCCTTGCCATTCCTTTACATTCCAGTAATTTAAAAATTTTAATTGCCGTTTCTTGAATTTTCTGCACCATTTCTTTAGATAAATCTGCAGGAACTTTTAATTGTACATTATTTTCATCTAAATATTTTGCTTCGTAAGAATAAAATCCGCGATTTAATATAATTTCTCCCGACAAAGAGGCAATTGGATTTTCAACGCCCAAAACAGAACATTCAATCTCTCTGCCGACAATCATTTCTTCACACATAATCTTGTCGCAAAGTTTAAAAACCTCATTCAATTTCTCATGAAAATCTTTTTCATTTTCTATTCTGTAAACGCCAACCGAAGAACCAAGATTGGTTGGCTTAATAAAAAATGGGTGCCTCAACCGAGAAACAATACTTGAAAAATTAATTTTTTCTTTTTCTGAAACATTAAAAACCAAAAATTTTGCTATTTTAATTCCTGAATTTTCTAACAATCTTTTGGCTACATCTTTGTTCATTCCAATAGACGAACCCAAAACCCCAGTACCAACATAAGGAATATTGGCCATCTCGAAAAGACCCTGAATAGTTCCATCCTCTCCAAAACTACCATGTAAAACAGGAAATGCAACATCTATTTTTATTCTCAAATTTTTATCCAAAGTCCCGATAAGCTCTTTATTCATCCCGAAAGAAAATGTTACCGGTATGCCATTTGAATTTAAGTGCACCTTTTTAGGATCATCTGCATCTAATATAAAATCTTCTCCGCTATAAAAGTTAAACTCGCCATTTTTTTTTATGCCGATAGAAATTATATTATATTTATTTTTATCGATGGCATCTATAATATTCTTTGCCGAAATAAGAGATATTTCATGTTCTACTGATTTGCCACCAAAAAAAATGCCAAGATTTATTTTTTTTATATTATTTTTTCCTCCATTCTTCAATTTTTTTATGATTACCGGATAATAAAACTTTTGGGACAACTCTTTTTTTGCCATTAATTACAAAAGATTCCGGTCGCGTGTATTGCGGATATTCGTACTGTTCTTCCCTCAAAAGTTTTTCTTTTGAAAAAGAAAAACTTTCTTCTTTCAGTGATTCTTTGGCAATTACTCCGGGAATTAGACGCGTAACTGCGTCAATAACTATCATTGCCGGAATTTCGCCGCCGGTTAAAACATAATCCCCCACTGAAACTTCTTCGTCAGCAATATATTCCGCCACTCTCTCGTCAACTCCCTCGTATCTTCCGCAAATCATAATCAATCTGTCCAATTTCGCAAATCTTTTTGCCATTTTCTGGTCAAACTTTTTTCCTTTAGGTGAAAATAAAATAATTTTTTCCTTAATTTTGATTTTTGATTTTTGATTTTTGATTTTTTTTATTGTCTTGTAAATCGGTTCCACCATCATTACCATTCCCGGCCCGCCGCCATACGGCTTGTCATCAATAGTTTTATGTTTATCGATTGTATAATCCCGTAAATTATGAATATTAATTTTAACGAGTTTTTTATTTTGCGCTCGCTTGATAATTGATTCGTTAAAATAAGAATCAAAAATTTTGGGAAAAATTGTGATGATATCAAATTTCATATAAACAAAAATCGCGCTATATAGACTAGCCCTATCACCTTTATTTTATATTTATCATTAATTTAATTAATGTATAACTTTATATTATTTTATCCCTAGTACTTTAATCAGGAATAAAAGGTGAAGGGTAAATAGCACGATTTTTGACAAGTCTATAAGGTAAGTTTAGAGTTCAAGATCTTCGACAACCTTGTCAACATCATTTCTCTCCTTTCTTGGGGCTCTTCCGCCTTCCGGCTCTTCAATCTTAAGATTAACTCGGGCATTGTTCCTTATACCAACAATTCTGGTTAAAGTTCGGATAGCTCTGGCTGTTGAACCAGCTCTACCAATCAATGCACCCATGTCTTCGGGATTAACCCTAAGAGTGATAAGCACGCCCATTTCGTCGACAGTTCTGTCTACCTTGACTTCGTCAGGATGATTGACAATACCTTTGACGATAAATTCAACGAAATCCTGATCTTTGTTTTTTGCAGCCATGTTTTTCAATAATGGTATGTTAGTATTTATTCTGACTTTCTAGTAGCCGACCTTTCTGCTAGTCTGATTTCAGCAGTGCTACTATTTGTTTGTATTCTATTCCTTTTTCGGTTCCGTGTCAACTCCTTCACCTTTAGCTAAAGGTGAAGAGTCAATAACCGGAGTTTGCTCAACTGGTTTGGACTCTTCGGGTTTGACTTCTTCAATCTTCGACTCTTCCGCTTTTACTGATTCTAAGGCGGGTTGTTCTGTTTTCGATTCCTCGATTTTAACTTCTTCTTTTTTCGACGCTTCTGGTGTTGCGGGTTTTTCCTCTTTTTCCTGTTTTTTTGATTTCCAGGCCATCAGTTTTTCTCTCTTAATAATCTTCTCGTCCACCAATAAATTATGTACTGTTGACGATGGCTGAGCGCCTTGAGAAAGCCAATATTCAATTCTTTCTTTTTTGAAATTTTTGGTTTTTAACCGCGGATTATAAGTTCCCAATAATTCAATAAACTTCCCTTGCGGCGAAGTTGTATGTTCAACTAAAGCTATTCTATAACTCGGACTATTCTTTTTCCCGATTCTCTGTAATCGTATTTTTAACATATTTTATTCCCATCCTTTCTTTTTTAATCCCTTCCTCGCCGCGTCTTCTTGAGCTGCTTGCTTAGATGGGCCCTTGCCTTTGGCAATTAACTCACTGCTTAAATAAACTCCAACCACAAAACTTTTCGCGTGGTCAGGCCCCTCTTCTTTTAATACTTCGTAATTCGGCGTGATTCCGACTTTTTCCTGAGCATGTTCCTGAAAATGACTTTTGGGGTCTAAATAAAGTTTATGCTCCAAAATTTTGGGTAGCTCTCCAAGCAATTTATCCTTAATAAATTTTTCCGCCTTATCGAATCCTTGGTCTAAATAAATTGCTCCTATCAACGCCTCGAAAGTATTAGCTAAGATAAATTGTCTTGCCCTGCCGGTATCCTGACTTTCGCCTTTTGATAACATTAGATAATCATTAAAGCTCAATTTAGTAGAAATCTCGGCCAGCATCTTACTGTTGACCAAAGCTGCGCGCCAAGTTGTTAATTCTCCTTCTGGATTCGGGTAATCATTAAAAAGATTTCTGGTTACCGCCAGTTCCAGAACCGCGTCGCCCAAGAATTCCAGTCTCTCGTTATGATCCGTTTTTATCCCCGGATTTTCGTTTAAGCAGGAACGATGAACAAATGCCTGATGGAGTAATTTTTTATTTTTAAATTTAATTCCTAACGTTTCTTCTAATTTATTAAAATTTTGTGTAATTTTCATATTTTTGTTTTTTCCATTTCTCTGTAAATTGTTCCTAAAACTCCGTTAACAAAACGGCCAGAACTTTCTCCTCCATAGCTTTTTGCCAGCTCTATCGCTTCGTTAATGGCAACTTTCGGCGGAACTTCTTTTTTATCACCGAATAAAAGTTCGTAAATTCCGATTCTCAAAACGTTCCTGTCAACAATCGTAATTTGTTCAATTGGCCATTCAGGAGCTGATTTTTTGATAATTTCATCAATCTGAAGCCGATGCCCTGAAACTCCCCTGGAGAGATTTCTCATAAAATCAATTTCATCAAGCCCCGAGCCAAATTCCGCAATATTTCTTTCCAATAGTTCTTCCAAACCAAGATTTTTGCCCTTGTTAAAATCAAATTCATAAAGAGACTGGAGAACGATTGAACGAGCTAAATGACGATTTGCCATATGCTATTTTTTAGAAAGTTCCTCTAAATTTAATGGTTTTACTTTTTGCTCTTCCTGGGCTTCTTTTTCATGTTCTTTCAATTCTTTCTCCTTTTTCTTCTTTTCCTTTTTTTCTAAGCGCGCCAAAACATCGATGACTTGAGTGCCATTATAATTACCGCAAAAAGAACAAACATGATGAGCCAAAACCGGCTCTCCGCATTTTTGACAACTGGAGAGTTTTTGCTTTTTTAATCTTAAATGAGATCTACGTCTATTTCTTCTTGATTTAGTGTGTCTTTGTTTCGGTATCGGCATGTTCCTTATATTATCAGAAAATAATTTTTGTGGCAAGCCACGTAATAAATTTGGAAAATTTTTTATAAATGATATCATATATATATGGCGGAGCAAAAGTTTATCCATCTGCACGTCCACTCGCATTATTCTTTGCTTGATGGGCTGGCGAAAATTGACGAGTTAGTCGAAAAAGCCAAAGAGTTCGGCATGGATTCTTTGGCTTTAACCGACCACGGAGCAATGTATGGCGCGATTGAATTCTATAGAAAATGTCTGGCTGCTGAAATTAAGCCGATTATCGGCGTAGAAACGTATGTTGTTTCTGGTAGTAGATTTGATAAAGGCGCGGGGAAAATGGACATCAGATATCACATTGTTCTTCTGGCGAAAAATAATGTTGGTTATAGAAATTTGATTAAACTAGTGACCAAAAGCTACCTTGAAGGATTTTATTATAAACCAAGAGTTGATAAAGAAATTTTAAAAGAGCATAGCGAGGGCTTGATTGCTTTAAGTGGCTGCCTACAGGGAGAAGTCCCGTCCGCTGTCTTGGCCGATGATTGGGCGCATGCTAAAAAATCGGCCCTGGAATATAATGAAATTTTTGGTCAGGGAAATTTTTATCTAGAAATCCAAGATCATCCAAACGAATTAGACCAGGTAAGAACCAATGAGGGAATGATAAAATTAGCCAAAGAATTAAACTTACCCCTTGTTGCTACCAACGATGTTCATTATCTGAACAAGGAGGATGCTGACGTTCACGATATTCTTTTGTGCATCCAAACCACTCACACGGTTGACGAAAAAGAAAGAATGACTATGAAGGGCGAAGATTATTCTTTAAAATCACCAGACCAGATAATCAGGGCCTTTAAAGATATTCCTGAAGCCATTGAAAATACTCAAAAAATCGCCGAGCAGTGTAATCTAAAAATCGAATTAGATAAAATCGAACTTCCCCACTTCCCTCTTCCGGAGAAAGAAACTGCTGATTCATATTTGGAAAAACTTTGTGAAATAGGATTTGCCAAAAGGTTTCCCTTAACTTTATTCGATAAGAAAGACGGACAAAAAGAATTAGAAAAAATCAAGGAGCGCCTAAATTATGAGTTGAAAACAATCAAAAAGACCGGCTTCGCTTCTTATTTCCTAATTGTTCAGGACGTAGTTAACTGGGCAAAAAATCAAGGAATTGTGGTCGGTCCTGGTCGAGGTTCGGCTGCTGGTTCTTTGGTATCCTATCTCTTGAATATTACCAATATTGATCCATTGGAATATCGACTTCTTTTTGAAAGATTCTTGAATCCAGAAAGAATAAGTATGCCCGATATTGATCTTGACTTTGCCGATGTTCGGCGTAATGAAGTCATTGCTTATGTCAGTAAAAAATTTGGCGAAAATCACGTAGCGCAAATCATTACTTTCGGAACAATGGCTGCCCGAGCGGCGATCCGTGATGCCGGCAGAGCCCTGGGTTACACTTATTCTTTGTGCGACCAAATTGCTAAAATGATTCCTTTTGGTTTTTCGTTAAAAGAATCTTTGGAAAAAATACCAGAATTCTCAAGCGCCTATGATACCGATGACCAGGTTAAAATCTTGATTGATATCGCTATAAAATTAGAGGGAGTTGCTCGACATGCTTCAACTCATGCCGCTGGTATAGTAATTACTCGCGAACCGATTGATAATTTGGTTCCGCGTCAACATCCGACTCAAGATGACCAATCTATCGTTACCCAATATGAAATGCACAGCATTGAAGCCCTTGGACTTTTAAAAATTGACTTTTTGGGATTAAAAAATTTAACGACTATTGAAAGCACTATTAATATTATTGAAAAATTAAGAGGCATAAAATTAAATATAGACACGATTCCCTTAGACGATGAAAAAGCGTTTGATGTATTTCGTAAGGCAGATACAGTCGGCGTATTTCAATTAGAATCATCGGGTATGAGAAAATATCTCCAGAAATTAAAGCCCAATATTCTGGAAGATATTATTGCCATGGTTGCTCTTTATCGTCCAGGTCCGATGGGTCTTATTCCTGAATATATCGCCCGAAAACACGGTGAAAAAGAAATAAAATATATTCATCCTAAATTAAAGCCAATTTTGGAAAATACTTACGGCATTGCGGTTTATCAGGAACAATTGATGCAAATATGCAAGGACCTGGCCGGATTTTCGTCTTCGGAAGCAGACGTGTTAAGAAAAGCAGTGGGTAAAAAAATCAGGAAACTTCTTGAACAACAAGCCAATAAAATGATTGAAGGAATGATTAGTAATGGAATTGCAAAAGAAGTCGCGCAAAAAATATGGGATTTTGTAGAGCCTTTTGCCCAATATGGATTTAACCGCTCCCATGCCACTTGTTACGCCTTAATCGCCTACCAAACCGCTTATTTAAAGGCCAATTTCACTGAAGAATTTATCACTGCTTTAATGCAAGCCGATGAAAAAGATTTGGATAGAATCAACATCTTGGTTGAGGATGCCAAAAAACACAATATTCGAGTTTTGCCTCCTGATATCAACGAAAGCTTAGACAATTTTACTCTCGTTCCCCCATCGTCAATCCGTTTCGGACTTGCAGCAATTAAAAATGTGGGGCATAATGTAGTTAGAGAAATAGTTGAAGAAAGAAAGAAAAAC